>JAACFE010000098.1 GCA_009937525.1 Gammaproteobacteria bacterium
CGCGACCGTCGCGGGCTAAAGCCCGCCCCCACAGGGGCACGATTGGGTTGTAGGAGCGGTTCCTGAACCGCGACCGTCGCGGGCTAAAGCCCGCTCCTGCAGGCAGGAGTTCCCAGCACCGCCAATAAGCTATTGTTTTTTCAGGTAGCGGCTCGGGTGGCGGTCGAGCGCATTGCTCTCGAAACCCGCGATGGACGGCGATACCAGGTGCTTGCTCACGAAGAAATAGAGCGGCGCGATCGGATCGTCCTCGAGCGCGACGGCTTCGGCAGCCGCGTACAGGCGCATCTGCTCGTCCCGGTCGAGCGTCGCGCCGGCCTCGTCGAGCAACGCATCGTAGCGGTCGTTGGCGTACCCGGGCAGGTTCTGCGGGCTTTCGGAATGGAACAGGTCGGTGAACGTGGCGGGATGGTCGTAATCGCCGCTCCAGGCAAACGGCATCACCTGCCATTCGGCGGGATTCTCTCGCGCAGCCAGCAGATGCTTCCATTCGCGCTTCTCGAGGCGCACGTCGACGCCCAGGGTGTTGCGCCACATCTCGCTCACGGCCAGCGCTATGGTCTCGTGTATGTCAGCGGCGTCGTACAGCAGGGTTATCGTCAGCGGCGCCGAGGACGAATAGCCAGCCTGCGCATAAAGATTGCGCGCCTGCGCCAGCCGCTCCTCCGCGGGCAGGGACATCCAGCTGAATCGGGCCGGCGTGTAGTCGTTGACGCTGTCCGGCACCAGCCCGTAAGCCGGCTGCTCGCCGCGACCCGTTATCCGCACCAGCGCATCCCGGTCGATCGCCATCGACAACGCCCGCCTCAGCAGCGGATCGTCGAAAGGCGCCTCGCCGAGATCGAATGCCAGGTAATAGAGTGCGAGGAATGGCGCGATCCGCAGGTCGGCAGCATGCGTCTTCCGCAGCTTGTCGACGTGCGAGCCCGGCACGGCGAACGTGATCTCCAGCTCTCCCGCGCGATACATGTTGACTTCGGTGATGGGCTCACTGATCGGCAGGTAGTGCACTTCGTCGATTGCGACCGTATCCGCTTCCCGGAACAGCGGGTTCCTGCGCAACCGTATCCGGCTCCCCGGCTGCCACTCCGCGAGCAGGAACGGGCCGTTGCCGACGAACCGCTCCGGGTCCGCGAAGCGCCCGCCGGGATCGCGGCCGTCGTCGAAATACGGGAACGCGATCGGCATCGTAAGTACCGACAACAGGTACGGCGCCGGCGAGTGCAGCTCGATGACCAGGGTCGCTTCGTCGGGGGCGGTGACAGCAAGTTCGCTTGTCGGCAGGCCACCCTTCGCGATTGCCTCGGCATTGCGTATCGCGTAGAGCAGGAAGCTGTAGGCCGAGCCCGTGTCGGGATTCAGCGTGCGGCGCATCCCGTGGACAAAGTCGTGAGCGGTGACGGGCTGCCCGCTCGACCATTTCGCGTCGTCCCGCAGGCGAAACGTGTACGTCAGCCCGTCCTGGCTGGCCTGCCAGGACTCGGCGACACCGGCAATGACGCTGCCATCGGCGTCGAGCGCCAGCAGGCCTTCGTAGAGATCGGTGAGGACGCTGAACGAATGCACCCCTTCGGCTCGCGCCGGATCGAGGGTTCCGGGGTCTTCTCCGTTGCCGCGCCGCACAATTACCGGAGCGGCATCGCGTTGCGACACACCGTCGCCGCCAGGGCCGCAGCCGGGCAAGGTGAGCAAGGCGATGACCGGCAGCGCAACGAGCGAAATTGCACGCAGGTTCATGTGTGCATCTTTTCACAGGGACGGCACGGGTGCCAGACGTGGAACAAAGATCGGCTGGCGGCCCTGTATCGCTATATGTGGGCAAAACTACGTATATGGCAGGGGGGTGTTCGCCGCTACGATGATCCGGCTTGGGTTACTGCTTGGCGGACAGATGGACAATGAATTGTGCCAGCAGTTCGGATTCGACCGTTCGGCCATCGTCGAACGCCTGAACCTGCTCGGGCTCGGTGGTCCCGCCATTCCGATGATCGCCGAAGAACTGCAGTCCCACCTTATCCAGCCCAACGTCGACGGAATTATCGAGGAATTCTACGAGGCACTCGAGCAGACTCCGGAGTTCCGGTTGATGGGCCTCGACGAGGGCCGGATCAATCACCTCAAGATGATGCAGCGCACGTACCTGCTGAACCTGGGCGTGCAGTTCGACACGCCCGATTATTTCGAAAGCCGCCTGCGTGTCGGCGCGGCTCACGAGCGTGCGGGCGTTTCGCTGAGCCTGTACCAGAGTTTTTACTGCCAGCTGCAGAACATGCTGTTGTCACTGGTTCCGGACGAGATCAGGGAGAAACCCGACGCCTTTGCCGAACTGGCGCATTTCATCGTCAAGATAACGTCGCTCGACATGTCGCTCGCGATCGAGATTTACCATTCGACCGAAATACACGACCTCGAGGACTCGATCACCGTCTGCCGCGAGGAGAGCGAGCTGCTGCGGCGCAGCCTGCGATTCGACAGCGTCACCCGGGTACACAGCCGCGGCTTCGTCGTACAGGCGCTCGAAGAGAAGCTCAGCCGTGCACTGAAGGACGAAAAACCGCTGTGCGCGGTGATGGCGGATCTCGATCACTTCAAGCAGATCAACGACGCGCACGGGCACCTGGTGGGCGATCACGTCCTCCACGACGTTGCGACGCGTATCGTCACCGGCGCACGAAGCAGTGATATCGTCGGACGCTATGGCGGCGAGGAGTTCCTCGTCATCTTCGAGAACGCATCGCTCGACGTTGCCCGCGACCTCGCGGAGCGCATCCGAATCCGGGTGCTCGGCGACCCGTTCACCGAGGACTCCACGCAGCTGTTCGTCACCCTGAGTCTCGGCGTCGCCGAGGCGCGCGCCGGCGACGAGGCCGAGACGCTGATCCAGCGGGCCGACATGGCACTGTACGAGGCCAAGGAAGCGGGCCGCAACCGGGTTCGCACCGAGCTCGATATCGGGCCGTCGAGCAAGGCCACCACGGCGTAACGCGCTGCGCCCCTGCGCGTGCCCCCTGATTTCCCTCGATCGTCCCGCCGCACGCGGCCGCGATATTACGTAAACAAAGCCGACAACTGTGACGCTGTACAGTGCAGCCGCTGCGGAGCGTGTATAAATTGCGGCTAATCCTCCGAACGAGCACCAGATTCCCGACGTGACCGACACCCGGCTCCGAAACTCGTCCGTCGTCGTTATCGCCGTCATGGCGATACTCGCGCTCGGCTGGCTTGCCTACCAGCCGGGGACGAACAGCGTGTTCCTGCTGGACGACGCGGCGAACCTGTCCGGGCTCGCCTCGATCGAAGATGCGGAGACCGCGCTGCAGTTCGTGACCTCGGGGGTCGCCGGCCCTACCGGGCGGCCGCTGTCGCTCGCGACATTCGTCCCGCAAGCCTCTGGCTGGAGCGAGTCGCCGCCGGCATTCATCCGGGTGAACATCGTGATTCACCTTGTTAACGCCCTGCTCGCCTGCCTGTTCTTCCTGCAGCTGGCCCGGGCGCGCAAGGTCGATCCGCCGAACGACCTGTGGATCGCCGTCGCCGCGATGGCGCTATGGATGTTCCTGCCCCTGCTCGCGTCCTCGTCGCTGATGATCGTGCAGCGCATGGCCACCCTGGCGGCGACTTTCTCGTTGCTGGGCCTGAACGGTTACCTGTATGCGCGCAGCCGCCTCGACACGGATGCAAACTCCGCGCTCGCAGGCATGACGATGGCTCTGCTGCTGGGAACACTGCTTGCCGTATTGTCGAAGGAGAACGGCGCGTTGCTGCCCAGCCTGGTGTTGGTGCTTGAAGCGACGCTGCTGCAGTCGCCGGCGAACGTCGGAGCCAGGACATGGCGTGGCTGGCAGTTCGTCTGTCTGGGGCTGCCGACGCTCGTCATACTCCTCTTCCTCGCGAGCAAGCTGCCTTACTCCGACGACACGGTGCTCAGGCGCGGAATGACCGGCTGGGAACGCCTGATCACCCAGGCGCAGGTGCTCTGGGACTATGTGTTCAACGCCTTCGTCGCGCGGCCGGCCCGCTACGGTCCGTTTCACGACGGCTATCCGCTGGTCCGTTCGATCCTCGACCCCGTCGCGTTCGTCGCGGTCGCATCCTGGCTGTTGCTGGTTTCCGGCGCGCTGGCCTGGCGCAGGAAATACCCGCTGGCGGCCTTTGCCGTCCTGTGGTTCGTCACGGGCCACCTGCTCGAATCGACCACCGTGCCGCTGGAACTCTACTTCGAGCACCGCAACTATATTCCGCTGCTCGGGCCGGTGTTCGCGCTGAGCTGTCTGCTGCTGTCGATCGAGGGGCAATACCGCAACATGGCCCGCCTGGCGGTCGGTGCCTACGTGCTCCTGAACGCCGCCATCCTGTTCAGCGTGACCTCGTTGTGGGGCAAGCCGCTCGAGGCGGCTGCAAACTGGAAACTTCACTCCCCGGGCTCCGTCCGCGCGGCGGCTCACCTTGCGGCACGGCAGATGACAGAAATTGCCGGGCCGGTTGGCGTCATTACGCTGCAGGAGTTCGTCGCGCAGAACCCCGAATACGCCTACCTGCGGCTCCACGAACTGGCGGTATCCTGCAGGCTCGCCTCGGATCGCGACTACACGCCGCTGGTCGAGGACCTCGAGATGGCGCTGCCATCGATCAGGTTCGACAATTCGGTCGCTAAACTGCTGGACGGCCTGATGCTCGCTATCTCCGAGACGGACTGCAACGGTATCGACCGATCTACGCCAGCAACAGGCGCTTCATGAGTTCGTACCACCTGTTGCTGGCCGGGATTGCCATGGAGGATGGCGATCAGTCGGCGGCGACGCGAGAACTCGAACGCGCACGAAGCGCCTGGCGCAACAACAAGGTCGACGCCCTGATCGTCTCGCGCCTGGCCGCGCAACGCCGCTTCGAGGAGGCGAGGGACTACATCGAACAGGTCGACGCCGCACGCCCCCTGCACCCGTTGCGACGCCTGTCGATGGGGATCGCCCTGAAGCAGTTGCGACGCCAGGTGGACCTGCTGGAGATGCAGGCCGTCAATACCAGCCCGAAGGCCGACAACATCAACGGGAGCGGCTGACGGCCTCGTCCCAGGCAGCCAGGGCGTACAGCGCCAGCGCCAGCACGATCACCACGTTGAAACCGAATTCGATCGCGAGCAGCGTCGCGAGCACGGCACTGACGACCGAGGCGAAGCCGTTGATCCCCCACGCCCAGGGGACGAAGCCCGCCGCGAGACCGGACAATCGAGTGAGGCCGAGCGGGAACGGCATGCCCATGAAGAAGGCCAGCGGCGCGATGAGCGCCAGGGACACGGCAATCTTTGCCGGGTCTGCAAGCCCGATGAATCGCCCGAACACGGCCGGCAATATGAACACGTAAACGAGCGCCAGCACCGCAATCGCGGCGACCGCAACGCTCACCGGCGAGACGCCCCGCCAGGGTAAGCTCCGTGCCAGCCGCTCCGACGCGGCGCTGCCGAGGCCGGCGAAAACGAGGAAGCCACTCAGGACGACTGCGACCGAGTAAAGCGGATTACTCAGGAACAGCGTGAACTTCTGGATGAAGGCCATCTCGACGAACAGGAACGCAAGCCCGAGCAAGAGGAAATAGAACCCGAAGTTCCTCCCTGTTCCGGCTGGCCAGGTGCGCCTGACCAGTGACAGGGGCAGCAGGATCAGCACGAGGCCCAGCACGGCCGCCTGGACCAGGGTCGCGACGAGCACGAGGTAGCCCCACTCGATCAGGCCGGCACCGCCCGCCGTGCGCAGGGCCATCACTTCGGGAAGCGTTTGCCAGCGGAAGAAATGGAAGAAGTAGGGACGGTCGTCGGTGGCCGGCTCGACGTCGAACTTGTAGCGCTCGAGGAAGTTGCCACTGCTGTCGCTCAACAAGGCGACGGCCGCATCGTGGAGATAGGGCTCGGCAAGCCGGTTGAAGCGGTTGGCCTCCGCGGCGCGCATGCCGGGGAAATACGCGGTATCGAAGGATCGCGAGCGAGCGAACTCGCGGATGCGTTCGATCTCGGCCGACGTGAACGCGCCGTTCTTCACGAGCAGCGTGCTCGTGTTCCAGCTGCGGATCATCGCGATGTTCTGTCCCGGTTCGCTCACGCCCGATTGCCGCAGCGCATCGATCGCGGTCGCGAGCAGTTTCACGCTGTCGCGCGGCGGCATCTTGATCCAGCGCGTGATGGCGAGCAGTCCCCCGTCCCCGAGATCGTCCAGGTACGCGCGCAGCGCCTCGACCGTGTAGATGTAGCTTTCGTTAAGCGCCTGCACGCCGGCCCCGGAGGCGCCGAAGGAATCGAGCAGCCCGATCTGTATGAGGTCGTACGCGTCGTCGTTGCGTGAGACGAATCCCCGGGCCTCATCGGTGTGTACCGTGACGCGCGGATCGTCGTAGATGCGGCCCGCGAAGTCCGCATGGCGCTGCGCGACGAGTTCCGTCATCTGCGGATTGAGCTCCACGGCGTCGACGCGGCTCGCGCCGTGGTAGAGCGACATCAGTACGTCGCTGCCCGTGCCGGCGCCGAGGATCAGCACGGCCGGCTCCTCGAGCAAACCGAACGGCAGCGCCGCCGTCAGGTCGCCGAGGTGCGCGACGGAACCGGGATCACCGTCGTAGCGGGTAATCGCGCTCATGCCGTCCGCATCCGTGAACACGGCGAGCTGTTCCGGCGGGATGTGCCGCGTGTTGAAACTCAGCCCCGGCGCGTGGCGCACCGGCACGGTCGGGCTGTCCACAACCGTTATATAGCCGAGCGGGCTCGACGACTGGTCGAGTATCCGGCTGTCGATGACCTGCAGCGCCTGGCTCAGTCCCTTGTACTCAGATATGCGCAGGTCGAGATGCGCTTGCGGGATGCCGAAGGCGAGCAGCGCGAGCCACGTGAACTGCACTCCGGCGAGCGGCAGCCGCGAGGCGAGCATCGATGCCACGAGCCCCGAAGCAGCAAGCGGCAGGAGGACCAGCAACACCAGGGCCGTCTGGGGACTGGCGATGAACAGCAGTGCGATGGCGAGCACCGCGCCAAGACCGGCCCCGAACAGGTCGAAAAAGTAGATGCGGCTCGCGTCGCCGCCGCGGCAGGTGAAGGCCAGCCCGATGCAGCAGGCCGCGAAGAAGAACGGCACGAAGAAGACCAGGTAGACGACGGTCAGGTTCAGGAACTGGCCACTATCCCAGACGATCTCGAGTGCATTGAAAGGGACCCGCTGGGCTGCGACGAAGCAAGCGAGCATCGCCATGCTGAAGAGCAGCGCGCTGGTCGCGAAAGCGGTCTCGAATCGTGACTCCAGCCGGCTACGCAATACCGCGATGAAGGTGCCGCTCGCGCCGTAACCCAGGAGCGCCAGGCTGATGATCATGTAGGCGAAATGATGCCACTGCACGATCGACAGCACGCGCATCAACAGGATCTCGTAGCCGATAGCCGCCGCGGAAACCAACAGCGTGGCGAACAGCAGGCGCCGCACGGAACTCAGTGTTCGCCGGTCAGCGGCACGAAACGCACGGCGCCGATCTGCCGCGTCACGATCTCCCCGTCATCGCCTTTTTCCAGCAGCAACAGCAGCTGCGTCATGAAGCGGCCGCCGACCGGGATGACCATCTTTCCCCCGGGCTTCAGTTGCTCGATGAGCGGCGGTGGAACGTGGCTCGCCGCGGCCGTAACGATGATCGAGTCGAACGGCGCGTGCTCCTCCCAGCCGTAGTAGCCGTCGCCGAGTTTCGTGGTCACGTTGTCATAGCCCAGGCTCTGCAGGCGCTTGCCAGCCGACGTCGCGAGCGCCTCGATGATCTCGATCGAATAGACATGGTCCACGAGCTCCGCGAGCACCGCGGCCTGGTAACCGGACCCGGTGCCCACCTCGAGCACGACGTGGGTATCTTCCGGTTCGAGCAGGTCGGTCATCAGGGCCACGATGTAGGGCTGTGAAATCGTCTGGCCGTGCCCGATCGGCAGCGGCCGGTTTTCATAGGCGTAGCGCGCCTGCTGCATCGGCACGAACTTGTGACGCTCGACGCGGCCGATGACCCCGAGTACGGCATCGCTGAACGGATCGTCGCCGGCGTAGCCCGCATAGATCCGCACCTCGTCGACGAGATCGGCTCGCAACGCTTCAAAATCCGCATCGTCCGCAAGCGCGGGCGCGGCGAGAACCAACACGCAAAGCAGCAGCGTGCGCATCAGACGAACATCCAGGCGCCGTAGCCGACGACGAAGTCGCGGTCTCCCTCCGTGTCGCCGGAATTTCTCAGGTCGAGCGTGCTGACGTCCATACCACGGCGTTTTGCCGCCAGCAGCAGCCCGCGCAGCGGTGTAGCGCCGCAGGCGTCCTCGTGACCGATATCTGCATCGAGCTGCTCGATGCGCCGGCAGGTCCTCGAGTCCTGCGAACGCGCCGCGTTGTAGTCGAGGTAGTGACTCAGGTCGGAGCTGATGACGATCAGCGTCTCCGGCCCGCCCCAGAGCATCTCCAGCAGCTGGGCCACCGCCTGCGGCCGCGCCTCCCCCACCAGCACCGGGACGATGCTGAATTCGCCGAGCACCGTCTGCAGGAACGGCAGCTGTACCTCGAGGCTGTGTTCATACTGGTGCGAAGGCTCGAAGACCCGGATGCCCTTCGCTTCGAGCTCGGCGACGGTCTCGCGGTCCACGGGTACGTCGCCGAGCGGCGTCCGGAACGCCTCCGCACCGCTGACCGCCATGCCTGCCACGGGCACGCGGTGGCAGGGACCGAGCAGCACGACGCGACGGTAGGTGTCGCGGTACGGCAGCAGGCGGGAATACGCGGACGCCGCGACCGCCCCGGAATAGATGTAACCGGCGTGCGGTGCGACCAGCGCCTTGGGCGCGACCCCGGCGCCCGGGGTCACCCCTTCGAGCAACCCATTGACGAGCGCCCTCAGTTCGCCCGGGTCCTCCGGGTAGAACCGGCCTGCGACAGCGGGTTCTCTGACAACGCTCATAGCGGCTCTGCCGGGCACATCCGGCTAATATTAGGCCGCTGGCGCACAATAGAAATAGGTACCTTTACGGGTTACGCATTGATTCCGGGCCGCGTGGCATCCATATATAAGAGTCAGAACACATGGACACCGCGAACACCATACGGGGCGAACCCGCCCGCTACTGGCACCGGCTCGACGACGGCCGCCTGCAGTGCGACCTGTGCCCGCGGTATTGCAAGCTGCACGCCGGCCAGCGCGGGCTCTGCTTCGTGCGGGGCAACGGCGACGACGAGATGCTGCTGACGACCTACGGACGCTCCAGCGGTTTCTGCGTGGATCCGATCGAGAAGAAGCCCCTGAATCACTTCCTGCCCGGCACGTCGGTCCTGTCGTTCGGCACTGCCGGCTGCAACCTCGCCTGCAAGTTCTGCCAGAACTGGGACATCAGCAAATCCCGCGAATTCGATCGCCTGCAGGCGACCGCGACTCCTGAGGCTATTGCCGCCGCCGCGGCGGACGCCGGCAGCCGCAGCGTCGCCTACACGTACAACGACCCGGTGATCTTCCTCGAGTACGCGGTCGACGTCGCCGCCGCCTGCCACGAGCGTGATATCAGGAACGTGTCGGTCACCGCCGGCTACATCACGGAAGACGCTCGCGAGGAATTCTTCCGCCGCATGGATGCAGTCAACGTCGACCTGAAAGCGTTCACGGAGCGCTTCTACTGGAAGATCTGCGGCGGCCACCTCGACCCGGTGCTCGACACGCTGCGGTACCTGAAATCGGAAACGAATGCCTGGCTCGAGCTGACGACCTTGCTGATCCCGGGCGAGAATGACTCGGATAGCGAGATCGACGCCATGACCCGCTGGATCGCGGACAATCTCGGGTGCGACGTTCCGCTGCACTTCACGGCATTCCACCCGAGCTGGAAGATGATGGACAAGCCGAGCACGCCGAAAAGCACGCTGACGCGCTGCCGCGACATCGGGCTGCGCAACGGCCTGCACTACGTGTACACCGGAAACGTGCACGATCCCGCGGGTGCCAGCACCTACTGCCCGGGCTGCGACACCCTCGTAATCGGCCGGGACGGCTACGAACTGGGCGGCTGGAATCTTGCCGTGGACGACGGCAAAGCCCGATGCGGGGCCTGCGGCGAGCCGATCGCCGGCATGTTCGAGGCCCGGCCGGGTCACTGGGGCGCACGGCGCCGGCCGCTGCACCTGGCCATGCACTGAAACCCCGGGGCTGATCGCTCGATTCAGGACTTCTTGCGGGCCCTCGACGGCACGGCCTTCAGCTGCGCCTTTCGCTTCCTGCGCATCTCATCGAGGTTCTTCATGCGGCGCGTATCCGCCGCGGTAATGCTCCCGGCCGCCACCTGGTCCGGCGCAGGCACGTTCATTACCTTCAGTCGATGGTGGCCCAGCGAAATGACGTCGTTGTCGAGCAGCAACGTGCTCTTGACCCTGACGGAGTTGACCGTCGTGCCGTTGACACTGTTCAGGTCCAGCAGCACGAGGCCATCGGAGTAGAGCATCAGCAGCACGTGAAACTTACTGCAGAATTCGTCATCGATGACGATATCGGCAAAGTCAGAGCGGCCGATCAGCACTTTCCTGTCGTCGAAGACGAATTCCCTGAGCGTCTTGCCGTTCTTCGATATCACGAGGCTCGGCGGCCGTCGCTCTGCCGGGAGTTTCTCGGGACGCTTCATGATCCGCGTGACGGTGACGGGCAACTGCTCGGAGCGCTTGATCGCCGTCAGCGCGAGCGCATTCAACCGCGCGGGCCAGCCCTTGGAGATCTCGTGCAGTTTGTCGCAGGCGTCACCCGGAAACACGGAATCGGGAACGCCGACACCGCAGGCCTCGAGGCGTGCATGCAGGTAGATGAGCGCTTCGTTGACCGTCATCGGCGCGAGCTGCTGCACCTCGATCGGGCGCTCCGCCCCCAGCTTGCCGTCCTTCTCGGACAGCGCGTTCAGCCGGCGGCAGCTCGTGAGTATGATGCGCAGGGCCGGTTTGCCGCCCTCGGTGATGGCGGCCATCTTGCCCAGGGTCTTGAGCGTGCTGGGCAACATCCTGTCCGCGTTGTCGATCATCACGATGGGCGGCTGGTAGCTGCGCGTCTGCTGCCCGGCAAACATTGAGAGCAGCTGCAGCAGCTCCTCGGTAGTCTGCAGGTCTGTCGGATAGCCGTAGCGCGCGAGAATCTCCGATACGAAGCCACGCGGCTTGAAACCCGTGCCGTCCAGCGCGGCAACAGAGGTATCGCGCGGAAGTTCGCCGACGAACTGGCGCATCACCGTGGATTTGCCGGAGCCTTGCGGACCCTCGATAACGCCGATCGCGTTCCCGCTGCCCAATATGCTCCAGATAAAGTCGAGCGCGTGCTGCTGCGACTCGTACTTGACCGCAACGGGCAATTTGGAGTCCTTACCGAATGCCCGTTCCCCGAAATCGGTCTTCTTAAGATCCATGTTCAATTTCTTTTCATCCCCACCCCAGTAGCCAACACGACATAAGCGGGCATAAGGTTCCCTCCCTACCTACAGCAGGCCGTCCAGACCGTCCAGGTCATTGATCACACTCCACTCGCCGCCGGCCTTTTCGACCTTCCCCTGCCAGGACTCGAGCCGTCCCAGGTACTCCCGCGGATCGATATTGTCACTGCGGAGCTTCGTCACGTTCAGCGCGATGACCCTGAAACCATCCAGGTCGAGCTCGAACTCACGCACGTAGCCCGCCTCCAGGTCCTCCTTGAGATCCGAGAAGATCAGGATGGTCTTGTTGCCGGTACCCTTTTCGTTGAGATACTCCACCGCCTGCAGGATGCCGCCCGAGATGTCCGTGTACGGCGACGAATTGGCGCTTTCCACGAAGTCCGCGACCCGTTGCGCGAATGCCCGCTTCTGGCGGTTTACGGCGCTCGGCCGATCATCGAACGATGCCTTCGCGACGATGTCCTTCTCGCTGAAGCTGCCGGTGTCGATCCGTGCCACCGCGAACGTGTCGGTCTCGCCGAGACGCGACAAAGTATAGCGGATGATCTGCTCCGCCTTGTCGAGCTCCTCCCGGTAGGTTCCGGACGTATCCAGCAGCATGTAGACGCCCGTGTTCTGCGGCCCCTGCTGACCGCAGGCCGCGAGCACAGTGCATAGCATCAACGGGACCAGGCGTTTCATGATCGTGCCTCCCCGGTGTAAGCGCGACGGCCCTTGCCGTTGCCGTCGTGGCCCATGCGCTGTTCGAGCCACAGGGGCACGAACAGCGGCAGGTCGTAGAGCTGCTCGAGCAAGGTGCCGATGTGCAGCGAGGCATTGCCGAGCAGCCGCAACAACAACGATGTAAAGCGCAACAGCGAGATACCGATCATGCCGACGACCGTGCGCAGCGAGTGCACGAAGGTCTCGAGCGGAATCGCCACGAAGGTCAGCGCGAACGGCAGGATGAAGCCCATGCCCATCTGCGCCGCGGTGGTGATCCAGAGGTATTCGTTAGTCGCGGTCGCGGCCGCGTCTCCGCGCAGCAGCGCGCTCGTTGCGAGCTCATCGTGCAGCAGCACTTCGCGCATGTAGGCAAGTCCTGCCTCGACGCTCGCGAGCAACAGCAGGATCGTGAACGTGATGACGGCCATGCGCACCCGCACCTTGTCGGGCAACGCGCCGATGACGGGGAACAGACGCGTGATGCGCAGCGACTCCATCAGGAAGAGCCCCATGGAGATTTCCACCATGATGATGACCAGCGCCGCGATATCGGCCGTGCGGTAACCACCGATCAGGCTCGTGCCGCCGACCATTTCCGCCATCGGCCGCGCGATCAGCGAGAAGTTGATCGCGGCGCCGCCGATCGCGACCGTAAGCACCAGCGCCGAGACGAAGAAGTTCACGAGCGATGACGACGACAGGACGGAGACCGCACGGTCCTGGCCGCGCACGATATCCTCGTATTCCTGCATGAGGCGGTCGATCGTCACGGAACGCGCGAGCAGGCTGTCGACGTTCTTGCCGACCTGCAAGAGCGTCTTCTGTATTGCCCGCCAGTCGGGCCGCATCCCCTTTAGCAGCAGGTGGCGCTGCTTGGACGCCGAGAGGTAAGCCGTCATCGCCTCTTTGTGTGCCTTGACCAGCGACTTGTGAATATCGCTCAGAATATTGCTGACGCCGAAGCGCCCCTCGCGCTCGTCGATCTTCGCAATGGCCTCGACCGCTTTCACCCAGCCCGGCGGGTCCGGCGGCACGTTTACTGACTGCTGGTGATCGTCCTCGATGCGCTTGATCGATTCATCGAGCGAACGATGCAGCCCCGCGTGATTGCCGAGATCCTTGCGCACCGTATCGTTGATGCGGTCGAATTCGCGTTCGATTACGCGTTCCTTGGCCTCGCGACCCGCGGCAAGCAGCACGTCCCTGTTGCGCGCGGCGAGATTCTCCTGTGAGCGCGCTACCGCTTTGGACGCCGTTCGAAAACCGCGGTGGAATGCCCGCGCCATTGCCTGGATCGCCTTGTGCGCGGTCGCGCGCGCCAGGTACAGCGCGGAGACGATGAGTATGATCCAGAGTAACGCCGAGGCGACTGGCCACGGCGTAATGCCTAGCATGAATGCCATTGATGGTAACCCCGCTGTCCTAGCAAACGACCGTAGACCGGTGGCTTTGCGAAGCGTCCTTTCAGACGCCGTGCCTTTTACATCGGCTCTGAGAATTTCACAGCGCCTTCAAGCTTGTCAATAACAGCGGAAACCGGCTCTTAAGTTGCCGATTTATAAGGACAGCGGCATTGATTCGGAATAATATGTTCAACGCACCACCAACCTGACAACAATAAGATGAGGGAGAAAATCATGAGGAAGCAAATGACGGCCCTGTTGGCCGTGTTCGCCGTGGGCGTTTCCGGGCTCGCGTCCGCTGACAGTATTGAGAATGTATACACCTGCAAGCTGAAAGATGGCGTCGAGATGGAGGCGGTGCAGGCGGCCAACAGCAAGTGGCTGAAATTCGTGAACGAGAAGGTCGAGGGCGGAGGAATCACCAGTTCGGTCGGCACCGCCGTCGTCGGCAATCAGGAAGTCTTCCTTTTCATCGACTCCTATCCCAGCCTGTCGTCCTGGGCCGCGACGGCGGAACTGCTCGACAGCGACGCCGGGGATGAGGTCGACGGCTTGTTCGAAGACCTTACGGAGTGCAGCGAAAACAGGCTCTGGAAGCTGGAAAATACGAAGTAGTAACGGCGCGATCAGCTTTAGGAGCGGTTCTCGAACCGCGAACCATCGCGGGCCGAAGCCCGCTCCTACAGCCAACCATGGCGCGCCGAGGCCCGCTCCTACTCGGCGCGCGATGATCGCGCTTCGAGAAGCGCTCCCGCAGCTCAGCCCGTAACCGCGCTTACGGATACATCCTGTAGTCGTAATGCGGTACCACG
>JAACFE010000026.1 GCA_009937525.1 Gammaproteobacteria bacterium
CCGTCGTCGGCGACCAGCCGCTGATACTCGCGGACGAGCCCACCGGCAACCTGGACTCCGTGCACGGCCAGGAAGTGATGGAGCTGCTCCGCTCGCTGAACAAGGAGGGCACGACGATCGTGATGGTGACGCACTCGCCGGCACACGCCGACTATGCGCACCGCACCGTCAACCTCTTCGACGGCCACATTATTACGGACAACACGCGCGCCGCCTGAGCGGGCGCGCGGAACGAGGCAAACCATGTTCTGGAACAACGTCAAGATAGCGCTGCGCAATCTCAAGAAGAACAAGGGGTTCGCGGCAATCAACATCACCGGGCTGGCGATCGGTCTCACCATTTATGTTTTTGGTGGCCTGATCGTCGAATACGAACTCACGCACGACGACTTCTTCGAGAAGTACGACCGTATTTATACGATTGGTGCAACCGCAGCTCCTGAGCTAAATGTCGGGATCAACAAGTTCAATGCTGTTCAGTCAGCGGTCGGCCCGATCATTGAGGCCGAGCTTTCGGACGTCGAGGCTGTCGCCAGAACGATTGCGAGTGAGTTCCTGATCACGATGGGCCCGGAGAGCTTTTACCAATCCATCCGCTTTTCAGATTCGGCACTGTTGCAGATTTTCGAACTGAATTACCTGCACGGTGACAATACGGCACTCGATGATCCGTCCGGACTGGTGATTTCCGAATCGACGGCAATCAAGTATTTCGGCCGCACAGATGTAATCGGCGAGGTGATCACGCTGGATAACGAGTTCGACTATCACGTGGCAGCCGTATTCGAGGATGTACCACTGAATTCGCACTTCAACTCCCAGCTTGTCATCGAGTCGCCGCTGGAGTTCATCGCACCGATACAGGCGCTGCAGCGCATGCGTGATCTCGACGTCTCCGGTAACTGGACGAATCTCTCTTTCGGCAACATGACCTACGTATTGCTGCCGCCTGAACTCGATGGGGAGTGGCTGCAGGCGCAGATGACGGCAATGTTCGACAGGGTGGTTCCGGAGCAACAGCTCCAGGTCATCCAGTCATTCGACGTGCATCCACTGAGTTTCGCAAACACGGCGATCTGGGATCTGATCGGCCTTCCTGTCATATCCGTGATCTCCCTGCTCAGTTTTCTGGTACTCGTCGTCGCTTGTGTCAACTACACCAACCTCGCCACAGCCCAGTCGCTCGGACGTAGCCGCGAGGTCGGGATGCGCAAGACCATGGGCGCAGGACAAGGGCAGTTGCTGACTCAATTTCTTGTCGAGAGCCTGGTCATCACCGCGATCGCGATGGTTATCGCCATCGCCGCACTCGAGGTCATTATTCCGTTGCTCAACAATGCCGCGAACAAGGCGCTGACAATCGACTATCTGCGGACACTGCCGTGGCTCGTCGCCACGACCGTCCTCGTTGGCCTGCTTGCAGGCATGTACCCCGCATGGCTGATCACGCGGGCGAGCCCTATCGATGCGCTGCGCGATTCCGCGAGGAAGGGAAAGAAAGGTTCGAAGGTCCGGTCGGTAATGATCGGTGGGCAATTCGCGATCTCTGCTTTCATGCTGGCGCTCGTAGCCATCTCCTATATCCAGAACGAAAGGGTCAAGGAGTCGAGCTATATCTTCCCGCGTTCGGAAATCTATACCCTCGATCGACTCAACGTGGAAAGCATCCGCGACCGCCTCGACACCTTGCGTCACGAGCTCGAGGCACTGCCGAACGTCGATAGCGTCTCGTACTCGAGCCAGGTGCCCTACGAGCAAAACAACTCCTCGACCAACGTCATGCTGCAGCCAGGCGATGAAGCCGGGAAATTCAGCCTGCAGTATTTGAGCGCGACCCCTGAGTTTCTCGACGCCTATGACATCCGGCTCCTCACCGGCCGTCCGCTCAGCCGCGACATAACCAACGATGTAAACACCGATGAATCCGAAGTGGTCAACGTCATCGTGAATGAAATGGCACTCGAGAAGCTGGGTGTTGCAACGCCGGCCGAAGCAATCAACCACCGGTTCTACAACTTCAGCGAGGAGCGCGGCAGCGTACCTGAATACGTTATTGTCGGTGTTGCACCCACGCAGAATATCACCGGTCTCTTCAATGCCGAGAAGCCTTGGATGTACCAGTGGAATCCCGATTTCATCCGCATCGGGTCCGTCCGCATCACCGGTGGCAGCGTCATGGAAACGGTCGAGGCAATCGAGGACGTATGGAATCGCGTCATCCCCGACTATCCCATCCAGGGGCGCTTCCTCGATGACACGTTCAACGATGTCTACGACATCCTCAAGTACATGAACATGGCGCTGGCTGGATTCGCGTTCATCGCTTTCTCGCTTGCCCTGATCGGCCTGTTCGGCCTGGCCGCATTCATGGCGGCGCAACGCACCAAGGAGATCGGCGTGCGCAAGGTGCTTGGCGCGAGCTCGCTCCAGATTGCACGGCTGCTCGTCTGGCAGTTCTCCAAGCCCGTAGTCTGGGGCCTGGCGGTCGCCCTGCCCGGCGCCTACTTCGCGTCCAGCGTCTACCTGAATTTCTTTGCCGACCGCATACATTCGACGATACCCGTCCTGCTTGCGGCCGGTCTGGTCGCGACGCTGCTGGCCTGGGGTACCGTCGCCGGACATGCGGTCCGCATCGCTCGCGCCAACCCGGTGCTGGCGCTACGGTACGAGTAGTACGGCAAGCCACGACACATCTGTCCACTATTCGGCGCTATCATAAGGCTCCGGATAGTGGACATTTGCCGTGGACGACACCGAAATCAAATGGCTGATCGCGCTGCTGGTCGCTGCCGCCGCGCTGGCCGCCGCCTGGTTCTTCTGGGACGGCTCGAAGACGACGCCGGAGCCGACGCCCGTTGAACAGCGCTCTCCGGTCGCAGAGACAGAGCCCGCGGAGCCGCTGCACCCGGTCGAGCCGCTGAGCGTAACGCCCGGCGAGGGCGAGCTCGTCGAATTGCCGCCACTCGAGGAAAGCGACAGTTACTTCGCGCTCGCCCTGATCGACATCTTCGGGCCCGAGCTCGAAACACTGCTTGCCGACGAGGCATTGATCGACAAGACCGTCGCAACAGTCGACAACCTCACGCGCAGCCGCATTGCGGAGAAAATCCGGCCGGTCGGGAGGCTGTCCGGAAACTTCATCGTTTCCGCCGCCGGGGATAACGGCCCGTACTATCTCGGTGCCGAGAATTACGATCGCTACAAGCCCCTGGTCAACATGTTGACCGGCGCTGATCTCGACGAACTCGCGGCCACCTACCGCCGCTTCTATCCACTGATGCAGGAAGCATTCGCGCAGCTCGGCTACCCGGACGCCTATCTGAACGACCGCGTGGTTGCGGTCATCGACCACCTGCTGGCAACGCCGGAGCCCGAAGAGCCCATTCGGCTTGTGCAGCCGCACGTCCTCTACGAGTTCGCGGATCCGGAACTCGAGGCCCTGTCGGGCGGCCAGAAACTCCTGATCCGGATGGGTCCTGCCCATGCGTTGCAGATCAAGGGATTTCTGACGGAACTCAGAACGCGCATCGCGCAACCGCCACGCTAGCTGCCAGATCCGCTGGTTTCAATGCGGGATTCTCGCTATTGATTTCTAGTATATTCGTAGATTAGAATATACTAATTAATCAAAGGACCGACCCCGGGTCCGATGAACCACTCAATGGAATGCCGATGAAACCACGTTATCGTTGTCTCGCGTTTGCCGCCGTCTTCATCCTGCCTGCCACCGTGGGTGCAGAGAATCTGCATCAGGCCTGGGCGGACGCCGTCGCCTCGCACAAGCAGCTGGCCGCAGCGGCCGCGCGCCGGGATGCCGCCGGGTTCAACCTCGACAGCGCACAGGCAGAGCGCTGGCCGCGGCTGGACGTCAGCAGCGCGTTCACTCAACTCGACCAGGCGCCCCGCTTCGCCTTTGGCGGCGGCGCGACATCGCAACCGCTTTTCGACAACGACAATTTCCTGCAGGCCGGCGTGCAGGTCAGCTTGCCGCTGTATGCCGGCGGGGCCATATCCGCAGGCGTCGGCGCCGCCGAGTACGCCGCCGCAGCGTCGGAAGAGCAGTACGACGCCGTGTTGCAGGACATCAAGCTCGGGGCCGGCGAACATTACGTCCAGGTTCTCCGCGCCGAAAGCGGCCTCGAGGTCGCCGAATCGAATGTCAGGACGTTGCAGGCGCACACCGAACTGGCGCAGCGACAATACGATTTCGGCTCGGTACCCAGGAATGACTTTCTCGCCGCCAGCGTGGCGCTCGCCGACGCAGAGCAGCGCAAACTGCAGGCCGAGAACGCGCTCGACTACGCACGTGCGGCCTACAACCGATTCCTGAATCGTCCGCTCGATCAGGCCGTCGCACTGGACCCGGAGCTCGACATCGATGACCTGGTTCCTGCAAGCGAAACACTGGAGTCGATGATCCTGACCGCCGCGGCGCAGCGCGACGAACTCGCTGCGCTGGAGGCCGAGGCAAACTCGCTGCGCGAGAATTCGACGGCCATACGCGCCCGGTCGCGTCCGCAATTCGCGCTGACCGGCGGCTACATGTACCTCGAGAATGCGTTCCTCGACGCCGATGAATTCTGGATGGCGGGCGTCTCCTTCCAGTGGAACCTGTTCAACGCCGGCCGCAACCGGGACCGCGCCGCCGCGCTGGAACGGCAGGCGCTCGCAGTCAGTCATACCCGCAGTGACCTGGCAACCACCATCGCATTACAGGTTCGCCGCGCATGGAACGACCGCCAGGAAGCCGAGGCCCGTACCCGGGTTACCGAGGCGGCTGTCGACCAGGCTATCGAGAACCTGCGCGTCGTTCAGAACCGCTACGAGGCCGGCTCCAGCGCGAACATCGAAGTGCTCGATGCCGAGACCCTGCGTCAGCAGGCACTGAGTAACCGCGACGACGCGCGCTACAAGCTGGCACTGGCAAAACTGCGCCTGGCGCGCGCCGTGGGAGCACTGTGATGAAGGTCAATCCGGATGCCATGAAGAAACAGGCGGGTAGAGCCCACCAGCTGCTTGCCGCCATGGCGAATGAGAAGCGCCTGCTGATCCTCTGCCAGTTGATCGATGGCGAACGCTCCGTCAACGAAATCGCGGAACTGCTCGATGCGCGGCAGTCGACGATCTCGCAACACCTGGCGCTGCTCAGGAAAGACGGCTATGTGCAGGCCCGCCGGGAGGGCCAGACCCAGTTCTATTCATTGAAGGGCGATGACGCGCGTTCCGTCATAGAGACTCTGCACGCGCTTTATTGCGTCCCCGCTTCGAGGAAGAAATAAAATGATGACCCGTCACGGTATTGCAGACCTGCCACTGCCGACCCGCGCCGCCGCGGTCCTGGTGATGGTGGCTTCGTACGCCAGCGCAGCCGAAGAACTGCCGTTCGAAACCGCCACCGCCGAAATGGCGCGCGCACCGCTGGAGCGCGTCTATGACGGCACGGTCGAAGCTGTAAACCAGGCCACGATGTCGGCGCAGACGGCAGGCCGGATCGCCGAGGTCTTTTTCGACGTCGACGATTACGTCGAACCCGGCGAGCCGATCGTGCGCTTCACGGACGTCGAGCAGCAGTCGGCCCTGCAACAGGCGAAAGCGACTCTCGAAGAGGCGCTGGCGCGCCAGAAGCAGGCGGAAGCCGAGTTCCAACGCGCCGAGGGCCTGTTAGAGTCGGGCTCGAGCTCCAGGCGCGAATACGACCAGGCGCTGGCTGCAAGGGACGCCGCCGTGGCGCGGACCGCGGCAGCCCGCTCCGCCGTGCAGACGGCCGAGCAGCAACTCGAATACACGCTGGTCCGGGCGCCGTATGCCGGCATCGTCACCGAGCGTCACGTCGAAGTCGGCGAGGCGGTCGCGGTAGGACAACCGCTCATGAGCGGGCTGTCGCTCGAGTCGCTTCGCGTGGTCGTGAACCTTCCGCAACAGGCCGCCGCGCGAGTGCGCGAGCACAAGACAGCCTACATTCTTACCGGCGAAGGGCGCGTCGAAGCGGAAACCATCACGATCTTCCCGTTCGCGCACAGCGCGAGCAATACATTCACGGTGCGTATCGAGTTGCCCCAGGGCCAGTTCGCGCTGTACCCCGGCATGTTCGTGAAAGTCGCGCTCGTCATCGGCGATTCCGAGCGCCTGCTGGTTCCAACGATCGCGCTGCTGAGGCGCAGCGAGGTAACCGGAGTCTACGTCGTGTCGGCGGACGGTGACGTCCGCCTGCGCCAGGTTCGTGCGGGCAATGCCTTCAATGACCAGACCGAAATCCTCGCGGGCCTCAGCGCGGGCGAGCGCGTGGCGCTGGACCCGGTGCGCGCCGGCATTTACGTCAAGTCGCGGGCGGTATCGAACGATGAAGACTAGGCTCGGCATCTCGGGCAGTCTTGCCGCACGATTCCAGGACAATGCCCTGACGCCACTGCTCGCCCTCGCGGCGATGCTGCTCGGCGCGTTCGCGGTCATCGTGACGCCACGCGAGGAAGAGCCGCAAATCGACGTGACCTTCGCGAATGTGTTCGTCGGATTCCCGGGCGCGAGCACGACCGAGGTAGAAAACCTCGTTGCCCTGCCAATGGAGCAGGTGCTCGCGGAGATCGACGGAGTCAGGCACGTGTACTCCGTATCCCGCCCGGGCATGGGCGTGCTCACCGTGCAGTTCAAGGTCGGCGAGCCACGCACCGAGGCACTCGTGAGACTGTACAACGCGATCTTCTCGAACCAGGACTGGCGGCCGCAGAATGCCGGCATCCTGCCGCCCATCGTGAAGCCCAAGGGCATCGACGACGTGCCCATCGTTTCCGCGACGCTCTGGACGGAAGACACGGAGCGCGGCACCCAGGAACTGAAAAAAGTCGCACACGCGCTGGAGGCGGAGATCAAGCGGGTACCGGGCACCCGCGATGTCTACACCATCGGCGGCGCGCAGGAGATCGTCCACGTCGAACTGGACCCACAGCGCGTGGCCGGCTTCGGCATGACGCTCGATGACCTGCGCCAGGCCCTGACCGCGAGCAACGCAGTCTCGCATGCCGGCGCCCTGGTCTACGACAATTCGGAAGTCCCTGTGCAGGCGGGCACGTTCCTCAGCAACCGGGAAGATGTCGCGCGCCTCGTGGTCGGCATATTCGACGGGCGGCCGGTCTACCTCGACGATATCGCAACGGTCCGCGCCCACGCCGACCAGCCGGACACGTACACCTGGTTTGCGACGGGACCGGCGGCGGAGCACACAGGCCTCGATCCTGTCGCATATGCACCGTCGGTGACGATTGCCATCGCCAAGAAACCCGGCACCAATGCCACCAACATTGCGGACGCGGTGGTCGAACGGCTGGCGCAACTCGAGGCAACGCTCATCCCGGAAGGCGTGAACGTCACCATTACCCGTAACTACGGCAAGACCGCCGACGACAAGGCGTCGAAACTCATTCAGAAACTCACGTTCGCGACACTGTCGGTCATCCTGCTGACGTGGTTCGCGCTGGGCTGGCGCGAAGCGATCGTCGTCGGCACGGCAGTCGTCGTGACGCTCGCCGCGACGCTGTTCGCGTCCTGGGCCTGGGGATTCACGATCAACCGGGTATCGCTGTTCGCCCTGATATTCGCGATCGGCATACTCGTGGACGATGCGATCGTCGTCGTGGAGAACATACACAGGCACCGGGGCCTGGGCTCCGGAACCATCGGCGAAATCATCCCGCCGGCCGTCGACGAGGTCGGCGGTCCGACGATCCTCGCGACGTTTACCGTCATCGCCGCACTCCTGCCCATGGCCTTCGTGACCGGACTGATGGGGCCGTACATGAGCCCGATCCCGATCAACGCCAGCACCGGAATGCTCATCTCTCTCGCGGTCGCGCTCATCCTGACGCCATGGCTGAGCCACCGCCTGTTGCAACGCGCACCCATCCACAAGGAATCGGCCGAAGAGGAGTCGAAGCTGCACCGCACGTTCGAGCGGCTCATGCGCCCGTTCCTCGATCGCGAAACCGGCAAGCGCGCGCGCAGCTGGCTCTATGGCGGTACCGTCGCCATCATCGGCCTCGCGATGTTGCTCGTCGTGGCGCAACTCGTCGTGCTCAAGATGCTGCCGTTCGACAACAAGTCCGAATTCCAGGTCGTGGTCGACATGCCGGAGGGAACCAGCGTCGAGCAGACGGCTCGCGTACTCGACGCAATGGCCGAGTCGATCGAGCGCGTGCCCGAAGTCACCGACTACCAGGTATATGCAGGCACGGCGTCACCGATCAACTTCAACGGACTCGTACGGCAGTACTACCTGCGCAGTGACAGCAATGCGGGCGACATCCAGGTGAATCTTGTCGACAGGCATCACCGCAAGCGCTCGAGTCACGAAATCGCGCGCAGCGTCCGTGATGAACTCGCCGCGATCGGCCATGAGTTCGGGGCTTCGGTCAAGATCGCCGAGGTACCCCCGGGCCCACCGGTGATGTCGCCTATCGTTGCCGAGATCTACGGCCCGGACTACGAGGAGCAAAAGCTGCTCGGCCGGCGTCTCGAGGCGATGTTCCGTGACACTCAGGACATCGTCGATATCGACACGTCCGTAGAGGCCGACGCGACACGCTTCATCATCGAGGTCGATCGGCAGCGCGCCGCCCTGCTCGGCGTGCCGCAACAACGCATCGCCGGAATCTTGCAGATGGCGCTGAATGGCGAGGATGTCACTTACGTGCACCAGGCGCGTGAACGCTACCCGATCCCGGTGCGCCTCGACCTGCCGGTATCGTCCAAGGCTGACCTCGACGCCCTGCTCGCGCTCGAAGTGCGCAGCCAGGGCGGACAGCGGGTGCCGATCTCCGAAATCGCCAACGTGCGTGAAGTCGGCTGGGACGACGCCGTGTACCACAAGGACCTGCTGCCGGTGGTCTTCGTCACGGCCGACATGGCCGGCCGCCTGGACAGCCCGCTCTACGGCATGTTCGAACTGTCCGGCAAGATCGACGAGCTCGCAGACGCCGGTACACCGGTCGAACAACGCTACATCAGCCAACCGGAGAACCCGTACTACTTCTCCATGAAGTGGGATGGCGAATGGCAGATCACTTACGAGACGTTTCGCGACATGGGACTCGCCTATTCGGTCGGCCTGATACTCATCTACCTGCTGGTCGTCGCGCAGTTCCGGTCCTACCTGCTGCCGCTGATTATCATGGCGCCTATCCCGTTGACGATCATCGGCGTCATGCCGGGGCATGCGCTTCTCGGCGCGAACTTCACGGCGACTTCCATGATCGGCATGATCGCGCTGGCCGGTATCATCGTGCGCAACTCGATACTGCTCGTCGATTTTATTCTCGACCAGCAGCGCGCGGGGCATGCGTTGGAAGATGCCGTGATTCGCGCGTCGGCCGTACGTGCAAAACCGATCATGCTGACCGCATTGGCCGCGATGATGGGTGCTTTCTTCATTCTCGATGACCCGATCTTCAACGGACTCGCGATCTCGCTGATCTTCGGCATCCTCGTGTCGACCGTGCTGACGCTGATCGTGATCCCGATACTGTTCTACAGTTTCCGGAAACAGATCGGGGTCACGCAGTAGGAGCGGGCCTGGGCCCGCGATCCAACCTTGGTCGCGGTTCGAGAACCGCTCCTACAGCATGATCAATGCACTGTAGGAGCGGGCCTCGGCGCGCGAACCGGTCGCGGTTCGAGAACCGCTCCTACACCCGCCTGCGTTAGACTGGCGCAATGACCCTGGACGTCGACCGCCATTTCAGACGCGAGAACTTCAAGCGTTACGCACTGCAGTGTGGCCTTGCGGGCTTCGTCGTCCTGATCCTGTTGCTGATCCTCGATGCGGTCACCCAGACCGTATTGATCGCGGCACTCGGCGCCAGTGCATTCATCGCCTTCGCCGTACCGCGGTCGCTGCACTCGGGGCCGCGGCACATGATCGGCGGCTACGCGATCGGTATGCTCACAGGCTGCCTGATGGCAACGCTCGAATCGGCAATGAACATCCAGGGCGCCGGTGCCGCTCATGCGGTGATGGTCATATTCGGCGCAATGGCGATCTCGTTTGCCATGTTCACGATGGTGGTTACTCGCACCGAGCACCCGCCTGCGGCTGCGCTCGCGCTCGGACTGGTGCTCAATGAATGGGACCTGTTGACGCTGGCCGTCGTCATGGCGGGCATCGTGGCCCTGAGCCTGATCAAGCGGCTGATACTGCCGATGCTGCTGGACCTGATATGACGATGGGTGCGCGGCTGACGATTGTCGTCGAGCTGTTGCGGCACCGTGGCTGCGTGGTCAACCCGGCCGCGCCATCCGGCGAGCTGCCTGGATTCGCCTGATCTCCCAGCCGCACTTGCGCAGGAAGCGCCGCGCCGAACGCCCGAAGCCTTTCGGCACCTTTTCGCGATGCAGGATGTACGTCTGCTGGCTCAGCGTCGATTCCGTCACCGTGTAAGGCGTCAGGCCGTAGATCGTCTGGCCGTGCACCCAGAACTTCTTGATGAACACGTCTACCGGCTCGTAGATCGCCCGGGTCTGATCGATGAGGTTCTGTGCAACCTCTGGCGTCATGCTGTTACACATGCAGGAATGCGGGACCTTGGTGTAACGCCACAGCGTATAGTCTCCCCGCGTAGCGACGCGCTGCTTGCGCGCACGGGTTTCCGACTGCAGGCGGATGAAGCCGCATTCCGCAATATTTCCGGCCACCTGCTCCACCGCTCCCGCAAAGCCCGGTAACAGCTGGAAGTCGTCTTCCATGATCATGAGGGGCTCGCCGAGCTCGACGCATCTCTGCCACATGGTCCGGTGACTTGCGAAACAGCCGACCTCGCCCGGGGACATCGGGTGCCCCGTATTGAGGAGCCACTCTTCCTCGTCGCAGCGCTCGAAATACCCGTCATCCATCACCTGCTCACCACGCAACGCGTCGAAGAACTCGAATTCGAGGCCGAGCTCCCCGAGTTGCCGGGCTGCCCGCACCCGGCGTTCCGCGGCATCCGGCAGACTGATCACGAAAATCTTCAAGACGATGGGTAAATTGGCTGGCGAACCGTTACGGGACGCTCCGGAAAAGAGCCTTCGGCGCATTTTAACGTAGAATGGCGCGCTGATTCGGACTCGGCGAAGCAACGATGCGAAAAGAAGGATTGAGCCAGAAAGCTTACGTACCGATCGAAGAAGGCGACACCTACGACCCGTTCGTGCCGCCCAGCGAATCGCCTGCCGAGTTCACGATCAAGGCCGTCGGGCTCGGGATCCTGTTCGGCATCATCTTCGGCGCGGCCAACGCGTACCTGGGACTTCGTGCCGGACTCACGATCAGCACCTCGATCCCCGTCGCGGTGATGACGGTGGCGGTGTTCCGCGCACTCTCCCATGTCGGCATCCGCGGCAGCATACTCGAGACCAACATCTCGCAAACCACCGGCTCCGCATCCAGTTCCCTTGCGAGTGGCGTCATCTTCACGCTGCCGGCCCTGTTCATGTGGGGCATGCCGCCGGAACTTCTGCAGATGACCCTGCTCGCCATGTGCGGCGGTTTGCTCGGCATCCTCTTCATGATCCCGCTGCGGCGCTTCCTGATCGAGCGCGAGCACGGCAAGCTGCCCTACCCCGAAGGCACGGCCTGTGCCGAAGTGCTGGTTGCCAACGAGATCGGCGGCGGCCGTGCACGCTTCGTGTTCTACGGCCTTGCCGGCGGTGCGCTGTTCAAGTTCCTGACGTCCTGGGTCCGGGTGATTCCGGGCGACCTGCACGTCAACATCCCGTTCCTGAAGAAAGGCCAGCTCGGCATGGACTTGTCCGCCGCGTTGTTCGGCGTCGGCTACATCCTCGGCCCGCGCATCGCCGCGGTGATGGTCGGCGGCGGCCTGCTGTCGTGGCTGGTGATCATTCCCGCGATCGCCTGGTGGGGTGATGCCCGCACGGCGCCGATGTTCCCGGAGACCGTGAACCTCATTCGCGACATGCAGCCCGGCCAGATCTGGACGCGCTACGTCCGCTACATCGGCGCGGGAGCCGTCGCCACGGCCGGCATCATCACGCTGATCCGAAGCATCCCCGTAATGGTCAGCAGCTTCCGCATCGGCGCATCGCAGCTCGGCGAACGCGTGAGCTCGGCCGCGGACGCGGCGACGACGAGCCGGACGGGCAACGACCTGCCGCTGCGCGTCGTCGGCATCGGTGCGCTCGCGATCGCGCTGGTGCTCGTGCTCGTGCCGCAGGTATTCGGCGCCGTCGGCGGGATCGGCATTCGCGCCGTCGCCGCCATGTGTGTCGTGGTATTCGCCTTCTTCTTCGTCACGGTTGCGTCGCGCATCGTCGGCCTGGTCGGCGTCACCAGCAACCCGACCAGCGGCATGACCATTGCCGCGCTGCTGGGTACCGCGTCGCTGTTCCTGGTATTCGGGTGGACCGACACGATGGGCAAGGCGGCGGCCCTGACCGTCGGCTGCGTCGTCGCCATCGCGGCATCCATCTCCGGCGATACCTCGCAGGACCTCAAGACCGGCTTCCTGCTGGGCGCCACACCGCGCGCGCAACAGACCTCGGAACTCATCGGCGTGCTTACATCGGCCACGTTCGTGTGCCTGACCGTGCTCGCACTCGGCAAGGGCTTCGGTTTCGGCAGCGAGGAACTGCCAGCGCCGCAGGCCACCCTGATGAAGCTCGTCATCGACGGGGTGCTGGACCAGGACCTGCCCTGGGGCCTCGTCGCAATCGGCGTGGGCATCGCGTTCGCGTGCGAGATCGCCCGAATCCCGTCGCTGCCGTTCGCAGTGGGTGTCTACCTGCCCGTGTCGACGATGACGCCGATCTTCGTCGGTGGCCTCATCCGCCTGTGGATGGAACGCACGGCGAAGGACGACTCCGTCGCGGCGGACAGACGCGAACGCGGCGTGCTGCTCGGCAGCGGTTTCGTCGGCGGCGAAGGATTGCTGGGCGTCGGTATCGCACTCGTGGCTGTCGCCAAGAGCCGGCGGCCCGACGGCATCGGCACGGAATGGCTGGGCAGCGAAGTTACCGCGATGCTGGTCGGCGCAGCGGCATTCGCCGTATTCATCGCCTGGTTCTTCCGGTCGGTGCGCGGAAACGATGCATAAGTCGACCAACCACGAAAGGGCATGGACTCTGTAACCCAGGCCGCACTTGGCGCAGCCATCGGCGGCGCGATCGCCCCTTCCGGACAACGGCGCACGGCGCTGCTCGTGGGCGCGGCGCTGGGTACGTTGCCCGATCTCGACGTCCTTATCGACTATGGCGATGCGGTCGCCAACTTCACCTATCACAGGGGGTTCAGCCATTCCCTGTTCGTGCTGCCGCCGCTTGCCGTAGTGCTGTGGCTGGCCCTCAGACGCTGGTGGGCGCCGGTGCGTGAAGCGCCTTCCCGGTGGCTGGCGATAATCGGTCTTGCGCTGGTCACGCATCCCCTGCTCGACGCGCATACGGCTTACGGGACGCAACTGTTCTGGCCGCTCGCTGTCGAGCCGACGATGTGGGCGACCCTGTTTATCATCGACCCGCTTTTCACCGTGCCGCTGTTGATCGGCATCCTGTTTGCCGCCTTCCGGCCGGCGAGGCCGTGGAGCGGGCGCGCGATTCGTGCGTGTGTGCTGCTGAGCACGCTCTACCTGGGTTGGTCGTGGATTGCGCAGTCGATCGTCAGCCGCCATACGGAAGAGGCCCTGTCCGCAAGAGACTTGCAAGGCGCACCTGTTTTTATTGTGCCCACGCCCTTCAACACGCTGCTATGGCGCATCGTCGTACTGACGGAACAGGGCTACCTCGAAGGTTTCGACTCGCTGCTCTCGAAGGGGGACACTCCGGACTTCACCGCTTACCGTTCCGACAGGGATCTGCTGGAAGCGGCAGACAACGTCTGGGCCGTCTCACGACTGCGCTGGTTCTCGCGGGACTTCGTCAAAGCCAGTATCGATGACGATCGCCTCTTGATCACGGACCTGCGTATGGGCCAGGAACCCCTATACGTATTTACGCACGTGGTCGCCGCCGGCGGTAATCCACACTGGGAGTCGATTCCGACCGAACTGATATCGCCAACAATCGACGAGCGCGTGCTGCTGGATGCCTGGAAGCGAATGTGGACGCACTGACTCATTCGCTTACACAGAGATAACCGAGTCAATGCTGTTCGGCCACCGCGATGACTTCTCGGCCTGGAAGCACGCGCGCGTGATCCTCGAGACCCAGCACGAAACCGTCGGCCATCGCCAGCAACGACTCCTCGCAGGATCCGAATGCACTGTAGACTTTCGCCAGTATCTGTCCTTCCCGGATCTCCTGGCCGGGATGGACGTCGAAGCGAATCAGCCCGCTGGTGCTGCACAGCGGCCGGTTCGTGTAGCGCAGCGGCATCATCTTGTCGGACTGCCCGGCGGGCACGAACCAGTCGATCATTTCCATTGAATGCAGCGTCGAGAGCACGGCATCCCTCCCCGCCGCAACGCCCTCCTCGACAACGGCAAAAGCACCGCCGGCCTCGATCGTAAAAGCGGGCACGCCGGCATCCACAAAGGCGCCCGCCAGCGTATTGCGAAGTGGATGGAAGACGTCCGAGTCCTCGACCAGAAGCAGGCCGCCTGCCCGGGCCAGTTCGAGCGTGCGGCGTTCCGTCGTCCCGTCCGGATACGATTTCGGCGGGTCCAGCAGGACGTGCGGTATCGATTGTACCCAGTCATTGTGTATGTCGATCACGAGCGACGGATCCGATTTCATGATCGTGTGGTAGAGCCGTCGCGCAATCTGCTCACCCATGCTGCCTTTCGGATCGCCGGGGAAGCATCGGTTGAGGTCTTCCCGCTCGGTATTGATATATCGGGAGACATTCTCGAATCCCATGGAATTGATCAGCGGAAATGCATGCACCGCGCCCCGACCGAGTCCTTCCTTGCGAAGTCTCGCGAACACATCGTGGACGATTGCCGTCCCCCCGACTTCGTCCCCGTGAATACAGGCAGTCAGCCACACGACGGGCCCCGGCTGCCTGCTCTCCGCAACGAGCACGGGAATCCTGCGCTGAATGATGTCGCGCAGGCCCGCTATGTCGATGAGCCGCCTCGCGATCCGCACAAGGTCGCCGTATCAGGCGGCTCGCAGCGCGGCTGTTTCTCGCGCCGCCGCTCTCAGCCGTTCACTACAGGCGCTGAGAACCTCTCTCAGCATCTCTGAGTAAGACAGCCCGGCGAGCCCCGCCATCCTCGCGAGGTGGCCGTCCCAGCACCATCCCGGGTTAGGGTTCACCTCCAGGAGTCGCGGCGTGTTGTTGGCATCGAGCCGCCAGTCGAAACGCGCATAATCCTGGCAGCCGACACGCTGAAATAGCCGAATGCAACTTGCGCTCAGGAAGTCGATCGTTTCCTGGGGCAGCTCCGCCCGGATCGACTTCACGTTCCTGAAGTAGACCGACTCGGCATCCCACTTCGCCTCGTAGCCGCAGATCCTGGGCAGTCCTTCAGGCAGCTGCGAATAGTCTTCCTCGATCACCGGCAACACGGTATAGCCGTCCGGGGGGTTGCCGATGATGCCGACGCTGATGTCTTTGCCTGTCAGGAACTGCTCGACGAGAACGGGGCGATCAAAGCCTGTGGCTTCACGCACTTTTGCAATCGCATACTCCAGCTGCCTGACGTCGTAGCAGACACTGTCCACGGTAATCCCGACGCTCGAATCACCGTAATTAGGCTTGACGATCACGGGGAAATCGATGGGCTTTGCGATGAATGCGACTTCCTCGGGCGCCACGGAAAACGCCGCAGGTACCGGGATGTCCATTTCCATCGCTACGCCGCGAATCAGCGACTTGTCGTAACAATAGGCGAGGCACTGAGGATTGCCGCCTGAATAGCGGATGTCGAGCATTTCCAGTAACGAGGGCACGTGGAGCTCTTTCGAAGCCTCGTTATTGAAGCCCTCGTCGCACAGGTTGAATACAAAATCGATCTTGTCCGCATTACTGCGCAACTCGTCTATCAGCCCGCTGTGATCGTCCAGGTAAGAAAAATTGAATCCGTCGAGCTGCGCCAGCGCATTTTTGAGCTCGTTGATCGTGTGAAAGTCGTCGCCGTCGAAAGTATTGTTAGGCTTGACGGTGTCGGAACGTCGATGATCACCCATCACCACGGTTACGCGGCGTACTCGCCGTTCTTCGTCATGGGCGGCGCCGGTGCGCTTGTTCGAGTGTGCCGTCAGCACGATGCGTTGCGCCATCATGCCGAGGTCCTGATTGCGTTTCGACATTGTCGACATCGGCCTTGCTTCGAGGACATCGAAACCATTTGCCGACAGGAGGGCGCCGAGCTGATCCGCGTTGTAAAGACGCTCGGCATAGAACTGGTCAGCGACAACACCTTTCTTTGTGTGCGTTATGACCTCACGTGAAATCAGCCGGGCACTGTCCTTCGACAACGTCCGTTCTCGGCAGACGAAGTAGTTCTTGTCGATCCATTCCCAGCTGCGGGCCTCGAAATTTTCGCGCAGGAAATCGCCGTCCGTGAAGTCGATGAGCAGCTGCCCCGCAGGCCTCAGTAGTCGGCGAAGTTCGGTTAACACGGCGATATCGTCATGCACCGACTCGAAATAGCCGAAACTGTTGCCTGCCAGGTAGATCAGGTCGAAGGTGTTTTCCCGGAAGCGTAGTTTGCGCGCATCGCCCTCGCGAAACGTCGCCGAAAAGCCCTGCTGGCGCGCGACGCGCTTGGCACGCGAGATCAGGTAATGCGACCGATCGACGCCGTACAGGTTGGTGAAGCCGCGTCGCGCCAGTTCGAGCAGGTGCCTGCCCTGACCGCAGCAAAGGTCGAGTATGCAGGCATCCTGACCGACATCGACGAGTTCGAGAAATGCATCGATCTCGGCTTCCGTGATGTCCGGATCCTCGACAACGTCACCGTCCGTGCGCAGGTAGTTTGCATTGAAAATATCTCGCCACCAGTCCGCCTTTACGTAACTCTCGAGATCCTCGACGGGACCGATTGAGCCCCTGATAACCGCCTTGCCCTGCGGCTTCGGCTTTGTGGCATTACGCCGCGAAGTTTTCCCGGACACGTCCTCGTACTCCAGACGTCAAAGTGAAAATCGCGCGCATTGAGCGCCCTAATCGGGGCGCTGTCAAGCAATAAATCGGTCAATGCGCGGCGCTCGGAGGGCCCGCCCGGGCGCCCGGGGCTTGCATGCTAACTTTCTGAATCGCATAAAGCTTTATCGGCGCTGCTGCAGCCAATCGGTGAGCGCGAAAGTCGAAAGTCCGCGCCAGCAGCAATCTCGCGGCGGCATGCGCAGGAGAAACTCCCCGGGGCCGCCTATTCTCCGCCTTCCGTCTCGAACTGCTGCAGGCCCTCGGCGAGGTAATCGGCAAGCAGCGGCGTCCCGACCAGGTACTCCGCCGTGTGATCGGTCCAGACCTCCTCAGCGAACTTCAGGGCCTCGTCCCACTCCTCCAGGTCATAGTCGCCTCGCCCGACCCACATCAATGCAACCAATGACATCTGCTGGTCCGGTTCGAGGTCGTCGATCGTCGTCGTCAGTTCCTGGTAGTACGGATCACCGGCGAAATCAGTGGCAAACTGCTCCGCCAGTTCCTCGTTCACGGCCTGGACTTCGTCCTCCTCCGGGAAGGTTACATCTTCACGAGAATGGAATTCGTGCACCTTGTCGATGACGAACTGGACGATCTCCGGATTCAGGTCTAGTGAGGGCATCTGCTGTTACCCCTTTACTTCAGTTGTACCAATGGCGCCGGCTTTCATGCCCGCCGACACCCTTGTTACTAGGGTTGTGCGTCCGGTCTTTGCCGGCAATGCGTAGTTTTACGTAAATCGACTTGCAGGCGGTTCATCTGCCGGGGCACGCCGACCCGCAGAAAATACGTATATTCAACCCCAATTCCCGGGTGGAGAATCGCTGTGTTGGAGGTGGCCATGTCGGCAAACCCAAGAAAGGTGATGCGCCCGGGCAAACGGCGAACCAGGCATCCGCTACACCTTTTCCCGGGGCGGTTTACGAGTCCCGGAACCGCGCCCGGCGATCTTACAGGACCGCCCAGCGCCGAGAGGATTCCAACGACCCTTCACCTTCTCGACTATGAAGCCTCCAGTTATACGGAAAAGCGGGATTGCTCCCTGGAGGAAGCCCGCGAATATTTTTCGAGCCCGAATGCCACCTGGCTGCACGTGAACGGGACGCCTTCGGAGGAATTGTTGCGCGCCGTAGGCGATGCATACCAGCTGCATCCGCTCGCGCTTGAAGACGTCATGCACACGGGGCAACGCGCAAAGCTTGAGGCTTACGACGCGCAGCTGTTTACGATTGTGACCTTACCGGAGGTGTCAGACCACGGTATTGCTACCGCACAGCTCAGCCTCTTCCTTGGCGACACCTGGCTCGTCAGCTTTTATTCCGGCCACGAAGACCCCTTCGACGCGATTCGGCAACGCACCTACCGGGACTCATCGCGGATACGAAGAAGCAGCATCGATTACCTGTATTACTCGCTGCTCGATACTGCCATTGACCGGGTGTTCCCGATCATGGAGTCCCTGGGGGACCGTATCGAAGCACTCGAGCTGACGGTTTTCGACGATCCGAGCCGCGAGGCACTCGACGAGATCCACAGACTCAAGCGTGAACTTGTCTTGCTACGCCGTATCACCTGGCCCCAGCGCGACATGTTGAACAGCCTCCTTCGCGACGACCTGGAACAGATCCGCCCCGAAACCAAATTGTATATTCGGGACTGCTACGACCACGCCATTCATGCGCTGGACCTCGTCGAGAGCTACCGGGAGATGGCTTCGAGCCTCCTGGACGTCTATCTGTCCAGCGTGTCGAACCGGATGAACGACGTAATGAAATTGCTGACGATAATCGCGACAGTTTTTATTCCCCTGTCGTTCATCGTCGGTGTTTACGGCATGAACTTCGACCGCTCTGTCAGTGCGTGGAACATGCCCGAGCTCGGCTGGCGCTTCGGCTATCCGATGTTGTGGCTCGTCATGGTCGCACTCGTTGCCGGTATGTTGCTCTACTTCCGGCGCAAGCGCTGGATGTGAACCGGTTCTAGTCGTCGAGCACGAACGTTACCTTCATGTGCACCCGGTACTCGGTGACTGCGCCGCCCTCGACGACGACTTCCTGATCCTGTATCCATGCGCCGCGAACGTTGTGCAGGGTTTTGACGGCGCGGCCTATCCCGGTCTTGATCGCATCATCGAAGCTCTTCGCTGACGCTGCGGTCAGCTCTGTGACTCTTGCTACTGACATTCTCAGTGTCCTCCACTCGTCCTCCCCCGTGCGTGGCATCTTAGAACGCCCAAACGGCTGTTACGATACGCGCAAGTGCCTAAGCGATTGCTCGTATAGACAAACGGGACCAGAGCGTTCAATCTCAACAGGCGTTTGCAAGACGTCGTGCATTGGCTCCGGCACCCACTGTGTTAATCTCGCCTGTCCGAAGATACTCGGTCAGGATTGATCATGGTCGATACCAAGCACGCTGTCTGGCAACGACACCTCGACGGAATCGCCAACGAACTCCTGCGCCTGTCAATTGCCTGCGACGTGCGCCTGCGCGACCCCGGCGTCATTGATCGGATCATCAAGGAAGACGCCACCGTCTGCGGCCGCAAGAATCCCGACGCCTTTCGCAAGCTCCGTAACCTCGTGATGGCAACCTACGATTCTCTCGGCAAATCCATCGAACGGATCGGGCCGGAGGACACGAGGATAATCAGGGATGCGATAGTCGCGCGGATCGAAAAGCTCCGGGACGGTGGCGGCCACGTGAACAGAACATCCGGGAAAGACGAATAAGCACATCCCGGAGCCGGGCGATAGGCGCGGTGCCCGCGACATTGCCACGGCCTCGCCCGTCGCCAGATTGCGACACAAATCCACGCGGATAGTGCGTGGATTTTCGATATACTTCAGCCGTTTCTAGTTCTGAAAGCGTTTGGGCCAATGACTTTCCGATTCGTTCGCGCACGGACGGCGTATGCCGCGTGCCTGTTTACATTGTGCGCGGCGTGCAGCAGCACGTCGCAACAGGAAAACGCACAGTCGGCTGAGACCTCGCCGGCGGGCAGCTTCTTCGTCGGTACGCAAGCCGTTTACGCGCACCTCGTCAACGAGCGCGGCGGCAGCTGGGTATTCACGACCATAACCGCGTCCGATGCCTCCGTCGATACGGGATACCTGGTGCGACTCAACGACCTTACGCCCGCATTCGACACACGCGCCGCCGAGTGCATGCCGCAGATCTATCCTGATATGCATCGATGCAATCCCGGCCATCCGTTTCGCGACAAGGACACGGGCATGCTGGACAAGATAATCAACGGCAGCATCGCGGTCGGAACCGCCGGCAAGGTAACTGACATTTCCCAGACCTACGAAACCACCTTCGACGAGAGCGCGTTCAACCAGGCCGTCGATGAAGCACTGCTCAACTCCGGCCTGGACACGCAGCGCCGGCGGCTGATCTCGCTCCTCGATGCATACGATCAGGAGGCGGCAGCCGCGCACGCCGAATTGTCGAACATGACCCGGCAACTGTCCGCAACGAGCAGCAGCAAACGTATCGAACTCGATATTCAGCCCCGGATCGGCGGTCTGACCGCGTACTACCAGGACGATATCGATTTCAGCGAACTGATCGAGCTGACGCTCGTCACCGGCGCAGACGTTCCCACGGTGCGGCTCGAGAAGCAGGCGACTCTTCCCTGTGATGCGCGGCACTGCATCGCCGCAGCGGATGGCGCGCTGTCGGCGCTGCGCCAGGACATCCAGTCGCACAGGGAGCGGCTGTCGGCAATGATGTCGCCAGGGGCCGTGATCTACGATGTGCGGTGCGAGGCTGCCGTGCACGGCCACTACCTGATCTCGGTGGCCTGCCCGGAGCAGGTCATTGCTTCCGGAGATGATCCTGTCGAGCTGCCGATCGACGTCACGATCCTGTCTCGCGACTTCGAGAAGCTATACCCGAGTTTCGATCTCGCCGACGAACGGCTCCGCGTCACGGTAGAGGGACATTCCGTGACGTTTACCAACGCGACGGACGAATACATTACGCTCACCGCGCAGACGATCTACTACAACTCGAGTGTCAATACGACGTCTCTGACTATCGACATCCCACCGGGGATATCGGTGTCGCGTGACATCGACGAGTTCGTATCGCAGTCCATCGACATCGAATCGAGTTATCGGCAGATGACGCCGGACAAGGCTGCCGGCGCTTCCTTCCAGTTCGGCGTCGCCGTCCGTTACCGGATCGCGTCGAATCCGGACGAATTGACGCTGCATCATCTGCAGGCCTTCAACGTTGGCTGCGTCATCAAGAACCAGGTCGATCCGGGGTCGTGCATGCCGTCGGCTGCTGCAGATGAAGATCCGGAAAGGACGGCCGGGCGATCGCACAACGCGAGCCCCCCCGCAATGTAGAATATCGCACACTGCATGACGGCCCGATGCGACAGGACACGTGCGTTCGATCAATCTTGCACCTGACAAGAACGGCAACACAGAGACAGCGCTGAATCTCTGTTCGCGCTGCCGTTACGAGTGGCAGGACCTGCCGTTCGGACACGCCCGTCACGACGCCTGCCCGAAATGCGGCTCGGTCTACTGGCAGTGGCTCGACTACGTTCGTCGCACGTGACAATCACATTGGTGCGTCTCGCTCCACGTGGTACGTAGTACGACGTGAAATGGCAGGGACGACGGAAGAGCTCCAACGTCAGAGACGCGCGCAGCAGGCGGATTTTCTTGCCGGCGTGTGGGCAAGGCACAATCAGCGCTACCTGGAGCGGGGCGATATCGAGGAAGCGCTGCGCGCCGCGAACCAGCTCGGTGATGACGCGATCCAGGCGAGGACACAGGGCAAGGTCGTGCCACATGCCTTCACGCACGGCACGTCGGAACCCGGAATCGGTAAGGCCTGCGGGCATCTTCGCCGGCATAGTCGATCCCGACGCGCGGGCCCGTAATGACGGCATCTTTATCGACGTTCAGGCCGTGATCCTCGATCCGGACAGGGCCGTTCAGCAGGCTGCTGCCCGTCAACGCAGTCGTTATACCCAGCGCCCGTGCGACAGAACCGGGACCCGCCAGCAACGAGCGATCGGCACGCGGCTTGCCGCGTCTTTCGAGCATGGTGGAAAGCCCGGAATGCGGCTCGCCTGCTCTGACCAGCACAGCGTGCGGTACGCCACTTACGTTGGTGACCACGTTGAAGAGATGATGAATGCCGTAGCATAGGTAGACGTAGGCCATTCCTCCCGGACCATACAGCGGCTCGGTCCTGCGGGTCCTGCGATCGCCATACGCATGGCTTGCCCTGTCAGTAACGCCCGCATAGGCTTCAGTCTCGGTAATGACCATCGCGGTGCGCCGTCCGTCGATATCCGTACGCAGGATCTTGCCGAGCAGTTCCCGGCTGACGGCGACAACGTCATCGCTCAGATAGAACGACTGTGGAAGTATTTCGCCTTGAATCACTGGCTTGAGCGTTTTCGGCATAGCGGTCAGCGTCGGTGCAGAAGGCGGTGTTGCGCCCTGCGAATTGGTCGCGGCAGACACCCAAACCGGCTGCTTTTTTCGTTACACTTCGTAGAGATTCTACCCATTTAATGATTCAAGCAGTAGCTGGCGTGAGGATGACTATGAAATTGCATTCGCTAATGATCGTCGGATTGGCTCTGTGCATGACGGCTTGTGCCGAAAAGAAGGAGCCTGCCCCCGAACCGCAAGCGGCACCGCCCGCAGAACCGGTTGCGGCGGAATCACCGGCGGTCGAGCAAGCGCCGGCGGCCGAGGAAGCAGTCGCAGCAGCAGAAGAGAGTGCGCGCGACGGAAAATTCATCGACCATATGCACGCTCACGCCGAGCAACTCGACAATCTCAATTTCGCCCTGGCCGACGACGACCTCGAAGGCGCCATGACGGCCGCTTACTGGCTGGCGGGTCACCAGGAGGTCGCCGGCATCCAGGAGGATTGGCGGCCCTACCTGCAGGGTATGCGCGATGCGGCCCAGGCGGTCGAAGAGGCCTCCGATCTCGACGCGGCGCGCGCTGCGGCTGAACGCATCAGTACGGCGTGCCAAGGTTGCCATGAGGCAGCGGGCGTCAACGACTAGCAGACGACACCATCGACAATGTTTTGCGCAATGCAGCACCCTCTGCGCGATGTGCTGCACGACTCGTATTGCAGTCCCGACGCTGGTCAAGACTCCCGGCGCTTCCTGACTGGCTCCTCAATTAACAGCGAAGAAAAGATCATGATCTATACTTAATCGAATGTTCGGTACCTGACGCCGATCTCATGAACAAAAAAAAATATAAAGCGTTCATTAGTTACAGCCATGCTGACGAAACCTGGGCCTCAAGGCTTCACAAGGAACTGGAGGCCTATTCGATCCCGAAACGACTCGTCGGCCAGGAAACCGAACACGGAGTAATACCGAGGCGGCTAAGCCCGATCTTCAGGGATCGCGAGGAGCTGCCGAGTGCCACTGATCTCGGCCAAAAGGTCGAAGCGGCGCTTGCCCAGTCAGACTCGCTGATCGTTATCTGTTCGCCCAACGCCGCCCGATCACGATGGGTCAACGAGGAAATCCTTACCTACAAGCGCCTCGGTAAAGGCAGTCGAATATTTTCATTGATCATTGATGGTGAGCCTCACGCTTCCAGCCGCGCCGAATCAGGTCAACAGGAATGCTTTCCCGAGGCGCTGAGGTTCGAACTCGGGGACGACGGCAATCTGTCTGGCAACCCGGCGGAACCGATCGCTGCCGATGCGAGACCCGGCAAGGACGGTCGTCAAAATGCCAAGCTGAAGCTGATTTCGGGCCTCCTCGGTGTCGGATTCGATGAGCTGAGGCAGCGCGAACAGCAGCGACGGCACCGGCGCATGGCTGTCATCACGGCGGCATCGCTCGTCGGCATGGTAATTGCTTTTTCCCTGGCTGCCGCGGCGCTGCTTGCGCGCGCGGAGGCGGAACAGCAACGGCTTCGCGCGGAGGCGGAAGCACAGACCGCGCAGCAGACCACGCAGTTCCTCGTCGAACTTTTCAAGGTCTCCGATCCGAGTGAATCGCGTGCCAGGGAAATCACGGCTGCCGAACTGCTCGAGAAAGGTGCCGAACGTATCGAGAGGGAGCTCGCTGACCAGCCCGAAATCCAGGCGACGCTCATGGATACGATGGGCAGCGTATACACCAATCTCGGCGCCTACACCCGGGCGAGCCGCCTCCTGGAAAGATCGCTGGCCACGCGGGAGAGGACGCTTGGACCCCGCGACATGAAGGTCGCACAGAGCCTCAATCACCTTGCTCGCGTGCAGATGTTTCAGGCCGAGTATGATCTGGCCGAGGAGAAGCACCGGCGCGCCCTCGAACTTCAGCGCGAGATTCTCGGCGACAGTCACGTGGACATTGCGCGCAGCATGAACGAACTCGGCGATGTACTGACTCGCAAGGGCAGTTACGAGGCTGGGGAGAAGTGGCTGCGGCAAGCGCTCGATATGCGGCGCAAGCTGCTCGGCGACAGGCATCCTGATGTCGCGCAAAGCCTCGAGGACCTTGCGATGAACATCCTGAGCCAGGGTGACTTCGAAGCTCCTGACCAACTATTACGTGAAGCGATCACGATACGCGAGGAAGTCCAGGGTGATCCACATCCGGACCTGGCTGAAGCCCTCAGCAACCGCGCGTACGTCTTGTACGAGCGCGGCGAATATGAAGAGAGCCTGGAACTCGATCGGCGCAGCCTGGAGATGAAACGCAAGTTGTTACCCGAACTGCATCCCGAGATCGCAACTGGCATCAATAATCTTGCCTTCACGCTCCACGACCAGGGGAAGCTCGACGAGGCCCAGGTCATGTACCAGGAAGTCGTTGACATGCGTTGGCAGCTCTACGGCGAAGCACACCCGGAGATCGGCGGCGCGTTGGTAAACCTGGCTTACCTGCTGTACGACAAGGGAGACCTGGACGACGCCCTGCAACTTTCACGAGAGGCGCTCGAGATCTATCGACAGAGTCTCGGCGACGATCATCCCGATGTCGCAAATGCGCAGAACAACCTCGCGATGTGGCTGATGGAAGCACAGAAGTACGATGAAGCCGAAGCGCTGCTGCGTAGCGCGCTGAAGACACGACAAGAGGTCCTGGGCAACAAGCATCGCGATATCGCCGGCAGCATGACGCTGCTCGCAAACGTGCTCGTCGCTACCGAACGATACGAGGAAGCGCTGGAATATGCCGAGGCGGCTCACGAGATGGCGGCGGAGACGGTCTCGGAGAACCACTGGCGCACGGCGATCGCGATGAGCGCAGAGGGAGCCGCCCTGTCCGGACTGGGGCGCTTTGAAGAGGCCGAAACGCTCCTGCGTCGAGGCTACGAGATACTCAGGAATGACGATGGCGCCCTGCCGATGTTTATCGCGAGCGCAAAAGAGCAGCTCGACAGGCTGTATGCGCGTTGGGGGCGATCGCCTTCGGCGACAACGTCCCCGTAGGCAATGCGACCACTCGGTATCAGATACCTCCTCGCGTCCCGACTGCCAGGATCTTGTTTGACATAATCTGATTCCGGCGATTCTCGATTTGAAATGTCGGGCACGAGTAGTATGGTTAGCGGCTTAGGCGGAAAAGCCAGAAGAAACAAAGCCTAACTGAAACCACAATAAGAAAGCCGGCCGTCGATCGCCGCTCGTTGATTTGCCCGAGCCCGTGCCGGTCTGACAATACGCAAACGGGGGACAGCGCATGAACTGCTCACGCTCACTCGCGTACCGCGGGTCGCATCGATCGCTCTACCAGGTTCTCGTATCGGTTATCACGGCAAGCCTCGTGCTCGCGGAGCCGGGTCTTGCTGCCACTCACAGTGACGAAACACCGACAGCCCATGCGGCAACGGTCTCATTGCCGCTGTACTTCGAGCAGAACAAGGGGCAAACCGATGAAAGTGTTCGCTTTGTAAACCGTTCATCGACGGCCACAACATTCTTCCGTGCCCAGGATCTCGTGATGCGCCTGCCGGTCGACGGCGACACCGGCTCCACCGTCCTTCGGATGCAATTTGACGGTGCAAGCAGCGGGGTCGCGCTGAATGGCGGAGACGCGCTCGCCTCCGCGAGTTCCTATTTTCGCGGCAACGATTCCGAACAATGGGTCAGGGGAGCGCAGCATTTTGCTTCCTTGCGCTATGTCGATCTTTACGACGACATCGACCTGATATTCCATGGCCACGAGGGGGAGCTTCGCTACGACTTCATCGTTGCACCCGAAGGTGACCCGCAACAGATAAGGCTCTCGTTCGATGGCGCAGACGACATTGCGCTGGCCAAGAACGGTGACCTGGTGCTCAGTGTGGCTGGCAACCCGGTCGTTCACCGGGCGCCGGTCGTGTACCAGGATGTCGACGGCGAACGCGTGTATGTCGACGCCAGCTTCAGGATCGACAACCAGAACAGCGTTCACTTCGCGCTGGCAGACTACGACCGTTCACGGACACTCGTCATCGACCCCGTGATCTCTTACTCGACGTTCCTTGGTGGTACGGGTGGGGATAGCGGTCGGTCGGTACGGGTGGACCCGGTCGATCAGACGATCATCGTGACCGGCAGTACCGAGTCGCTGGACTTTCCGCTTGCCGGTGCGGTGCAAACCACCCCGGGCGTCATTGACCCACCCGGCTGGGCGCCGAATCCGAACGCTACCGATGCCACGTTCCTGTGGGTCAAGGATTTCGGCCGGACCGACAATTATTCCGCAAAGATTACGGCCAGTACCCGCAGCGTAGTGCTCTCGAATCCCGGGTGGCGCACCGTCAACGCGATCCCGATCAATCAGTCCAGCACCTACACGGCATCCGTGTGGGTCAACTCACCCGATGGCGGCGTCGGGCACATCCCCGCCATCCAGTTCTTCGACGCGAACGACAACTTCCTCGGCACCATCGGGGCGATCGGCCCTTCCGGCTTCCCCCCGCAGCCGCCCGACACCTGGATTCAGAGGAGTTTCACGTTCACACCGTCCGCATTTCCGGGGCTTGCGAACGCGACCCGGGTCCGGGTCATCGTCGTACAGGACATCGAGGATACGACGCCCAACGCGACGACCGTCTTCTTCGATGACGTCTCGCTCGAAGATGCGCAGTCCCCCGGATTTAACCTGCTCGGACAGATATCGTCTTTCAATATCAGCTTCAATGACGTTTTCGTCGCGAAACTGACAGCGGACGGCAGCGCGCTCGTCTTCTCGACCTACCTCGGCGGTAATGGCAACGAGAGCCCGCAGAATGTCGAGCTCGACTCGCTCGGCAACATCGTCGTTGGTGGCCGCACGGCATCGACCGACTTCCCAACCGTGAATGCAGTGGATGCGACCTACGCCGGGCCGGTGGAAGACGCGTTTCTCGCGAAGCTGACACCCGATGGGAGCAGCCTGATCTTCTCGACCTATATCGGGGGCTTCGATGCCTTCCATCCTTTCGAAGAGATTCGTGGCATCGTGACCGACGCTGCGAACAGTATCTTCGTCATCGGCAACACGGGCGCACCCGACTTTGTCATCACTGATATCATATCGGCGCCCTGCGTTGCCGCGGCGCAGCCCAGCTCGGCAGACGTCTTCATCCAGCAGTATTCACCGACGGGCGCCCTGTTGTTCTCGACGTGTTTCGGCGGCAGCGGCCGCGATGCAGGCCGTAATCTCGCCTTCGACAGCGCCGGCAACGTGGTCGCGACCGGCTGGACACAGTCTTCGGATTTCCCGACAACGCCCGGCGTCGTGCAGCCGACGTTCATCGGTGACTCCAGCGGATTGACATTGCCTACAGACGGCTGGGTGAGCAAGCTCGATATAAACACCTCGCCGCCCACGATTCTTGCCAGTACCTACCTCGGCGGCGACGGCCCGGAATTTCTCGAAGGCCTCGGCATCGACGGCTTTGACAACGTCATCGTATCGGGGGGCACCAGTGCCACCGACTACCCGACGACACCCGGGGCGTTCCAAACGGTCTATGGTGGCGACAGTGGATTTCCCTCCGGCCAGGGAGATGCTGTCATCACGAAACTGTCGTCCGACCTGACGGCTTTCGGATTCTCCACATTCCTGGGTGGATCCGGCGACGATTTCGCGTGGGGCCTCAAAATGGATATCGAGGATCGTCCCTACGTGACCGGCTTCACGACATCACCCGACTTCCCTGTAGCAGACCCACTACAGGGAGCCCTGTCCGGACCAATGGACGTTATTGTCACGCAGCTTGCGTCTGATGGTTCACTGCTCGACTTCTCGACCTACCTCGGCGGCTCGGGCTCCGAAAACGCCAGCAACGGGATCACCGTTTTGAACCCCGGCAACGTGTTCGTCACTGGCGGAACCAGCAGTGCGGACTATCCGCTGCTCAATCCTCTCCAGGGCGGCATCTCCGGCAGCTCCGACGCATTCATCACAAACATCTCGACGCCGATAACCGTCCCGGCCACCGACTGCACGACCACCGAAGGCGGCTGCAACCCGACCGGCGGGCAGGAGATCGTCCTGCCGGACGGTTTCATCGTGCCCGCCAACGCAACGATCACCCAAACGGCCGTACCGCAGGTCGACCCACGCGTCGTCAACGGGCGCTGTGATGGCGTCACGCCATTGTCGCTGTTCGAAGGCGACCTGATCATTCCGGGTCACCTGTGCGGTGGCGCCGATGGCTTCACGGTCCTCGTTACGGAAACAACGAATATCGACATCCGCGCAGGGACTGTGCTCAGTACAGGTTTCCCGGAAGTCTTCTCACCGGCGGCGCTCGACTGCGAGCGACCGATCGTGACGGACCGCCAGCTGCAGGACGTCATGGTGTGGCAGACCACCGACAAGGGGGACCTGTTCGAAGGCCGGGCGATCGAAGTGACCCATGATTGCGGCTCGTCGCGCAGCAGAACCCGGACCCTGTCCTTCTTCGTAATCGGCATGTTCATCGACTTCGGCCTTGGACCGAACCCGCTGCCCGATGCCGAGACGCAGGCTTTCGTAAACCTGCTACTCGAGAAGACCGACGCGCTGATCGCGGGCGCAGAAGCAGCCGCTGCCGCTCTGAAGAAAGGCGACGCCAACAAGCTGCTCGTCAAAGCCAGGGATATCCGGTCGAAACTGCTCGTTGGTGATTACCTGGAAGCCCTGAACAAGACCAACATCCTGCTGAAGTTCGTTGACAAGGCTGCCTTCGACACCACGTTGCCGTTCAATCACGAGGGCAACCTGATCATGCGTGCCGGCAACATCAAGTTCATACTCGAGGTCAAGGTCATACCATT
>JAACFE010000099.1 GCA_009937525.1 Gammaproteobacteria bacterium
CACGTTTCTCGCTCAAGACGAAACGCCCTCCATGTAAAAAATGCAAACGACCAATTGTACTGGTTTGACTCGATCTAATCTATAAATGTCCACTGAATTTCCGGGTTGTCCGATCCTGGCGTCCTGCCTCAGCGGAGCTGGCGGAGTTCCGCCTTCTCGGCCTCGTTCAATGGCTTAACACGTTGTTTTTCAATAAGAAAATCAATCCGCTCCCGCCGCCCGGCGAGGACCAGCTGCTCGAGGCAGTCGGCCAGCTCCGCGGCGGGGTCGAATTCCTCGTCACCGGGCACCTCGACCGCGGCCAGTTTGCCGAGATGGCGGCCCTGTTCGTCGTGACGCCATCGCTCCAGCAGCCCGGCAGTCGTGATATTGGGCTCCTGCTGCGCGGTTTCAATCAGTTCCCGCAGGAGATCGATACCCGGGCGGCTGACAGCGGCAATCTTTCCGGCATCGAGGCTCGCTGCGGCCTCGGGATGGTTCAGCAGCAGCGTAATCGCCCGCCTGACTACGGAAGGCCTGCCTGCCGAGCCCGGTCCGGACAGGCCCCGCCGTGGCCGCCGTCGGACCGGCCGGCCGTGCTCGTCGGCCTGCCCGCGGCCGAGCATCTTCTCGAGCTTGCCGGATGTCAGCCCCACCGTCTCTGCCAGCGATTCGATCAGTAATTCCCGGTAGACGCCCTGGGGGATGCGGGCGACCAGCGGCTTCGCGATTTCGGCCAGCCGCGCGCGGCCGTCGACCGTGTCGAGGTCGACCTGCTGCGCCAGTTCGGCGATCAGGTACTCGGACAAGGCAACACCGCCGTCCAGCGCCTCGATGAACGCGTCGGCGCCATGTGCATTGACGAATGAATCCGGGTCGTGGCCGTCGGGCAGGAATACGAAACGCAGCTGGCGACCTTCCCGAATGTGGGGCAGGGCGGTCTCGAGCGCTCGCCAGGCTGCCTGCTTGCCGGCCCGGTCCCCGTCGAAACAGAAATCGATGTTCTCGGTCAGCCGGAACAGCCGGTTGAGGTGATCCGCGGTCGTCGCGGTGCCGAGCGTTGCGACCGCAAAGTCGATGCCGTGGCGCGCAAGGGCGACGACGTCCATGTAGCCTTCGACCACCACGAATCGATCGATCTGTCGCAGGGCCTGGCGCGCTTCGAACAGGCCGTAGAGTTCACGGCCCTTGTGAAACAGCACGGTTTCCGGGGAGTTCAGGTACTTTGGTTCTCCGTCGCCCATTGCGCGGCCGCCGAACGCTATGCAGCGGCCGCGGACGTCACGAATGGGAAACATGATGCGATCGCGGAACCGGTCGTAGTGCCCGCCGTTGTCCCGGCGGATCACCAGCCCCGCAGCCAGCAGGCGGTCGATCGCCTCCGGCGACGTTCCGAACTTGTCGAGTACCGCACTCCAGGCGTCGGCGGCGTAGCCGAGGCCGAAACGCTTCGCAGTGCTGCCGTCGATGCCGCGCTGCTTCAGATAGTCAACAGCCGCCGGGTTTTCCTTCAGGCACTGCTGCCAGAAACGCTCGACGCGGGACATCAGGTCGAACAGTTCGTCATAACGGCGTGCCGGGCGATCCGACTCGTTGCGCGGCACCTCCACGCCCATGGAGCTGGCGAGGCTCTCGATAGCCTCGACAAAACTCATGTGGTCGAATTCCATGAGGAAACCGATTGCCGTGCCGTGGGCGCCGCAACCGAAGCAGTGGTAAAAGCCCTTCGACGGGCTCACGGTGAACGACGGTGTCTTCTCGTCGTGAAACGGGCAGCAGGCCTTGAATTCGCGGCCTGCTTTCTTGAGTTGTACCCGGCGGCCGATCACTTCGACGATATCGGCTCGTGCGACCAGGTCGTCGATGAAATCCTGGGGAATCAGTCCAGCCATAGTGAATTAAACGTGCGCTCCGCAGCGTCGGGTCTTGACAGAGCCTGTTCTTATTATTGGCGTCCGGGTCAACGCCCGTTGACACTAGCATAGCGAATCCACGGTGATTCGCCAGCGGTTTATTTCCGCGGTTTCAGGCCCCGAGCCGCGCCTTGACCCTGCTGCCGACGGTGCCCATGTCCGCGCGGCCGGCGGCTTTCGACTTGATCGCCCCCATCACCTTGCCCATGTCGCGGATGGTCCCGGCACCGGTCGCCGCGATCACCTCGTCGATGAGCGCGTCGAGCTCGGCGTCGTCCATCTTCGCCGGCAGATAGGATTCGAGCACCGCGATTTCGGCTGTCTCGATAGCCGCGAGATCGTCGCGTCCGCCCTTCGTGAATTGCTCGACCGAATCGCGGCGCTGCTTGACCATCTTCTCCAGGACACCCAGCACTGCGGGGTCGTCGAGTTCCTTGCGGGAATCGACCTCGACCTGCTTGATTGCAGCGAGAATCAGGCGCAGCACCTTCAGCCGGTCCTTGTCGCCGGCTTTCATCGAGGACTTCATGTCCTCCGTGATGCTGTCTTTCAGGGGCATGGGTCGAGAGAGCCTCGAACCTCGGGCTTCAGAAGACGATCAGTAGAGACGCTTGCGCTTCGCCTCTTCGCGGGAGACGCGCTTCAGGTGCCGCTTCACGGCGGCAGCCTTCTTGCGCTTGCGTTCCTGCGTCGGCTTCTCGTAGAACTCGCGGCGGCGGAGTTCCGTAAGTACCCCGGCCTTCTCGCAGGCTCGCTTGAAACGGCGTAGCGCGGCATCGAAATATTCGTTCTCTTTTACGCGAACACTTGGCATCTAGATCGGGCCTTCCTTCTGGCATAAATAATCCCGGGTCAGACCGGGAGAGCCGCGCATTTTAACCCCCGCCGCGAGGCGGCGCAAGACCCGAGGATGCGGCAGCCCGGGCAAATATCCCTTACTATTCGCCGCCATGAACGTACTCGGGATCGAAACCAGCTGCGACGAGACGGGAGTCGCGCTTTATTCGACGGAACATGGCCTGCTCGCCGATGCGCTGCACAGCCAGGTGGACCTGCATGCGGTTTACGGCGGAGTCGTGCCGGAAATAGCGTCTCGCGATCATGTCCGGCGCCTGTTGCCGCTGGTGAAGCAGGTCCTGTCTCATGCGGGCGTCGAGCGCCCCGACGCGATCGCCTACACGGCGGGACCGGGTCTCGTCGGCGCGCTCATGGTCGGCGGCGGCATGGCGGCCGGGCTGGGGCTCGCCTGGGATTGCCCGGTCGTGCCTGTGCACCACATGGAAGGGCATCTGCTCGCGCCGATGCTCGAGGACGATCCGCCCGCCTTCCCGTTCCTCGCACTCCTGGTGTCGGGGGGGCATTCGATGTTGATCTCGGTGCACGCGCTCGGCGAATACGAGTTGCTCGGGAGTACGCTCGACGATGCGGTGGGCGAGGCGTTCGACAAAACGGCCAAGCTGCTGGGTCTGGGTTATCCCGGCGGACCGGCGCTGGCGGCGCTGGCGGAGCATGGCAACGACGCCGCTTTCGATTTCCCGCGGCCGATGCTGAATCGCCCCGGCCACGATTTCAGCTTCAGCGGCCTGAAGACGGCCGTGATGATCGAGGTTCGCAAGGCCGCGGAGCGGGGCGACCTGGACAGCTGCCGCGCGGACATCGCGGCCTCGTTTCAGAGGGCCGCGGTGGACACGCTGGTGGAAAAGGCACTGCGTGCCGCGAGACACGCTGGACTTGAGCGCATCGTCGTGGCCGGCGGCGTTGGCGCAAACAGGTTGTTGCGCAAGGAAATTGCTGATCGTTTTCCCGGCGAGGTCTACTATCCCCGCATGGCCTGGTGCACGGACAACGGCGCCATGATCGCGGTGGCCGGCGCGATGCGCCTTGCAGATGCGCGCCCGATCGGCGAGATTCGGGCGCAGGCACGCTGGCCGCTCGACTCGCTTGCGGCCCCGACAACTTCGGACTGAGACGCGACCCCGTATGGACATCATCTTCCTGCACAGCCTCAAGATCGATGCCGTGATCGGCATCTGGGACTGGGAACGCAAGATCCGCCAGACTGTCGAGATCGACCTGGATATGGCGGCGGATATCCGCAAAGCGGCGGAGACTGATGACGTCGCGGACACGCTCAATTACAAGCTTGTGGCGAAGCGCCTGCAGGCCTTCGTCGGCGAATCCGAGTTTCAGCTGGTCGAAACCCTTGCCGAGCGAGTCGCGGCGATCGTGACCGATGAATTCGGCGTGCCATGGGTCCGCGTGCGGATAAACAAGCCCGGCGCCATCCGCGGCGCGAGAGATGTCGGGGTGATCGTCGAGCGCGGCGTAAGACCTCGTCAGGATTGAGGCGTGGCAGTTGTCTATCTTGGTCTCGGCAGCAATATCGATGCCGAAAAGAACCTGCGGCTTGCGGTCGGGGAGCTGCGCCGCCTGTTTGGCGAGCTGACGGTTTCGCCGGTCTACAGGAGCACTGCACTCGGCTTTTCCGGACCCGATTTCCTGAACCTCGTCGTCGCGCTCGCGACCGATGTGGGCCCGCTCGACGTCATCGGGCAGATCGAGCGTATCCACGAGATGGCGGGTCGCACACGCGGCCCGGACAAGTACTCCTCGAGGCCGCTGGACATCGACCTGTTGCTCTACGGTGACACAGTCGACCCGGAACCTCCGCTGCGGCTGCCGCGCAGCGATATCCTGGCACACAGCTTCGTGCTGCAGCCGCTGGCCGACATCGCGCCGGGCCTCGTGCATCCGCTAACGGGGCGCGAGATTGCGGAACATTGGCGAGAATTTGATGCCGACAGTCATCCACTGACGCGTGTAGACCTTATTCTGTAAAGGCGAGGGACAAAATTCGACGGAAGGCCGGTAAAACGACGACGGTTTCGCAACCCCGGGCGAAACCGATCGGATAGAATTTCCGTGTATACAGCAGGCCCGGCTGTCAAAGGAGTATCGATGCGAAAACTCACCGTAATCTTGTCCGCACTGATGGTGGCCGCCTGTTCGGCAGACGACAGTATTTTCGCGGACGTGCCGTCCGCCGGCTGCTCAAATGATGGCCAGAAACAGTTCGTGCTCGACCGGATGCGTGAGTGGTATTTCTGGAACGATCTTCTGCCCGCCGACGTGGATACCGGCCAGTTCGCGACACCGGAGGAGTTGCTCGCCTATCTGACGACCTTCAGCCCGGACCTGACGCCCGACGACGGCATCGACAACCCCGTCGATCGCTTCAGCTTCATCAATACGGCTGCGGCGGACCAGGCATTCTTCGGCGAGGGCAAGTTCGAGGGCTTCGGATTCAGCAGTCGATTCGAGCCCGGAGACGAGCTGCGCCTGACGCGCGTGTTCTTCGACAGCCCGGCGAACCGGGCGGGGCTCGCGCGAGGTCAGCAGATCGTCGCGTTGAACGGACGCACGATCGCGGACGTCCTTGCTACTGAAGGCGTGGGGGGCGTCAACGCATTGTTCGACGTGTCGCCGCTGGAATTCACGATGCGCGAGATCGACGGCAGCGAGTTCATCGTGGAAATCACCAAGGACATCGTCACCATCGATCCGGTGCCGCAGTCAAGAATCATCACTGATCCCGCCGGCGTTCGTCCGCCCGTCGGGTACATGGAACTTTCGACATTCATCAGCACGGCCGATGCGGAGATGGACGCGGCGTTTGCGACTTTTCTGCAGGCGGGTGTGAAAGACGTGATTCTCGACCTGCGCTATAACGGCGGTGGCCTGGTGAGCACGGCGGAGTTGCTCGGCGATCTTATCGGCGGCGACGTGGCCGAAAACCTGGTCTTCTCAAAGACGGTATTCAACGCGCTGCGGGCGCCCGAGAACAATTCCACCGAGTTCTTCGATCGACAGGGTAATTCCGTCAACCTCGTTCGCCTGGTCGTCATCGGGAGTCGCAGCACGGCCTCGGCAAGCGAGCTCGTGATCAATGGCCTGGACCCGCACGTCGCTGACGGCGTCGTTATCGTCGGTACGAACACTTTCGGTAAACCCGTCGGCCAGGTTGGCCTCGAGTTCTGCGAGAAGATCCTGCGGCCGACGGCATTTCAGACGCTGAACGCCAATGATTTCGGCGACTATTTCTTCGGCTTGCCGGTCGACTGCGCTGCACCTGATGATCTGAGCGTCGCGGTAGGTGCCGACGAGGATCCGAACATCGAAACAGCGCTTGCTTACCTGGATACGGGCGCCTGCCCGGCGGACTCCGCGCCGGTCGGCCGGTTCAAGATGGAAGCCACGCAGGCGGCTCCAAGGCTGGAACTGAGAGGAACACCGGCGCGGGAGTTTGCGGACGCTTTGTAGCGCCTACCAGCCGATGGAACGCCCGCCGTCGACGGCTACGATCTGGCCCGTAACGTAGTCGGCATCGCGCACGAGATAAAGCACGCAACCGGCGATGTCCGCGGGATCACCCGCGCGCGCCAGCGGCACCCGTTCCAGTATCGACGCCTTGGTTTCCTCGCTCATATCGCCCTCCGGCCAGAGAATCGCGCCGGGCGAAACGCCATTCACGCGCACGTCCGGTGCGAGATCTTTCGCCAGTGCGCGCGTCAGCATCGCGAGTCCGGCTTTCGCGGGCCCGTAGACGAGGTGGTCTCGCAGCGGTCGCCGGGCGTGTATATCGACGATGTTGACGATGCTGCCGCGCCGTTCGCGAAGGCTGGGAGCTGCCGCCTGGCACAGAAACAGCGGCGCCTTGAGATTGCTGCCGACGAGATCGTCCCAGTGGGCTTCCGTTATTTCGCCCAGCGGCGTCGGGTAGAACGTCGACGCATTGTTGACGAGAATATCGATCCCGCCGCGCCAGCCGATGACCTCGTTGACGAGCTCGGGGATCGCTGCTGTCTCCAGGAGGTCGGCCTGGAATGCGGCAGCCGAATCGGGCCGCAGCCGGTTGAGGCGTGCCACGAGCTGCGCGGCAGCATCCGCGGAATGGCGGTAATGAATACCGACATCGGCGCCCGCAGCGTGCAGATGTGTGGCAATCTCGGCGCCGACGCGACGTGCTGCGCCGGTCACGAGTGCGACGCGGCCTTCGAGACCCGGTGTGCTGTCCATGTGGCGATGATAAACCCTGCTCGCCGGCAATTATTTGCGAGTCACGTTATAAAGGCGACATTCTGAAAGACGACCGACGCAACATGCAACACGAGTATGCAGTCTCCCTGCCGCAGCCCGATGCGATCAGTGCAGCGCACAGCGAACGCTGCGCCGGCTATATTCGTGCGCGGATACATGATGCCGGGGGCAGCATCAGCTTCGCGGAGTTCATGCACTACGCGCTGTATGCGCCGGGGCTCGGTTACTATGCCGCGGGAGCGCGCAAGTTCGGCGACGCCGGTGACTTCGTTACCGCGCCGGAAATCTCACCGCTGTTCGGCCGCGTCGTCGCGCGGCAGTCCGCGGGTGTGCTGCGGAGTGTTCCCGGCGGATCGCTGCTCGAGTTCGGCGCAGGGAGCGGCCGGCTCGCGCTGGAAGTACTGCGCACCCTGGACGAACTCGACGCGCTGCCGGTGGAGTACCGGATCATGGAAGTCTCGGCCGACCTGCGCGAGCGTCAGCAGCGCCTGTTGCACGAGGAACTTCCCGGACTCGCCGAACGAATCTGCTGGCTGGATCGGATGCCGGATGCACATCGCGGCGTCGTGCTCGCCAACGAGGTGCTGGACGCGTTGCCGGTAGAGCGTTTCATTCGCAGGAAGGACGGTGTCTATCAGCTGCGCGTGGCGGACGAGGCCGGCGAATTCGTCTTCGTCGACGAGCCCGCACCCGGCGTCCTTGCGAGCGCCGTCGAAGCCATCGAAACGGATGTCGGCGCAAGGTTTCCCGACGCCTATGTTTCCGAGGTGTCGCTCGCGGCACCTGCGTGGCTTCGCGACGTGGCGAAGGTGCTCGAGCAGGGAATGATTCTGCTGTTCGACTACGGCGTGAGCCGGCGCGACTACTATGCCGACGACCGCGACGAGGGTTGGCTGCGCTGCCATTTCCGGCATCGCGCTCACAGCGACCCATTGATTCTCCCGGGTATCCAGGATCTCACCGCGTGGGTAGACTTCAGCGCCATTGCCGAAGCGGCTGCGGACAGCGGCCTCGATATCCTCGGCTACGTCAGCCAGTCGCAGTTCCTGCTGGCGGGAGGTATCGACGCGGAACTGTCCGACTTTGCCGGGATGCCGATCGAGTCACAGTTGCGAACCGCCGCACAGGTCAAGATACTGACTCTGCCCGGCGAGATGGGCGAAAACGTGAAGTGCATCGGCCTCGCCCGCGGAGACATCCCCAGACCTGCTGCATTCGATTCGGCCGACAGGACGCACACCTTATGACCACACCAACGATACGGGGGAAACAGCTTTGACCTGGCTGCAGGTAATCGTGCTCGCCATCGTCCAGGGCCTGACGGAGTTCCTGCCGATTTCGAGCTCCGGGCATCTCGTGCTCGTGCCGTCGGCCGCCGGCTGGACCGACCAGGGACTGGCCTTCGACGTCGCCGTACACTTCGGTTCGTTGCTCGCGGTGTGTCTGTTCTTTCGCGACGACATCGTCGCCTTGTTGCGCGGCAGTGGCCAGCTCCTGACCCTGAATCACGAGACGCCGGAGGCACGGATCGCACTGGCGCTGGCAATCGGCACCGTGCCTGCCGCCATCGCGGGGCTTGCCCTGGCAGGCTGGATCGAGGCGAATCTGAGAAGCCCGGCCGTGATCGTGGTCACGCTGTCGGGTTACGCCATCGTCATGGTCCTCGCCGACCGCTTCGGCCGTCGCGACCGGAACGTCGCCGACGTTACGCTCCGTGACGCGCTGGTCATCGGCTGTGCGCAGGCGCTGGCGCTGGTGCCGGGTACGTCACGCTCCGGCGTGACGATTTCCGCGGGCCGGCTGCTCGGATTCGATCGCCGCGACGCCGCGCGTTTCTCGTTCCTCCTGTCGGTGCCCGTCATCCTGCTGGCGACCGTCTACGAGATGGGGGGGCTGGTCATGGGCGACGAGCCGGTTGCATGGATGCAGCTGTCGGTAGCTGCGCTGGTTTCCGCGGTCGTCGCCTATGCGAGCATCGACTTCTTCATGCGGTTCGTGAGCCGCATCGGCTTGTTGCCGTTCGCGCTCTATCGACTCGCGCTTGCAGCGGCGATTCTTTATGTACTGGCCTAGATTCGCCGCGATCCTTCTGCTTTCGGGAAACTGTTGGGCTGCCGGCGAATATGTGATTGCCGGGGGCCTCGAGGGTGATTCGGCCGACGGCCTGGCGGCCGCGCTTTTCGGTGACGTGGCGGTCGGCGAAGAAACCTGGTTGTCCGCCGGTGTTGCGCGCAGCAGCGTCGATCTGCCGATACGGGACAAACTCGAAACGTGGTACGCGGACATCGGCCTGGATCATTTCTTCGATCCGGTGGGCGTGCGGCTCGGGCTTGCCTACTGGGGCGACAACAGCGTGCTCGACTCGACGGATGCGCGGGCCTCCGTCTACTTCCGCGGCAGCAGAGGTTCGCTCGGTTTCGACTACGAATTCCGAGACTTCGAACTCGAGTTGCCCGAGTTCGATTTCTTCCGCCGAAGGCAGGTGAACTTCGACGCCAAGGGCTTCGGGCTGGGTGCGCGCCTGGACCTCTCGGAAAATGTGGATGTCAGGCTCAAGGGCATGAGCTACGATTACAGCGTCAACCTGCGGCTCGATCCCAACCGCGATATCGTCAACCTGATATCCGTGACGCGGCTGAGCCTCATCAATACGCTCGTCGATTACAGGGCCAACATCAGTCTCGGGTGGGCGGTCGCGGGCAGCCGAACGAATTCCTACTCGCTGCGTTTCCTGGCGCCGGTCGGCAGGCGTAACGACGTCGAGTTCGGGCTGGGCTACGACGACTCCGAGAATTACGGTGAGGTCACCGTGTTCTCCGTCTTCCTGTACTTCTACGGCGCGGGCTGAAAGCCGGCGCGAAAACCCGCGATCGCCGCAAGCCGCTCACGACGAATTTCGTCGCCGATCCTCTTGCCTTCGTGTTCGGCCGCAATTGCGGCGGCGTCGATCCCGTTCGCCGCGTCGAGAGCTCCCCGCAAGAGATCGATCTGCGCGTACTCCCGGTCTTCGAGTCCCTCGCGGCCACGCGCATCGGCCTCGCAGGCCAACAGGAACTGCTCGAAGCGACGCGGACGCCGAAACGCGTCCGTCGCCTCCAGCACCCGCAGTATCGTCGCGGCGCGCAGCTCCAGGGCGCGGTGGCAGTGAGTGTGGTACTCGGACACGAGGATTCCGAGGTCCCGGCATGCGTTCGGTACCGGCAGGCGCTGCGCCAGGCGGCGGATGAGTTTCGCGCCGCGCCGCTCGTGACCGGGATGACTCGGCAGGCTGTGCCTGCGCGTCGTGCCTTTGCCGAGATCGTGCACCAGGGCCGCGAAGCGTACCTCGAGATCCGGCGACAATGCCTCGGCCTGGTCGAGCACCATCATGACGTGCAGGCCGGTATCGACCTCTGGATGCCACTGACGGGGTTGGGGAACGCCGAAAAGCCTGTCGACCTCCGGGAACAGGACCTTCAGGGCACCGCACTCGCGCAGGGTCTCGAAATACACGCGGCTGTCAGATCCGAGCAGTGCCAGCTCCGTCTCCTTCCAGACCCGGTCAGGAACCAGTGCATCGATCTCACCGTTCGCAGCCATCGTACGCATCAGCGACATCGTCTCCGGCGCAATCACGAAACCCAGCGATGCGAAGCGAGCCGCGAACCGCGCAACTCTCAACACGCGCACCGGGTCCTCAACGAACGCGTCGGACACGTGTCGCAAAATGCGATTCCGGATATCGGCAACGCCGCCGTACGGGTCCACGAGATCGCCATTCTCATCCCTGGCAATCGCGTTGACGGTCAGGTCGCGTCGTCCCAGGTCATCCTCGATCGTGACGCCCGGGTCGGTGTGAAACTCGAATCCGTGGTAGCCGGCTGCCGTCTTTCGTTCTGTGCGCGCAAGTGCGTATTCTTCGCCGGTATCGGGGTGGAGGAAGACGGGGAAGTCCTTGCCGACCTGCTTGTAACCGGCATCTGTCATCTGCGCCGGAGTCGCTCCGACGACACACCAGTCCCGTTCCTTCACGGGAAGTCCCAGCTGTTCATCCCGAACAGCGCCACCGACGAGGTACACTTGCATCGCGCGATTCTAGCAAACCGACCCTGTTACGATGCCTGTGAAATCGAAATCCGTCGCCAGAATGATTGCCGCGATCTGGCCGTGCTTGCTGCTGGCATCCTGTTATTACGTGCAGGCGACCCGCGGCCAGATCGAGGTACTGAGCAAGCGGGAGCCGATCGACGAAGTGCTGGCGAGGGCCGAAACGGACGAGGAACTGAGCAGGCGGCTCAGGCTCGTGCAGGAAGCGAGACAGTTCTCCATCGACGAACTGGGCCTGCCCGACAACAAGAGCTACCGGTTCTATTCCGATCTCGAACGCGACTTCGTGGTCTGGAACGTATTCGCCGCGCCGGAGTTCTCGCTCGATGCGCGCGAGTGGTGTTACCCGATCGTCGGCTGCGTCAGTTACCGCGGCTATTTCTCGGAGAAGGCTGCCAACGAGGAGGCCGGCAAACTTCGCGGACAGGGCTTCGACGTCGCGGTTGGCGGTGTCCCGGCCTATTCCACGCTCGGCAACTTCAACGATCCGGTGCTGAATACGATGATGCGATGGGATGACGTGAAACTCGTATCCACCCTGTTTCACGAACTCGCGCACCAGGTGCTCTATATCAAGGACGACACCGCCTTCAACGAGTCTTTCGCGACGGCCGTCGAGGAGATCGGCATCGAGCGGTGGCTCGAGGTGAAAGGGATGGAGAGCGATATGGCGCGTTACCGCAGCCAGAAAGAGCTGCATCGTCGCCTGGTCGAGATCGTCGACATGGCGAAGCGTGATCTCTCCGACTATTACGGCCGCGCCATCGGCGTGGACGCCATGCGCGAACTGAAGTCGGAACGCCTGGGGCGGCTGGCTTCGGAGGTTCGCGCGGAACTGAGGGCGGCTGGCCGCATCGAGAATCACTGGCTGACCGGCAATCCCAACAATGCGCACCTGTTGCCGATGTCGCTCTATGACGGACAGGTGCCGGCGTTCCTTGCGCTGTATGCGGAATGCGGGTCCGAACTGGCGTGTCTGTACGATGAAGCCGGCGAGCTTGCGAAGCTGGATCCGGCGGCAAGGCAGGCGCGGCTGGATTCACTTGCCGCCCGCCCGTAAGGCCTGCGCGGCGACTAGCGGCTCGCCAGCCTCGGATCGGCGGGCATCGGTTCGACCTGCGGAAGGCGGTCGGACAGCCGCCGCGTCTCGCCCGTCATGCGCCAGTGGAAGATGGTCTCCGCAGCCATGACGCGCCGCACGTACTTGCGGGTCTCGTTGAACGGGATGTTTTCGATCCAGATGCGAGCGTCGACGACGCCCGATTGCGGCAACCAGCGATCGACGCGATGCGGGCCGGCATTGTACGCGGCCGTCGCGAGCACGTGATTGCCGTCGTAACGCTCGACCATGTTGCCCAGGTAAGTCGTGCCCAGGCGGATGTTGTGGTTGGGGTCGGTCAGGGTATCCAGCCCGGAGTAGGTCAGCTTGAGTTCCTGCGCAACCTTACGGCCCGTGGCGGGCATGAGCTGCATCAGGCCGACAGCGCCGGCGCGCGAACGAACGTCCCGCATGAACAAACTTTCACTGCGAGCGATGCCGAGCGCCCAGGTCGTGGGGATGCTGGCCGACGAGGCATGCTGTTCGAACGACTGCCTGAACGGGAGGGGGTAACGCAGTGCCAGGTCGTCGTAATGCCCGGCGCTTGCAGCTGTTGCGATCGCCCGCGAATGCCAGCCCCACCGATGCGCGAGTACCGCCGCCTGGGTCTTGTCGTCGGCGGAGAGCCCTGCAACGGTGGCGTCCCACTCTGACCGGCCGCGACCGTCAAGTCCGACGAGGAACAACTCGCGAGCCCGCACGAACTCTTCGCGACGGGAGAGTGTTGCGATGGCCGACTCGTCGGCCTTCAGCGTGTCGTGGGCGAACGCGTAGCCGACACCGAGTTCGTCCGCCGCAAGAAACCCGTAATAGCTGCGTTCGGCAGCGAGCAGTTCCAGCACGACCGCCGCTGCCGCCTCGCGGCCGCTGCGAGCCAGCGCAATTCCGCGCCAGTAGCGCCACTGTTCGGATGTGCGCTCATCCGGGCTCATCATGGCGATATCGTTGAGCAGGTCCGTCCACTGTTCGGCACGCAGGCTGACGCGCGCGCGCCACCGCAGGACTTCTGCGTCCTGGGCCTCGAGCGGCAGACTCGTCAGCAGCTCGTACGCGCCGGGCAGGTTATCGCGCGCCGTCCACAGCGCGATGTGGCGCCGGGTGGAATGTCGAAGCTCCGCCGGAAACGTGTAAGCGCCTTCCAGGCTGTCCCACAGCTGCAGCGCTTTTTCCGGGTCGCGGTAGGTGATTCGCTCGATCGCGTACGCGAGTTGTTCCAGCGTCACGTCGTCGTCAGCGTGTTGCCCGTGCGAGCCGACAAATTGCTCCGGCTTCGACTGCGACCGCAGCCACTCGTTGGCCTCATCCACTAAATTGTCGTCCAGCGACCGCGCCAGCCAGCGCGCCCGCGTGAACTCGCGGGCCTCGATTGCAAGCGCATAGCGCGCCCGGTAGTCGTCTTCCGTCAGCTGCCGCTGCTCGCGCATGTACGCAAACACCGGGTCGCATTCCTTCGCCTGGCTTTGACCAGTCAGCCAGAGGTCACGGCCCCTGTGCAGGATGCGGTCGCCGTTTCCGGCATCGATCTCGGCGTGCAGCGCAGTGCAATCCAGCCTGGCATCGCCGAGCCCCTGGTAGAACGCCTGGTAGATGCCCAGGAACCGGTCCCGCTGCCCTGAGTCTGCAAGATAGAGGGCATAACGGTAACGCAGCTCGCGTGCGGGCCTGAGCGTTCCGTAACGGTCGAGAAAGGCCTCGATGCGGTCGCGGTCGGCCTTCCTGAGGTTGGCCCTGAACCAGGTAGCGTGGAGGTCGGGCCACAATACATATTCCCTGAGAAGTGCGCGTTCCTCGCCACTCAGGGCCTCGACCGCATTCCAGCTGCCGCGTTCGACATCGGCAAAGACCTGGCGGAACAGCTCGCGCTGCGTCTCGATGCCGGAGCTCGCTGCGGCGGCGGGTTCCGGAAGCGACAGCACCAGCGCGACGACAATGCCGGTTACGTGCTTCAGGAAGGCTTTGTGCGGCGACATCGTTTTGCGCAATCCCTTGTGCGTCGGAAGGATCCTGCTGGAGAAACCTTACTCAGGGACGAAATATTGCGCAACCGAAGCCGTCGCAAAAAAAGCCGGGGCGCCTCACGGTGCCCCGGCCCTGGTTTCATTTCGTCCACGCGCCGTCAGCGAATCTGCAGCATCAGCGCGCGATCGCCACG
>JAACFE010000027.1 GCA_009937525.1 Gammaproteobacteria bacterium
GACCATGATGTTCCAGTCATCCGGATTGGATGACCATTTTGTCAGCACTTTATAGTCGACCAATACGCCTTTTTTCACGGCCAGCTTCAACTGGTGCTCCCAAGCTGTAGCGATATTCTTCAAGTGCAATTCGGTCTTTCCCGGGGCCGTTCGAAACGTCATCATCTGCCATACCGGTCCTTCCTCATACGTCTCCAAGGCGACTCGCGCTGTTTGACTGTATGCAGGGTGCATTAGAACAAGCAAGCTGAGTACCAATGAAAAACCAATTACTGTCTTCTCAGATTTTCGTTTCATGGAGCGGTACCTCATGGTTTCATTACGCAGCGTCAAAATTCGGGTTACCTTCGAGATGCGCGAAACATGTGCTTCGTCGCAGAGTATTCGAAACCCATCGACTCGATCATTCACGCAACTATGACAATGACCGCCATGTGTCAGTAGCGGTCGTTCAGAGCGATTCTAGCCCAGTGACTGGTTTCGGGTGAATAGCTGCCTTTCGTCCAGGCTGAACGACAGCTTTCACCAATGCCGGACGTTCAGATCGACGAAATCTGTCTATCACGAAGGGTGGCTACCGGCCAAAAGTGGACTACTGCTCCTCTAGTCTTTCGAGAATAACCAGACCATGCCTTGTCGAAAGGACGCAGGTGGCGCGGACATATGAGTATGTCCCTCGAGATCCATGGTTTTGAGCTGCCAGGCATTGTCGTTGTTGCTGGACCAATGCTCAATCCACTCGAGGGTTGGGATGCGGAATCTCGGATCATCCATGGATCCGCTTCCTACGAATAGCTTGGACCGTTCGCTGGCTATTTCTGCTTTCCCGTATGTTTGCAGGAAGAATGGCAAGTTCCGATGCAGCGCGGGATTGCTGGCTACGTGCCCCCAAAAAAGATCTGGCTTGGTCAGCGCCGTATACAGGACAAACTGCCCTCCAATCGAGTGTCCAAATATGACTCGTCGATCGGCACGGGACCGGTAGTTTCTCTCAATAGACGGGAACAGCTCATCACTGAGGAAGCGTTGAAACTCGTCGGCCCCTCCCCAATAATCGCGCTCCGACGACTTTGCAGTGTAATCTGTGGCGCGGTAGTTGCCGTCCTCGAAGTTATCGGTCCCGTAGGAAATGCCGACGATAATTGCATCGGGAATCTCTTGTCCGAAGTTCAGATACCGGTAATAGGCAGACAACAGCGGAAACAGCGCTCCCCCATCCAGCAGGTAAATCGTCGGATACTCTTTTCCGGTCGTATTTTTGTACCCATCCGGCAACATGACAAAAACGTGATAGTGCCGGCCCAGGATTTCGGAATCGATTCGTTGGTAGTGGGTGTCGCCGAGTCCCTGCATAAAACGGGTTTCCACGGCCGACGACGCCGTTGATACCGACATCAGGAAGACGGCTGCGAAACCTGCTAAAAGTCTCATCACCTTGGTATTAGTCCCGATTTTTCGTTTATTGTTCTGGTTTAGTTCCGGGCCGACACAATAAATTCCGCCCTGGGTCATAAGCGGTTATTCAATTAGGGTCTTTTCATCACGACAGCAAATTCCGCTGCCGCGGCGTCATAACGGTTCCCTGCAACATCGCCATACAATTCATCGACTTGCAGCTCGACGGCGTGAGCTTCTCGCTCCAGCGACTCAGGCGTGAAGTATTGGAGCCAGTTATATATCTCCCTCTGTCGGTTTTTTTCTACGATTGTGTACTTGTCGAGACTGACCTTTTCGTCATCGTACTTGAAGCTCGCGACAAAGCCGTAGTACGGATCCGCTGACCAGAAACCATTGAGCTGATTCTTCTCACAGATCAGCCCCTCTTGCTTTTCATCAAACGCCTTTAGCGAATAGACATCCAGTACTATGCGCCCCTGGTCGGAAAGTAGCCTTTCGAATTTCGCCAGCATCGTCGAACGTTGCTTCGGCGACAGCGCGCAATAATCACACATGATCATAATGATGAGATCAAATGTGCCTTTGGGCTGAAAGTCGAGATAATCGGCCTCGATATAGTTAATCTCCAGGTTCTCTCTTTTTGCTCGCGCTCTCGCATACGCTATGGACCGCGAGGAGAAATCTACTCCGAAAACTTCCGCGCCAAGACGAGCGATCCGGGATGTGTACAAGCCAGGGCCGCAGCCAAAGTCGATCACCCGGCTACCTTTGGACAGCTCGAAATGTTCATTCAACCAGCGCACTGAGTTATCGATAAAACCCGTGCGCCGGGAGGACATATCGATTTCGCCATCCAGATGAAAGGCAAGCATTTGCTCAGACGTATGCTCGTCGGTCCAGAGCTCGCTCGCCGTGTAAACCGAGAAGGGACGGGGTTTCTCATTAACCGACTCGAGGGCCGAAAAAAACGATGCTGGTTCCATGAATTCGTCGCCGGAGGAGTAGTCAGTGTGATCGCTTCGGGTCCGTATCGATTGCTTAGACTGATTCTGGACCATAGTGAACATTTGTCGGATCGTAGTATGATACAGATGCCGGCCGCGCATTCTCAAAATGGCGATGGAAAAATCATGAAACTTCCTTCGTTGATCGTTGCACTCACAATCGTTGCTTTTCTGACCGCCTGCAGCGCTACGGCGGTTGATAGCACGAATGATCAGTCATTAGCGATCGTTCTGCAAAGTGATCTTTTCGGGGAGCCTCCCCCAGTCAAGTCGATTGCTGAAATCTACACACTGTCGGATGAACAACGTTTCGAGTTTCTACAATACTTCCATGACTCACAGAATCGATATACGCCGCCGCACAGGCGCGTTTCTGACTATCTTGTATCGATCACGACCGGCTTTAACTACCGCGGAGAGACGTATACTGCGAGCGAAGCATTGCAGCACTCTGCCGGAAATTGTCTTGCTCTCGCAATTCTTACAACTGCGTTGGCTAGACTAGCTAACGTCGACGTTGAGTATCAGTTGATCGATTCTGCGCCGGTATTCGAATCGCGTGGCAATCACATCAGGAGAAGTCTGCACGTAAGAAGCTTGCTTGTTGATCCGACGTGGGAGCCCTCTGAAGGTTACTTGGTCCTGTCACGGCCCGGTATTAGCGTCGACTATTTCCCGAGCAAGTTCACGCGGTTTGTTCGAAATATCGATGAGCCAGAATATTTCGCAATGTACTATCAAAATATCGCTGCCGATGCCATCGAAGACCAGGACCTCAGCAAGGCCTATTGGCTCTTAATGGAATCTCTTGATCTGTCACCCGCCAGCCCTGAATCGCTGAATATGCTGGCTATCGTTTTTGATCGTGCGGGTGACAGGAGCAAGAGCGAGGAGATCTACAGATATGGCATTCAACATGCTCAGCGACAAGTGAGCCTGTTGAGAAACTACGGCATATTCCTGAGGCGGGAGGGAAGGACTGCTGAAGCCGAAGAAGTAGATGCGATGCTGGCTGAGCAGGACGAACCGAATCCGTTCGATTGGATATATGCGGGACAGGAAGCTTATGGGGACGGAGAGTTCACGCGAGCGATAGGCCTGTTCAGAAAAAGCGTTCAACTGGCACCTTACCTGCACGAAGGGCACTTTGGTCTTGCCAGAGCGTATTATCAGCTTGGCAACATAAGAAGGGCCGAGCAAGAGCTGGAACAGGCACTGACAAACGCAGCTGGCTCGACGGCCCGCAAGATGTATGAGGTAAAGCTCGCTGCACTAAGCGAATCAAGAAAGAAACAGAAATAAAGTTCGATTCGCAGCTAGCGCACGGAATCCGCCTTCCGGCTTAATCCTACAGCCCGATCAACTGGGCATGAATCCCCTCACTCTCGACCTTTACGAGAAGGTCATGGGATTGCACTTTTCCAGGATCGTAAGTCACCAGGATGAGATGGGGTTTGTCGTCCCGATTCGAAGCGCTCACGACACCACCCATCTTGTGCAGGTGTTCCTCAAGCGTCTCCAACTGCTCCGGCGGCAGTGTCTCGTCGATGTGTAGTACGACATCGGCCATGTTCGTCGTCATTGTGTTCTCCTCGCGAGGAAATACCTCGGGTTTCGGCAACCCGGCGATCTTCGGGTTCTCCAAAGAGCTATCGGCCGTTTCCCTGGAGGAAGCGAAGATCCGTGGCTTTGCGTCACCAGCTTTGACCGGTTTTGCCTTTGTCGCAAGGCGATTTTGCTACAATGACTTGACCTGTCAATTCTGGCTTGTGCGTATTGCAGTGGTCACTATTTTCGATCGAAGTGAAACACCGTTACTGCGGAACAGGAAGCGTCCTTGCAGTGGTACATGGTTACCATCTGTCTTTCAGTTCCGGGCAACAGGTTTTCCTGCACGGTGCTCCCCCTGCCGACCATCGACTACGATGCCCACTGCTATTTTGTTTTGTCACGCGGGCCGGCTATCCTGACGAAGTCCGTCATTTTTCTGACAAAGCCGGCATGAAGCTTCCTCGCCTCCGTACGATACTGCTCACACCCGTGGTTCTGTTTGCGCTGGTATACCTTGCCGGCGCGACCATGCTGGCGTTGGATGACCGTAGCGTTGCCGTATTCGAGGGTCCTCCTGCGAGCCACGCAACCGTTGCCATCTTCGGCGCGAGCGGCACTGCGGGTGACGGAATACTCAAGGCTGCGCTGGCCGACCCCGACATCGACAGGATTCATGTCATCACGCGTCGCGCAACGGCAAGAATCGAGGAGGGCATCGCATCCGGGAAAGTGCGAATGGCCCTGCACACGGACTACCTGGATTACTCTGCAATACGGGAGCAAATAGCCGAAGCGGACGCTGTCTACTGGGCCATCGGCACGAGCTCGGTGGGGGTGGACGAGAAAACCTACGCACTGATCCATGTCGATTTCCCAATGAAATTCGTTACAGAGTGGATCAGCGTCAGCGAGAAGCCCGGCATCTCGTTTCACTACATCAGTTCCAGCGACATATCGGAGGATGCACGCATGATGTGGGCACGTGAGAAGGTGCGTGCCGAGAACTCCTTGTTCGACTTTGCCGACGGGACGAAGCTTCGCGTCATAGCCTACCGGCCGGATTACATAGGTCCGACCAGGCAAGAAGCGCATATCGGTCAGCGGTTGCTCTACTGGTTCTTCAGGCCTGTAGGGGCAGCTGTAAAGGCGAGGGAAATCGGTCAGGCAATGATCGAAGTTACCGCGAGGGGGGCTGAATTCGGGAACGGTGACAAGCTCGGGACAGGCAGCATCGTTCGGTACAGCGACGCCTACGAGCGGCGCCAGGCCCTTACTGCCAGAATGCCGCGGGCGCCCGCTTCTCAATAGCAGCGAGAGCCCGCAACATCATTCGTGATGACTAATCCCGGCTCCCGATCGGAACCATCAGATGTGCATAAGGGGTGCCCTTCCACATTACGTACGGACCACCGTTGTCGGGGTCCGTGGGAAATGCCTCCAACAGCTCAGGGGGTACGATGATCATCAAGTGTGCGCCTTCCTTGACCCACTCGTTGTCGTCTGTCGGACCTTCTGCATACGGGTCAATGTTGCTGGCCCCCTCGTCGCCGGCAAGCATATATGAAATCCCCAGCCTATCGGCCTCGAAATCCTTCTTGTTGGACCACGCGTCAGCCCACTCCATCCACTCGCTGTCCATGCACATAGGTGCTGTGCCGGAGAGCATTGGCGGCGTCGGGAAACACGTGTACCCGTTTGAACCCTCGCGCAGGACGTTTCCTTCCCAATCCACAACCGTCGCGTTCTCCGCCATACCCGGCCAGGCCGCGCTCAGAGCGTCCGCAATCGCGTCCGCACTCTCTTCTGCTGAAACAGCAATCGGCAGCAATAGACTCGCCGCGGCCAGCGCCGCCAGATCAAGCGAGCAATTCCTGATGGTGTGCTTCTTCATTCTTCTTCTCCTTGTTGTATCGACCACATTGCGGATCGGTATTACCGGGCCGAACAACTGCCTCGGTTAAGCACCCGTTGTTCGGGTCAAGTCTGGTTCAATGTCCACGTTCCGGATAAACGGGCGTAAATTACGCATCTGGTTTAGTCGCCTATCGTCGAATGCCGATGTGCTGTGGACCGATTTCGGCGATAGATCGTGCGCCCATCTGGCCCATTACCATTGATAGTTCGGCTTTCAACATCTCCAGGACCTTTTCGACGCCCGGCTGGCCGAAAGCCGCGAGCCCCCAGATATACGCGCGGCCAATACACACAGCGTCCGCGCCCATTGCCAGGGCCTTGAAAATGTCTGTTCCGCGACGGAAGCCGCTGTCGATCATCACCGGTACACTGCCGTCCACCGCCTCGACAACTTCGGGCAGGCTCTCGAGCGCCCCCCAGCCGCTTGCCTCGGCGCGGCCACCGTGATTGGAAACGTAAACGACGTCTGCGCCGGCGTCGACGGCGCTCGCCGCGTCCTCACGCGTTACGACGCCCTTGACGACAATCTTCATCGAAGTCGCTCGACGGATCCGGTCGAGGTAATCCCATGTCATATCGGAGGTGTCGAAATCGGCAAAAGTGACGCTCGAACCCTCATACATCGGGGTCATTCGCAGGAAGTCCTCTACGCCGCCAGCGCCATGGCAGGACGAGCAATCGCGATCGTCCGTTCGCACATACTGGCCGAGCAGAACCCGGTTGCTCCCGGAGTTGAGATCCACGGTCAGCACGACGACACGTGCACCGGCACGTTCGGCGCGCTCCAGCATCATCTGCGCCGTAGCCCACTGACTGGTCGGGTACAGTTGAAACCAGACGGGCTTGCCGCGCGCCGCGATAACGTCCTCGATCGGGTTGGACGTCACGTTCGACAGGATTTGCAGGTGCTCCTGCGCCCTCGCCGCTCGAGCGGATGCGAGCTCTGCATCGGCATGAAAGGCGCGTTGGCTTCCGACCGGCGCGAGTACGATCGGTGATTCGAGCCGCTCGTCGAGCAGCGTTGTCTCGAGGCTGACATCGCTTGTATCGACCATGCGCATCGGCCGCAGGTAAATGTCCTCGAAGGCTCGCCGGTTCGCGGACAAGGTTTCGTTGCCGTCGGTACCTGTCGCAAGGTAACCGTAGTGCGCCGGCGGCAGCGTACGCTTCGCCGCGGTATGAAAGTCGAAAACGTCCAACGCCTCTGCGGGAGACTTGATCAGGTACTCGGGCAGCCGAATCGCGTCCAGCGACTCCTCGGCTAACAGTCGCCCCGCCGCAGTGCATCCAAGCAGGGGGCTTGACGCAAGGAACATCAGGAACCGGCGACGTGCCAAGCCTTCCAATCTGTTCTCCCTCGGTCCATTAGCCGCCTTCCGACACCCTGCTACCCGGGCGCCGGCCCCGGGTCATCGGCAGACAGTCTAGCCCATTTTGGAGGTAAGGCCGCTATCCGGTGGTTGGTAGGTGTTCGGGTCGATACCCGAAAGCCGTCATTCACCAGACGCCGAGATACTTCGAGATTCCTTTCGCCGCCTCGCGACCCTCGAACACCGCGGTGACGACGAGGTCCGAACCGCGCACCATGTCGCCGCCCGCGAATACTTTCGGATTCGTCGTCTGGAACGGATAGTCGCCGAGCGTCGCGACCCGAACCCGGCCGCTCGGCAGAACTTCGATGCCCGCGCTTTCGAACCATGCCGGCGGGTTGGGCCGGAAGCCGAAAGCGATGATCACCGCATCGGCCGGCAGGATTTCCTCGGTGCCCGGTACCGTCTCCGGCCGGCGGCGTCCATCTGCGCCCGGCTCGCCGAGCCGCGTCTCGATGACCTTGACGCCGGTGACCCGATCGCTGCCCACGACTTCCAGCGGCTGGCGATTGAAGAGGAAGTTGACGCCTTCTTCCTTGCTGTTGCGGACTTCACGGCGTGAGCCCGGCATGTTCTCCTCATCACGGCGATAGGCGCAACTGACGCTCGCCGCACCCTGGCGAATCGCCGTGCGGTTGCAGTCCATGCCGGTGTCGCCGCCGCCGAGCACCACGACGTGTTTGCCGGCCAGGTCGATGTACTCGAGCGAGTCGTCCTCGATATTCATCAGCCGGTTGATGTTGGAGATGAGATACGGCAGCGCATCATGCACCCCATCGAGTTCCTCGCCGGGAAACCCTCCCCGAACGTTCGTATAAGTGCCCATCCCAAGAAACACGGCGTCGTACTCGTCGACGAGTTCCTCGAATGGCCTGTCCTCCCCAATACGGGTATTGAGGACAAACTCGACCCCCATCCCCTCGAGGAGTGCGCGCCGCTGGCGCACGATGTCTTTCTCCAGCTTGAACGGCGGAATCCCGAACGTCAGCAGACCGCCGATCTCCGGGTGGGCGTCGTACACGACCGAACGAATGCCCTCTCGCGCAAGGATGTCGGCCGCGGCAAGTCCGGCCGGCCCCGCTCCCACGATAGCTGCCCGCTTACCGGTGTCGATGACGTTCGACATGTCGGGCCGCCATCCGAGCTTGACCGCCTCGTCGGTGATGTAGCGTTCGACATTGCCGATGCTCACCGCGCCTGCGCCATTGTTGAGCGTGCAGGCGCCCTCGCAGAGCCGGTCCTGCGGACACACACGGCCGCAGATTTCGGGCAACGAGTTGGTCTGGTGCGAGAGTTCCGCCGCCTCGAACAGCTTGCCTTCCTCGATGAGCGCCAGCCAGTTCGGGATGTAGTTGTGCACCGGGCACTTCCACTCGCAGTAGGGGTTGCCGCAGGACAGGCAGCGGCCCGCTTGCTGCGCCGCATCGGCGCCGTCGTAACTGTCGTAGATTTCGCCGAAGTGGCGCACGCGTTCCTCCGGCGGCTGCTTCTCGGGGTCGCGCCTCGGAACTTCCAGGAACTGGAGTGGGTACCTGGCCATCAGGTCCGAAACCGAAGCGTAGCAGCGGTTCCAGAACCGCAACCTGTCTTGGTCGCGCGTCGAGACGCGCTCCTGCGGCAACGATCACGCTGCAGGAGCGGTTCTTGAACTGCGATCGGTTTGATCATGCCGCCTGCCTCAGGGATTCGATCAGCGAGCCGAGTTCGGCGGCCTTCGGTTTCACCAGCCAGAACTTCGGCAGGAATGCACGGTAGTCGTCGAGGATAATCTCGCTCCATTCGCTGCCCGTCGCTTCGATGTGCGCCATGATCAGCGAACGCAGGTGGTGCAGGTGCGCCTCCATGCTCTCCGGCGTCACGCGATGAATATCGATGAGCTCGTGGTTGTAGCGATCGACGAAATCCCGGTCGATGTCGAGCACGTAAGCGAAGCCGCCGGTCATGCCTGCGCCGAAGTTCACGCCCGTCGGCCCGAGAACGACGACGACGCCATCCGTCATGTACTCGCAGCAATGATCGCCCGAGCCTTCGATGACGGCGGTCGCACCGGAATTGCGTACGGCAAAGCGTTCGCCTGCACGCCCGGCGGCGAACAACTGGCCCCCGGTAGCGCCGTACAGGCAGGTGTTGCCGACGATCGATGTTTCCCGCGCGATGTAGCCAGCGCGCTCCGGCGGTCGAATCGTGATGCGCCCGCCCGCCATGCCCTTGCCGACGTAGTCGTTTGCATCGCCGACCAGGTTGAGATTCAGGCCGGCCACGTTCCAGGCGCCGAAACTCTGTCCCGCGGTGCCGGCGAGCTGGATGTCGATCGGTGCGTCGCGCATCCCCTCGTTGCCGTGCAGCCTGGCGATCTCACCGGACAGGCGGGCGCCGATCGAACGATGATAGTTGCTGACCTCATAGCCGAATCGTCCGCCGGTCTTGTTCCTGATCGCGTCCCGGGCGGCATCGAGCATGGCCTCCGCCAGTTCACCCTTGTCGAAAGGCTCGTTGCGCAGCTCGGTGCAGAACTGGGGCACGTCACGACCGACACCCGCATCAGATATGACTGGCGTCAGGTCGAGCCGTGACTGCTTCGGCGTCCGACCCGCCTGGAGGTCGACGAGATCGACCTGCCCGATCAATTCGTCGAGCGAGCGGATACCGAGTTCCGCCATGTGCTCCCTGACCTCTTCTGCCACGAAACGGAAGAAGTTGATCACCATCTCGGGCAGGCCGATGAAGTACTCGCTGCGCAGCACGTTGTTCTGCGTAGCCACGCCGGTGGCGCAGTTATTGAGGTGGCATATGCGCAGGTACTTGCAGCCCAGCGCGACCATCGGCGCCGTTCCGAAGCCGAAGCTCTCCGCACCGAGGACGGCCGCCTTCACGACGTCGAGCCCCGTCTTGAGACCGCCGTCCGTCTGCAGCCGAACCTTGTGCCGCATGCCGTTTGCGCGCAGCACCTGGTGCGCTTCCGACAGTCCGAGTTCCCAGGGACTGCCGGCGTACTTCACGGAGCTCAACGGGCTCGCACCCGTGCCCCCGTCGTATCCCGATATCGTAATCAGGTCCGCGTAGGCTTTTACGACGCCGGCTGCGACCGTCCCAACGCCAGGCTCGGCTACCAGCTTCACGGAAACGAGCGCGTCGGGGTTAACCTGCTTGAGATCGAAGATGAGCTGCGCCAGGTCCTCGATCGAATAGATGTCGTGATGCGGCGGCGGTGAAATCAGCCCGACGCCGGGCTTCGCATAGCGCAGGCGGGCAATGAGTTCGTTCACTTTGTGGCCCGGCAGCTGGCCACCCTCGCCGGGTTTTGCGCCCTGCGCAATCTTGATCTGGATGACCTCGGCATTCACGAGGTACTCGGCGGTCACGCCGAAACGTCCGGACGCCACCTGCTTGATCTTCGACACGCGTTCGCTCTTGTAGCGTGCCGGGTCCTCGCCACCTTCGCCGGAATTCGACCGCGCACCGATCCGGTTCATCGCGATCGCGAGTGCCTCGTGTGCCTCGGGCGACAGGGCGCCCAGCGACATGCCGGCACTGTCGAATCGCGGCAGTATCGCCTCGACGGGCTCCACTTCGTCGATCGGTACGGCAGGACCCCTGGCCTTGAGATGCATGAGATCACGCAAGGTGGAGACGGGCCGCTGGTTCACGAGCTCCGCGTAAGCACGATAACGATCGTAGTCGCCGGAGCGCACCGCTGCCTGCAGCGTTGCGATGACGTCCGGGTTGTAGCAGTGATATTCGCCGCCGTGCACGTATTTGAGCAGGCCGCCCTGCGTAATCGGCTCGCGCGGCTCCCAGGCGAGTTTCGCCAGTGCCTTCTGGTCGCTCAGCAAATCTTCGAAACCCGCTCCCTGGATCCGTGACGTGGTGCCCCTGAAACAGCGATCGACGATTTCATCCGCGAGGCCGACAATTTCGAACAGCTGCGCGCCGCGATAGCTCGAAATCGACGAGATACCCATCTTCGACATGATCTTGAACAGGCCCTTGCGGATACCGCGCCGGTAACTGCGACCGAGTTGCTGCTGCTTGTCGATATTGCCGCGCTTGCCGATGTCGTGCAGCGACTGGTAGACGAGGTACGGGTACACGGCCGTCGCCCCGTAGCCGATCAGGCAGGCGAAGTGGTGTGGGTCCCGCGCCACGCCGGTTTCGACGATGATGTTGGCATCGCAGCGCAGGCCCCTGGCGACGAGGTGGTGGTGCACGGCGCCCGTTGCCAGCAAGGCGTGAACCGGCAGCTTGCCCGGCTCGAGGTAGCGGTCGCTCAGCATGATGATCAGCTTGCCGCCCCTGACCGCGGATTCGGTCTGTGCGCAGATCTGGTCGAGCGCATCGGGGAGCGACATCGTATCGTCGACGTTGAGATCGACGAACTGGAATTCATCGCCGTACATGTCCGGCCCGAGCAGCTGCCTGAGCTTCTTCTGCGACAGCACGGGCGAGTTCATGATCACCTGCCGGGCATGCTCCGGTCCGATGTCGAACAGGCTCGACTCGCGGCCGATATTCGTCTGCAGGGACATCACGATGCGCTCGCGCAGCGAATCGATCGGCGGGTTCGTGACCTGCGCAAACTGCTGCCGGAAATAATCGAACGGCGAACGAACCTTGCTGGAAAGCACCGCCATCGGCGTGTCGTCGCCCATCGAGCCGACCGCCTCCTGCTCCGCCCTCGCCAGCACGGCGATGACGTCACTCAATTCCTCGCGGCTCACGTTGAACATCTTCTGGTAGGTCGCGAGCGTCGCCGGTTCGAACGGTTCGGCTGCCGTGTGCGTGTCGATCAGTTCGGAATCGAGGTAACGGACGCCCTGCTTCAGCCACTTCTTGTAGGGGGCCCTGCTCTTCAACCTGTCGTGAATCTCGTCGGTATCCAGCAGGCCGCCGTTCACGAGGTCGACGGCAAGCATCTCGCCCGGACCGAGGCGCCCTTTCTCCACAACGTCTTCTTCATCGTAGTCGTAGACGCCGATCTCCGACGCGATCGTGATGTGGCGATCCTTGGTGATCACGTAGCGCGCCGGACGCAGCCCGTTGCGATCCAGGCAGCAGGCCGCGTAACGCCCGTCGGTCAGGACGATGCCCGCGGGCCCGTCCCAGGGCTCCATCTGGCAATCGAAGAACTCGTAGAAGGCACGGACTTCCGGATCGATATCGTCCACGGTCTGCCAGGCCGGCGGCAACAGGATGCGCATCGCCTGCAGTACATCCATGCCGCCCGCCCGCAGCACCTCGAGCATGTTATCGAGGCTGGACGAGTCCGAACCCGTGAGTGAGACGACCGGGTCCAGGTCCGAAATGTCGTCCAGTTTGTCGGAGCGGAAATTCTTCGCCCGCGCCTGCGCCCAGTTCCGGTTGCCCTGGATCGTGTTGATCTCCCCGTTGTGGGCAAGGAAACGAAACGGTTGCGCGAGACGCCACTCGGGCAGGGTGTTCGTCGAAAATCGCTGGTGGAACAGGCAGACGGAGGACTCGAGGCGCGGGTCGCGCAGGTCCGGGTAGAAGTCCGGCAACGCCGCCGGCATGATCATGCCCTTGTAGCTGATCGTCACGGAGGACAGGCTCGCGATGTACGTCTCGTCGTCCTCGAGGCGATTCTCGGCGCGGCGTCTCGCGAGAAACAGGCGCCGGTTGAAGCGGCCGCGCTGCATTCCCTCGGTCGCGTTGACGAAGACCTGCTCGATGCGCGGCAGTGTCTCGAGCGCCACCTCGCCGCAGACGGACGGGTCGGTTGGCACTTCGCGCCAGCCCGCGACCTCGACGCCGGTTTGCCGCAGCGCGGTCTCGATCACGGCGCGAGCCGACGCTGCGACCGCCTTGTCGTGGCTCAGGAAGACCGTGCCGGCTGCAAAGCGTTTGGCGAGCGTAAAGCCCAGCTCTTCGCCGACCTCCCTGAGGAAACGAAACGGAAACTTGATCAGCAGGCCGCAGCCATCACCGGTCTTGCCGTCAGCAGCGACGGCACCGCGATGCGTCAGGCGCGCCAGCGCCGAGATCGCGGTCTCCACGACGAAGTGGCTGGGAATGTCATCGAGATTGGCGATCAGCCCGAAGCCGCAGCTGTCGCGCTCGAAAGCCGGGTCGTAGAGCCCTGCTGCGCCGTGTTTTACCGATCGCTCCGTCATAGTCGCCCCGGGGTGTCACATGGCGCGCCCCCGACTGATTGTTTGCACAGAGATTGGGTGGTTTTCTACCGCCAACCCGAGCGATCAAGTATATGTCAGGCGCTGCGGGACTCGCGAGTGCGCCGCAGCAAGTATTTCAAAATCAGTTACTTAAGTCCTTTCGTCTCGCCCGGGCGAGAGGCCGTTTCCATGGTTACGCGCGTAACCATGGCGCAACTTCAATCGCTGCTATCCGCGGCCAGTTCGGTGGCATTCAGCCGTATCGAGCCTTCATTGCGGAACGAAACAGGGTTCGCGAAGGGTACATCGATGGCGAATCGGCCTTCCAGCGCATAGGGAACATCCCGGTATACGCCTTCACGGACGATGAACATGAGCTGCGGAGCGGTACGCATCAGATCCACGTCGACAGTGATTTCGAAGTGGCTGTCACCGTTTGCGGGCACGGTGAACGCGCCTTGCGTTTCGCCGCTCGCGAAACGGAAGCCGTCCAGCTCGATACCGTAGGAAACCGAACGAATCGGCAACGGAATGGGATTGGGGTTGATGACGTCGAAGTTCAGCACGAATGTCTGGCCATCCAGGCCGACGTCCGCAACGTCCACGTTACGCAGGCTGACGCCGGGCCTCTCGAGCGTGACACCGGTGCTTGCACAGGCTGCAACGAAACAGGCCAGTGTGCCAAAAACGATTGTCCTTAAATGCTTGGCGTCCATCATCGCGACCTCCTATCGCAACTCATTGCCAACGTCACTCCAACGTCCGCTGACAAGCAACCACTCTCCGCCGACGTGCTCGAGTTCGAGATCGAATTCATAGGCGTCCGCGTTGAACCCCAGCATGGAGTCCGTAGTGGCGCCCATGGCGACGGTCAGCATCACCCGCGCCGCAGAGTCATCAAAGATCTCGATGTCGTCGATACTGACCAGCAATCCGACTTTCTTCGCGCGCAGGAAGTAGAAGCGAAACAGGTTTTCGATGTCGTCACGGGAATTACCCCGTGCATCGCTGTAGGTTGGTGAAATCATGTCGACGAGCGCGCCACGATCCTTCTGTTCCGCTGCCTCGTGGCCCCGGTCGACCCAGGCGCGGAGCTCATCTTCCGCGCTTTCCGGCGCTCCCCCACAGGACACCACACCCGTCGCGAACAGCGCGGTCAACAGGGGGCGCCAGGACGTGGATCCGGTCAGCGCCCGGATATCGGATACCTCGGCCATCATCTGCTAAAGTCTACTGAGAAAGTCCGCAGCAGACGGCCGATGCGATCCGAATTGTGACGCAGGTCCCACTTTGCTGGCCGTCTTGCGGTAACTCGTGTGGGTTCGATTCGGTACCGGGACGCAATATGTCAGTGAAACTTCTTTCCGAGAGCAAGGGTGTGACCATCACCGACGAGGATCAGAGGCGCATCGACGCGATCCTCGCGTTTTGGTTCAAGGAACACGAACTGAGCGCACCGCAAATCGATCGCCGCATGGATATCTGGTTCGGCGAAGACGCGACTTTCGATCACGAGATCCAGCAGAATTTTTCTGACGACGTCGAGAAGGCGTCGGAGGGCAAGCTCGAACACTGGGCCGATGAGCCTCGCGGCCGCCTGGCGCTCATCCTGCTGCTCGACCAGTTCCGCCGCAACATCTATCGCGGTTCGGCAAAGGCGTTCGAAAAGGACAGGGCGGCGCTCAAACTGTGCGTCGAGGGTGCGATGCAGAAGAAAGACCATGGACTCACGTCGATCCAGCGGGCGTTCTTCTATATGCCGCTCCAGCACGCCGAGTCACGCAAGGTGCAGGCCAAGTCCGTCGAGCTCTATACGCGGCTTGCCGAGGCCGTCTCGCCCACATTCCAGGAAACTTTTCTCACCATCGCGCAGTTCGCTGAGCTGCACCGGGACATCGTCGATCAGTACGGCCGCTTCCCGCACCGAAACGCACTGCTCGGTCGTACCAATACGCCTGAGGAAGACGAATACCTTGCGGGCGACGCCCCCGATTTCGGCCAGGGTTAGGGGCAGTGTACAAAAGTGCCAGGGAACTCCCGTCCCTTGCACTTTTGGTCACTGTTCCTTCAGGCAGTGGAACTCGTTGATTGCATCGCCCGAGATTCTTGCATAGCGCCAGGTCAGCATGACCGCAGCCACCGTCAGGCCGGCAACGAATCCGCCCCAGATGAAGTTGGGTGGAAGCTTGTAGGTGACCGCCGCCATGTAGGCGAGCGGGAACGCAATAACCCAGTAGGCGAATATGTTGATCGCCATCGGCAGCCGCGTGTCCTTATAGCCCCGAAGCGCACCCGCGGCCCCGATCTGGATGCCGTCGGCCACCTGGAAAACAGCCGCCATGAGCAACAGCGAAATCGCGATGCCCTTGACCGCCGTATCCTGCGTGTAAATGCCGACGACCGCATCGCGGAATAACAGCAGGAAGGTCGCGGAGCAGGCCATGAACAGCGCGCACAGGAAAATCCCGGATCCACCGGCGAAGCGAGCGTATTCGAGGTCACCCTTGCCCAGGGAGTGGCCGACTCGAACCGTGATTGCCGAATTCAGGGCCAGCGGCACCATGAACATCGTCGACGCAAAGTTGATCGCGATCTGGTGAGCGGCGGTGATCTCGGGTCCCAGGGTTCCGATGAGAATAGAGACGGCGTTGAAAAGTCCCGCTTCCGCCGTGATCGTGATCGCAATCGGCACGCCGAGAAACACGATCTCCTTCAGCACGCTCGGGCGCATCGGCGAGAGGCGCGAAAACAGGTCCAGCGGCTTGTACATCCTGCTCGATATCATGTGGGTCGCCAGGATGATCGCGATGATCCACATCGTGATGCCGCTCGCGAGGCCGCAGCCCACGGCGCCCATCGCCGGCGCGCCGAGCTTGCCGAATATCAGTACCCAGTTCAGGAACACGTTACAGGCCAGTGCGAAGATCGAGGTATACATGATCGGCTTGGTGTAACCGATGCCCTCCGTCGTGAATCGCAGCGCCAGGAAAACGAACATCCCGGGAGCTCCGAGAGTGATCATCTTCACGTAACCAACCGTCATGTCACGAAAGGCGGCGTCGATCCCGATGGCTGCCAGCGTCGGTGCCGCAAGTAACCAGGCGAACAGGATGATCGGGATCGCGAGGAAGATGCCGAGGTATACGCCCTGGCGCGTGTAGCGCCCAATGAGCGCCTCGTTACCGGCGCCGTGGTGCCGCGCGGCAATGGGCGAGATCGCCATCAACACTCCCAGCACGAGCGCGAACCCCATGAACCAGACGCTGCCGCCAACCGCGACCGCCGCCAGCGACTCGGCGCCGAGCCGGCCTGCCATTACGGCGTCGGTGAAGTTCATGCCCGCAACCGACAGATTGTTGATTATCAGCGGCCACGCAATGCCCAGTAGCGCTTTGGTCTCGCGCCCGAAACGTCGGACTTTTTGCTGCATCTGCATCTGCCGTGGCTGCCGGGCCTTCCCGGCTGGGATGGGGTGATACGCAGAAGCCGTGTTGCCGCCTGGAAATTATTGGAGACGCTTCTACGTTCCACTGGATCAATAGTGTAAAGTTGCTTCGCGCTCGTGTGAAACTCTCTCTCCGGAGGCAATATGCTGCACGATGGTCGATCCGTTCGCGTTGCCGTAGTCGGCGGCTCGCGAATACCTTTCTGCCGCTCACATTCCGTTTACAGAAAATGCACCAACCAGGACCTCATGACCGCGGCCCTGCAGGGACTGGTCACGAAGCTCGACCTGCGTGGGCAGACCATGGGCGACGTCGCCATCGGTGCGGTCATCAAACATTCACGAGACTGGAACCTCGCCCGCGAGAGCGTGATTGACTCGGGACTGACCCTGCGTACACCGGGAATGGACCTGCAGCGCGCCTGCGGTACGAGCATCGAGGCGGCAATCCTGATCGCCAACAAGATCGCCCTGGGCCAGATCGACTGTGGTATCGCGGGGGGCACCGACACTGTCAGCGACGCGCCGATCGTGTTTCGCGACGAGTTCCGTCACATCCTGCTGGATGCCCATGCCGCACGCACGGCGATGCAACGCATCATGCCGTGGCTCCGGCTGCGCCCGAGGCATTTTGCGCCGCAATTCCCCGGCGTCGTCGAGCCGCGCACCGGCCTTTCCATGGGCGAAAGCATGGAACTCACGGCGAAGGAATGGGACGTGCAGCGTGAGCACCAGGATCAGCTCGCCCTCGCCAGTCACGTGAAGGCCGCGGCGGCTTACGATGCGGGATGGTACGACGATCTCGTCATTCCGTTCATGGATGCGGAGGAAGACAACAACATCCGTCGCGATACGACCTTCGAAAAACTGCAAAAACTCAAGCCGGTATTCGACAAGACGGCCGACGGCACGATGACGGCCGGCAACAGCACGCCGCTGACCGATGGCGCTGCGGCCGTGTTGCTGGCAAACGAGGACTGGGCACGCAAGAAGAACCTGCCGATACAGGCCTACCTGACCTTCGCGAAGGTCGCAGCAGTCAATTTCATGCACGAAGAAGGCTTGCTGATGGCACCCGCCTATGCGGTCTCCGACATGCTGAAGCAGGCCGACCTGCGGCTGCAGGACTTCGATTTCTACGAAATCCACGAGGCATTCGCGGCACAGGTCATCGCCACGCTGAAAGCCTGGCAGTCCGAGAAGTTCTGCCGCGAGAAACTCGGCCGGAACGAGGCCATGGGGCCGATCGATCTCTCCAAGCTGAACGTCAGGGGCGGTAGCGTCGCGATCGGTCATCCGTTCGGCGCGACCGGCGCGCGGGTCGTCGCGACGATGGCGAAGCTACTCAGCGAGAAGGGTTCCGGGCGCGGACTGATCTCTGTCTGTGCGGCAGGCGGCATGGGCGTCACGGCAATCATGGAAGCCGCCTAAGCCGACGACCGGGAGGCGCCACTCAGGTAAGGGGAGAAAGTGGGCGACTTCAGCGCCTTTCTGGCCACGCTCAACAGCTACATATGGCACGAGTACGTGCTGTTTGCGATCGTGGGCACGGGCGTCCTGTTCACGATCTGGAGCGGTTTCTGCCAGTTCCGCGCGCTGACGCACGGTCCCGCCGTCGTTCGCGGCGTCTACGACGATGCGAACGACCCCGGCGCCATCAATCACTTCCAGGCACTGTCCGCGGCGCTGTCGGCGACCGTGGGGCTCGGCAATATCGGCGGTGTCGCTCTCGCGATTGCGCTCGGTGGACCCGGGGCCATGTTCTGGATGTGGGTCATCGGCTTCCTGGGCATGGCCATCAAGCTGACCGAAGTCACGATGGCGATGCTCTATCGCAACACAGACAATCCCGAGAATCCGCATGGCGGGCCGATGTGGGTGGCCGAAAAGGCGCTGGAGAGGAAGAACCTCGGCGGGCTCGGCCGCGCAATCGGCATCGTGTTCTGCGTAATGCTGCTGGTGTCCACTACCACCGGCGGCAACATGTTCCAGGCCTGGAACGTGGGCGAACTCACCGAAGAATATTTCAGCGTGCCGAGCTGGATCTCCGGCGTCGTGCTCGCGATCGCGGTAGGCTCCGTCATCATCGGCGGCATCAAGCGCATCGGCAAGGTAACGGCGACGCTGGTTCCTTTCATGTGTGCCCTATACCTGCTCGCAGGCATCTACGTGCTCAGCATGCACGTCACCGAGATCCCGACGATGCTGGCGCTCATCGTCAAGTCCGCATTCGTGCCGACGGAATCTGCGGGCGCGTTCATCGGCGGCACCGCGGGCGCCGCGTTCGTGTTCGGGATGAAGCGCGCCATCTTCTCCAACGAGGCCGGCCAGGGCTCGTCACCGATGGCACACGCGGCCGCAAAGACCGACGAGCCGGCTCGTGAGGGTATCGTCGCCGGGCTCGAGCCGTTCATCGATACGATCGTCGTCTGCACATTCACGGCACTGATCATTCTTTCCACGGGCATCTGGAATCGCGCTCCTGATGATGCGCTACCGGTCGTGCCCGCGGTAAGCGCTACCGATGCCGGCTGGCAGTTCGAGGATTCCCGCGTTGACGGCAGCCAATGGCGCGATGGCGAACGCGTGGTCCTGGTCGTTGCCGCGCACGAGCGAGACGGCGGCTTCAATCAGTACAGGCTCGAAGGAACCGTCGCCAGCCGCGACGGCCGCTATGTGGTGAGCTGGGACCCCTTTGTTAGTGACGTCGAGCCGAGCATCGTCGGCGGCGGTCTGTACCGCTCTTACGTCGGCGCCGAGCTGACCGCCAAGGCCTTCGACAGCGTTACGCCCGGCCTGGGGAAATGGCTCATCACGATCGCCGCATGGATGTTCGCAATCTCGACGATCATTTCCTGGGCCTACTATGGTGAACAGGGCGTGGTATTCCTTGCGGGCGAGAAACCGGTGCTCGCCTACAAGGTCGTCTATTGCATACTCGTGTTCGTCGCAACGCTCGGCTTCGTCGAGAGCGCGGCCGATCTCGACAACTTCACCGGCGTCGGCACGGGCGTGCTGGTCTGCGCCAACATCCCGATCTGCTGGTTCTTCGGTTACCAGGCGATGCGCGCCTACAAGGATTACATTGCGCGCCTGAAGTCCGGTCGCATGGGCCCCGACCATCCACCGCCGTCGCTCGACGACCTCCTCTCCGGCCGCGACATCACAAAATAGAAATCAGCCCTCTGCGGCCGCAGGCGAACCCTCTCCGCCATGACGCGCTGCGTTATCACCCTGGCAGGCGCGCCGGCGAATTTCTCTCCCTCATGGCTCGCTGCGCTGCGCTTTACTTCGGTCGAGAAACACCCCGGCGCGCCTGTTCGGTGCGACGGTCACGACGGAGCCCGGTTCGGGGTGTTTGTCGACGAGGCCTAAAGCGAGCGAAGCGAGCAGCCCGGAGACAAATACCGCAGACCGGGCTCCTTGCCACCGGATCGCGCGTCATGGCGGAGAGGAGGAGCGCGGCGGCGGAGTGTATATATTACTCAGGAGGGTGGCGGCGCTGCATGGCGTCGAGAGCCTTGTCGATACGTTCCTTCGCCTGCGCCGTCACGCCACCGCGCTCGTATTCGTCGACGACGAACGACTCGAACCTGTCGACGAGTTCATCCAGGTTGCGTACGCCGAGTTCGTGCTCACGCCGCAGCTCTTCGGGTGCATTCTCGTAGGCTTTGAACAGGTCGATCCAGATCTCGCTTTGCTTCCCGAGTACGATGAGCTCATAGAACTGCGGTCCGGGGCGGTCCTTGTCGCCGCTGAGCAGGCTCCAGATTCCTGCAACCAGCGAGGCGGGAACGAGCAACAGATCCCGGAACCCGTCAACGACGAGCTTCGCCTGGAGTACGAAGAGATCGCGTATCAGGGTCCAGCGGTCAGGATAGTTGCCGGATTCGTTCAGATTCGAGTTCATGATAGAGAGCCGTAATCAGGGTGTGCCGGGATGATCGATTATAGCGAGTCCCGCCGCGGGCAGCGGTGGCATGCGAAGTGCCTTTGCAGTAGTGTTACGGCGATCGTACAGGGGCCTCCACGTATATGCCGACTTTCCAGTCAACTCCCGCGTATGAGCACGGCAGTCCGGAATCCCTCGGCGTGCTCGTCGTCAACCTGGGAACCCCGGACGACCCGTCAGCGGGTGCCGTTCGCCGATACCTGCGGCAGTTTCTCTCGGACCCGCGGGTGGTCGAGATTCCGAGACCGCTCTGGCTGATGATTCTCTACGGCTTCATCCTGCCGTTCAGGCCGAAGCGCTCCGCCGAGGCTTACGCGAAGATCTGGACCGAGGACGGCTCGCCGCTGCTGTGTATCTCCGAAGACATCACGCGTTCCCTGCAGGAAAAACTCAGGCAGCGCTTCTCCGGTCCGGTCCATGCCGAGCTCGGCATGTCCTATGGCAGCCCGTCGATTCCGGCAGCGCTCCAGAAGCTCTACGAGCAAGGGGCGAGACGTATCGTCGTGCTGCCACTGTATCCTCAGTACTCGGGCACGACGACGGCTTCGGTGTTCGACGCCGTGACTTCAGCGCTCTCCAGGCGCCGTTGGGTTCCGGAGCTGCGCTTCATCAATCACTACCATGATTCGCCCGGCTACATCGCCGCACTCGCGGCCAGCGTCAGGGATTACTGGGAACGGCAAGGGCGCGGCGACAGGGTGTTGCTGTCGTTTCACGGTGTTCCGAAACAGACATTGCTCAAGGGAGATCCGTATCACTGCCAGTGCCAGAAGACCGCCCGGCTGCTTGCAGACGCCCTCGAGCTTTCCAACGACCAATGCATGGTCGCTTTCCAGTCGCGCCTCGGCAAGGCGGAGTGGCTGAAGCCGTATGCGGACGAGACCATCGCTGAACTCGGCCGCAGCGGTCTCGAGCGACTGGACGTACTCTGTCCGGGCTTTGCGGCGGACTGCCTCGAGACACTCGAGGAGACGGCCATGCAGAATCGCGACATATTCCGCGAGGCCGGTGGCGGCGACCTGCACTATATCCCCGCCCTGAACGCGCGCGACGATCACGTCGCTTTTCTCGCGCGCCTTGTCGAGAAGCATTCCGGTGGCTGGCCCGAGTCGTCGCCGGACTGGAGTGAGAGCGAAGCGGCCCGGGAACGCGACAAGTCGCGGGAGCGGGCAATAGCGATGGGTGCAGATCGTTGAGCGGCATCGGGCAATTCCTCGAAATCAGCGTTCAGGCGAAGGACGTCGTGGAATCGCTGCTCTGGTACAAGACGCTCGGTTTTACCGAGCTCGAGACGGCCGACGTCTACCCGCACAAATACGCCGTCGTCAGTGACGGTGTGCTCTGCATCGGCATCCATGACCGAGAGTTCGAATCACCCGCGATCACCTTCGTACAGCCCGACCTTGCTCGGCACGCGCGCTCGATGGCCGATCACGGCTTCGAGTTCAGCTTCATGCACCTGGGTGAAGAACGCTTTAATGAGATCGGCGTGAACGACCGCGACCGGCACCTCATTACCATCGTCGAGGCGCGGACCTTCCACGGCAACGATGAATACGACAACGACTCGGCCTGTGGCAGCTGGTTCGAAGTGACGTTGCCTGTCCGCGACGCCATGCGATCTGCACGCTTCTGGGGACCGGTCGCCGGCTCCATCCTGAACGTGCGCGAGGAACCCACGGTGCACATGCGCTTCGACGCCGGTGGGATCGCCCTCGGGGTATCCGAGAGTATCGCGCTCGAGCATCCGTCCCTGTGCTTCAAGTGCCGGGATAAATCAGCACTGAAACACCTTGTAGAGGAACGCGGCCTGGCGGCCAGGGAGTTCCCGGGTTTCGAGGGTGCGTTCATGGTGCTGACCGCCCCGGAAGGCACCCAGCTGTTCCTGTTCGACGAGGATTTTCTCGGTGAGGCCATCGAGGTCGACGAGGACGTCGATCCGAGCGAGATCGAGGAGCAGTTCGACTGAACCGCCGGCGCTACGCCAGCTCCCGCAGCAGTTTCATCGCCTGGCCGAGGTAACCCGAGCCGAACAGGTTGAGGTGATTCAGCACGTGGTATAGCTGGTAGAGCTTGATCCTGCGTTCATGGCCATCCGCCATCGGCCAGCTTTCTTCATAGGCACGATAGAACGCCCGTCCGAAACCGCCGAACAGCATCGTCATCGCGATATCGGATTCGCGGTCGCCGTAATAGACGGCAGGATCGAAGATAACGGGCACGCCGTCGGCGACGCCCCAGTTGCCACTCCAGAGGTCGCCGTGGCAAAGCGATGGTTGCGGCCGATAGTCCTCGAACAGCGTTGACAGCTTATCCGCCAGCGCGAAACCGATCCTCTGCAGCTCACCCGAATACCCGTTCCGTGCAGCGAGATCGAGCTGGAAATGCAGCCTGTGCCTGCGGAAGAACTCCGTCCAGTCGCTGGTCCAGGGATTGTTCTGCGGCGTCGGTCCGATCGTGTTGTCTCGGTGCCATCCATGCTGTTTCTCCGTGTGCCGGTGCAGCGCGGCCAGCTGCCGCCCGAGCATCGTCTCCGCCGCGCGAGTCGCCGGTTCGAAGTGCAGCCTCTCCAGCGCGATGAACGCCCTGCCGTTCTCGATGCCGCAATCGATCACGGCCGGAACACGGACCGCACTCGCGAGCGCGAGTTCGCGCAGGCCTTCCACTTCTGCCTCGAACATGTCGAGCGCGCTCGCAGGACCGGTCTTCACAAAGGGGTTGCCGCGACCGGGCATTGTCAGAAACGGCTGAGGTCGGAGACGCGTTCGGCCTGCCGGCGCAATGCGGTGCCGATATTGGCTTCGTCGAAAAGTGCGTTGATGGCGCCGAGATCCGGCATCGAGCGGCGCAGGTTTGTCTCGGGATCGTCGAGCGGCGCATCGCAGGCTATGCCCGTGAGTTGCCGTGCCAGCATCGCCGCATCCCGGTGGGTCTCCAGCCTGGCGCCGAGCGTCCTCGCGCCGCGCACCGGCACTTCGTGTACGCGGTCCAGGTTGTTGAAAATCTCGTCGAGCGTGCCGAAATGCCCGAGAAGTGCCGACGCCGTCTTCTTGCCCACACCCGGCACGCCCGGGATGTTGTCGACGCTGTCCCCGGCGAGCGCGAGGAAATCCGCGATCTGTTCCGGCCAGACGCCGAAGAATTCCGGGATGTGCTCGTAGCCGAGCTTGCCCTTGCCTGCGAAATCCCAGAAGACATCGTCTTTTGTGAGCAGCTGCGTCAGATCCTTGTCGCGGCTCACGATGGTCGAGGGACGGCCTGCGCGGCGCCCATGCTCGACGAGCGTACCGATCAGGTCGTCGGCTTCGTACAGCGGGTCGGCGCAGTTCATCAACCCGAGCGCACTGACGAAGCGCCGACACTGCCCGAACTGGCGCTTCAGTTCCTCGGGCGCGGGTTCACGGTTGGCTTTGTACTCGGGGTAGATACTCGTGCGGAAGGACGTCGTCAGGCTTTCGTCGAACGCGACGGCGACGTGTTCCGGATTTACCTGCTCGATGAAGTCGCCGAGAAAACGCGCGAAGCCGTACAACGCATTAATCGGGTTGCCGTCGGCGTCGACCATGTCGTCGGGCATCGAATAATAGGCCCGGAATACGTACACGCTCGCGTCGATCAGGTACTGCATCGGCGCAGTATAGCCGAGCCCGGAAGTGTGCGCTGCGTACCGGATATCGCGGGCCCGATTCGTTATGTTTTTACAGTGTTTCGACCTGCAGGGTGATTGCGATGTTGGTGCCGGACTGGATCTACTCCCGTATCCCGCTCATCTGGCTGTCAATCGGCCTGCTTTTCCTGTTCATCGGCCTGGTCGCCGGTCCCGACTTCCGGTATTTCTACCCGTATCTGCTGATGAGCGCTATCTGCCTGTCTCGAGCTCTGTACATCTATCAGTGCCGGCGGAAATTTCACCGCCGCAACCGGATTGCGTTTCTCAACGAGACCCAGGTAATCGATCGCAATCGAAGGTAGATAGCCCGCCTGACGCCGGATGCGCCGGCTGGATCACGATGGGGCACCGCGAACGAGCGGGCCTCAGTCGTGAAAGTGCGTGTCGATGACTTCCTCGCCAGAGAAGAGGTGGTCCGTCAGCCTCGCATGCAGGGGGCTGGAACGCGGGATGTGCGCGAGCAGGTATTGCATCTGGTCGGCGAGAACGCGCCGGCCCTTCAGGTAGATGTACTCGGCATAGGTCGGCGTGAATGGCACGGCGATGAGCTGCATCGCGGCCTGTTCGGGCGTGCGTCCGCCCTTGTAATTATTGCAGCGGCGGCATGCCGTAGCGACGTTGTTCCAGGTGTCGCCGCCACCCAGCGAGATCGGCGTGATGTGATCCCGAGTCAGGTCCCGCGTCGGAAAACGCATCGCGCAGTACAGGCACAGGTTGCCGTCACGCTTGAACAGCGTGCGGTTGTTCAGCGGTGGGACGTACTTGGCGCGGTTGCGCGAGAGACTCTGGCTCGTACCATGCGTCGCGATGATGGAGTTGACGTCGATCTTGCTGCGGCAGCCGTCGAAAGAACTGTAACCGCCGAATACCGTATACAGCAGCGTGCCGCAGTCGTAGGCGACCTGCTCGGCGTGATAGAGACGCACCGCTTCCCGATAGTCAATCCACTCGAGCGGCATTCCGGCAACGTCGGTTCTTAGAACCTGTTGCGAAATATCGGATGCAACTCCAGCCAGCATAGACACACCTCACGTGCTCGGTTTGCGCAGCCCACCGCTGTACCGCAGACCGCGTAACGCTAGTTTGCCGATCGCATGTCAAAAATCAACAAACAGCGTCAAATTGTTGATGATTATTCGAAACCGGCGTGATTGCTTTATGACAATGGCTCAGAGCGACTTGAGAACCTCGTCCAGCGTTTCCTTGGCATCACCGAACAGCATGCGCGTGTTCTCCTCGAAGAACAGCGGATTCTGCACGCCGGCATACCCGGTCGCCATACTGCGCTTCAGCACGATCGACACCTTGCCCTTCCAGCATTCGAGTACCGGCATACCGGCAATCGGGCTGTTGGGATCGGTGAGCGCCGACGGGTTGACGATATCGTTGGCACCGATCACGACCGAAACATCGACATCAGGGAAATCCTCGTTTATCTCGTCCATCTCGAAGACGATGTCGTAGGGCACCTTGGCTTCGGCCAGGAGAACGTTCATGTGGCCGGGCATGCGCCCCGCAACCGGGTGGATGCCGAAGCGAACGTTTACGCCCTTCTCACGCAAGGTGCGCGTGATTTCGAACACCGTGTGCTGCGCCTGTGCGACCGCCATGCCGTAACCCGGGATGATCATGACTTCCCTGGCGTTCGACAGCAGCTCTGCAGCTTCCTGCGTGTCGATGGGGACGACCTCGCCCTGGTCCTCGCCGCTGGCCGCCGCCGCGGCGCCACCACCAGTGCCGAAGCCGCCGGCAATCACGTTCAGGAACTTTCGATTCATCGCGCGGCACATGATGTAGCTGAGTATCGCGCCGCTCGAACCGACGAGCGCGCCGGTCACGATGAGCAGGTCGTTGCCCAGCATGAAGCCGGTCGCCGACGCAGCCCATCCCGAGTAGCTGTTGAGCATCGAGACGACGACGGGCATGTCGGCGCCACCGATCGCCATGACCATATGGATGCCGAACAGGAGCGCGAGCACCGTCATGATAATGAGCGGCATGACGCCGCCGCCGGCCGCCGACTGCACGACGAAGGCGTAGCCGTACCAGATCGAGCCGAGCAGGAGCAGCAGGTTCAGCCAGTGGCGCGCCGGCAGCAGCATCGGGCTGCCGCTGATGCGCCCGGACAATTTCCCGAACGCGATCACGGAGCCGGAGAAGGTCACCGCGCCGATCAAAATACCGAGGTAGGTCTCGACGTCGTGAATGGTCAGTTCGACGCCGGCGTAGTGAGACAGCCGGTCCGGGTCCATGAAGTTGGCGAAGCCGACCGCGACGGCCGCGAGGCCGACCAGGCTGTGCAGGATCGCGACCAGTTCCGGCATCTGCGTCATCTGGACGCGCCTGGCGGCGATGATACCTACGCTGCCGCCGAGAAGAAGCGCCACGATCAGCAATTCGAAGTTCTGCGTCACGTCGCCCGCCAGTGTCGCGACAAGTGCGATCGCCATGCCGGCGATGCCGTACCAGTTTCCGCGCCTGGCGGTCTCCTGGTTGGACAGGCCGCCGAGCGCGAGAATGAACAGAATGGTCGCGATGATGTACGAGACCTGGATGATTCCTTGGTTTACCGCAAACATCACGACCTCACTTTCTGAACATTTCAAGCATGCGGCGAGTTACCGCAAAACCGCCAAATATGTTGACGGCAGTTATCAGTACGGTGCCCACCGCGATCCACTTGATCACGGGCACATCCGAACTGATCTGCAGCAACGCACCGATCACGATGATGCTCGAGATGGCATTCGTCACGCTCATAAGCGGTGTATGCAGCGCCGCCGTCACGTTCCAGATGACCATGTAGCCCACGAAACAGGCCAGCACGAATACGGTGAAATGCGCCATGAAGGAAGGGGGTGCGACAGCGCCGAGCCCTAACATCGCCAGGCCGCCTATCGCCGCCAGCATGATCGGGCCCGCGAGTGAGCGTTTCTTCCCCTCGACGACGGGGGCGGGAGCGGGCTGCGCCTTTGCCGGAGCCGCCGCCGATATCTTCGGCGGTGGCGGCGGCCAAAGCGTCTCGCCGCCTGTGCAAACCGTGGCTCCGCGCACTACCTCGTCTTCGAGATCGAGCACGAGATTGCCGTCCTTCTCGGGCGTCATGTCCGTGAGCAAATGCCGGAGATTGGTCGCGTAGAGCTGGCTGGACTGCGTGGCCAACCGGCTCGGGAGATCGGTGTAGCCGATGATCGATACGCCGTTCCGTACGACGACGTCGTCGGGTTCGGTGAGTTCGCAGTTGCCGCCCTGCTCAGCCGCGAGATCGACGATCACGCTGCCGTTCTTCATCGACTCGACCATCTCCGCGGTGATCAGCCGTGGTGCCGGCTTGCCTGGAATCAGGGCAGTGGTAATGATGATGTCGACGTCTTTCGCTTGCTCGGCAAACAGGGCCATCTCTGCCTTGATGAATTCGTCGCTCATCACCTTGGCATAACCGCCTTCACCTGAGCCGTCTTCGTCCTCGAAGTCGAGCATCAGGAACTCCGCGTCCATGCTCTCGACCTGCTCCTTCACCTCGGGGCGCGTATCGAAAGCCCTGACGATTGCACCCATACTCTTCGCAGCGCCGATTGCCGCGAGGCCCGCGACGCCCGCACCGATGACCATGATCTTGGCCGGTGGCACCTTGCCCGCCGCCGTGATCTGCCCGGTGAAGAAGCGACCGAAATGCTGCGCCGCCTCGATGACCGCGCGGTAGCCGGCGATGTTCGCCATCGAACTCAGCGCATCCATCTTTTGGGCGCGGGAAATCCGCGGCACGCTGTCCATTGCGAGTGCAGTGCCTCCGCTACCTGTCAGCTGTTTCAGGAGCTCCGGGTTCTGTCCCGGGTACAGGAAACTGATAAGCGTCTGCGAATCCTTCAGGCCGCTGGCGTAATCGCCCTCGGGCGGACGCACCTTGAGAATGATGTCTGCGTCGGACCAGATGTCGGCCGTGGATTCGGCAATGCTGCAGCCTGCCTCTTTGTAGGCTTCATCGGAAAAGCTCGCTGCAGCACCTGCGTCCTTCTCGACCACTACGTCGTACCCGAGCTTCTGGAGCTGGGCAGCCACATCGGGCGTAGTTGCCACGCGTTGCTCGCCTGGATGGGTTTCTCTCGGTACACCGATCTTCATTCATGGCCTCCGATGATCGTGCCGGTTGGGATGGGGGGCTACTCTATCAACAATGTCAGGCGCAGCACAGATTTCAGGCGTCTCGGATAACCCTTAGTAGCGGGAACAAAAAAGGCGCCCGATGGGCGCCTCGGTATTGACGACGATTATGTTCGGCCGCGATGGTCGCGCTGCATCCGGTCCCGCACGCGCTGACGCTGTTCGGGCGTCATGTCCCGGAAGCGCTGACGCATCCGATCCCGCTGCTCTGGTGTCATGCGCTGGAAGCGATCACGCAGCTGCTGTTGTTGCTCCGGAGACAGCTCGCGATAGTGCTGATAGTTCTCGCGGATCCGGCGGCGCTCGTCCGGCGGCAGGCTCTGGAACTCTTCCCAACGCCGGCGAATCTGACGACGACGATCGTCCGGCAGCTCCCGCCACCTCGAGAATCGCCGCTGTGCCTGCTCACGCTGC
>JAACFE010000028.1 GCA_009937525.1 Gammaproteobacteria bacterium
CCATGATTTCTTCTCCCGTCCCCGAGTCCAGGTTTCCGGTGGGCTCATCCGCCAGCAGGATGCTCGGGTTTGTCACTAGCGCACGCGCTACCGCCACCCGCTGCCGCTGCCCCCCGGACATCTCGGACGGCCGGTGAATCATACGATCGCCGAGTCCCACAGTCTCGAGGGCTTCCCTTGCACGCGCATCGCGCGCCTTGCGCTTCAATCCCGCATAGATCAATGGCACCTCGACGTTGGCAAGTGCGGACATCCTGGGCAGCAGGTTGAACGTCTGGAACACGAAACCGATCTCCGCATTCCTGATACGCGCAAGTTGTTTCTCGTTCATGGCGGATACGGAGTTGCCGTTTAACCAGTAGTCACCGCTGGTTGGCGTGTCGAGACAGCCGATTATGTTTATCAGGGTTGACTTGCCCGAGCCGGAGGGCCCCATGATCGCGAGGTAGCCGCCGCGCCGGACGGTTAGATCGACGCTGCCGAGGGCATTGATCTCTTCGACACCCATCTGGTACCGGCGGCTGAGCTTCTCGAGCCGGATGACGGGTTCGTCGTCGGGTATCGATATCGGGGCTATAGTGTGCATCGCGCTCGTTACCAGTGACAGGAGCGCCATATTTAATCACGTTGCGGCGTCAGATAGCTTTCTCGAGCAGGTCGTCGTGGCACAGCTCCGCGGCTCCTCGCGTGCGCGCCTTCGCACGGTACATCGCCTGGTCAGCTTCGCGCAGCAGGCCTGTCAGCGTATTCGCGTTGGTCGGATACAGGGCCAGGCCGATGCTTGCGGCGCAGCTCATCGTCTCGGTGCCGATGTTGTAGGGCGCTTCCAGCGCCTGCGCCAACCGCTTTGCCAGCCTGTCGGCCACCGCCGAAGAGACATCAGGTACCAGGGCCACGAACTCGTCGCCGCCGGGCCTGCCGATGATGTCCTGAGAACGCAGGCTCTTGCGCAGACGCTGCGCGGCAATCGTCAGCAGCTGATCACCCACCACGTGACCATACTTGTCGTTGATGTCCTTGAACTCGTTGAGATCGATGAACAACAGCGCACCGGTCGCGTCGTCGGCGCTATCCGTCAAGCGTTGCGCAGCGTCGCGCTCGAAACCGCGCCGATTGAGCACGCCGGTGAGCGGATCCGACCAGGCGATCGACTCCATCTGGCGTTCCTTCGCCTTGCTGTCGGTGACGTCGATAAATGTTGCCGCGATGTCGTCGCCGACCGGCTCACAGATCAGGCGCAACCAGCGCAGCGTCTCACCGGTACTCTGCAGCAGCTCTACCTCCAGGCTCTCGCCCGCTTCGCAGGAGTCTTCCAGCTGCTCCAGAATGCTCTGCTGGGTGTGTGCGTCCATGCCGGTCATCGCCCGCCGGACGATCTCGCTTGCCTTCAGGTCGACGAGATCATTGGTTTCAGTGTTCAAAAAGCGCCCCGCCGCCGCGTTGGCAAAGATGCAGCGCAGATCCCTGCCGCCGTAATCCTCATCCTGGACCCAGCGCAGGCGCAAGACTCCGTTCACCGAGTGATCGATCAGTGTGCGCAGCAGCTTTTCGCTCTTGCGCACCTCGCTCTGGGCTTTTTCGACGTCGCTGACATCACGGAACATCAATACGCGACCCCCGCGTACGGAACTCCGGTCCGACTGGATGGGCGACACCTGTACGTGCAGGAAGCGTCCCGTTTCCGTCATCATCTTCTGTGGCTTGTGCGTCTCCAGCGCTTCGAACACGACAGTCGCGCCGTCCTTGAAGATGTCCTCGAGTGGCATACGCAGCGCCTCGTGTTCCGAAACCGACAGCATGGACTCGGCGCAGTGATTGAGACCGATGATGCGCTGCTGATCGTCGATGACAATGACCGGGTCCTGCATGTTCTGAAACACGGTTTCGTACGCCAGTGGCGTGAATTCGACGATCCCCTCACCGACGATCAGCCAGGCATAGATCGGCAACATCGCCGCGAACACCAGTGGTACGAACGACAAGACGTTGGACCCGAGTCCCAGGTCGTAAGCCGCTGTGGCGATCAGGGGTCCGACGCATGCTGCTACCAGGAGAAACAGACCTCGGCGATGGGCCGGCGCGACCGCTGAGCTGTGCACCAGCAAGGTAAACATCGCTGCTCCTATAAGGGCATAGCTGTGTGGCGCATGCACGAACAGGAACCACGGACCCCATTGGTCCGGACGAGTGAGAAACCGCCCGTCATCATCGACAGCAGGCAGCTGCCACATGAACTCGTGAAACGAATTCGTCGCCGCGAGGGTGATGGATATCGTCGGCACGATAAGCAGCAATATGATGGTCCGCGCCGGCGTCACCGCACCGGCGTACTCGCGAAAACAGACGAATGCCGCCAGGGGCAGCAGTGCCGTACCGATGAAATGGCCGGTCCGGCCGATCGAGAACACGAGGAACGACTCCGACATCAGCTCCACGGCGCCGCCCATCACCCAGAAGCTGATGATCACGAACAGCATCCCGATCGGCACGCTGCCGACCTCGCGCTTGGCCGTAATCAGGCGAATGCCGAGCAGCACGTAGCAAGCTGCGCTGAAAATCAGCAGAATGGACAATACGACGTCCAGGTTCATGGGGGTCACTCGAACTCGCCGATACCGCGGACAATCGTAAAGAAGCTAACGCTTTGATTCCCGGAACTGTTTCGCAGCTTTTGAAGCGTGTCGCAGCGCGAACTGAGGCGCAGTTCACAGTTTGGCGCAGTTCCGGCGCACTGTTTCGCAACAAATTATTGTTTTTTATAACATTTGTCAGGACGCACGGTTCACGGTTTGCGAATCCGCCGGAGCGGCTTAGGATAGGGCTCAAACAGGGATCCTCATCATGCCTCTCGACATCACGTTTACATTGAGCGACGACGACCTGGCGCGGTTCCAGGCGATCGTGGACAAGGCACGCACGGCGGTAAAAGACGACGCCGCGGCAAAACAGATCGAGCAGGCCGCACGTGAACTGCTCCGCCAGACGCGCGAGACCGAACTGCCGGAATTCATCGCGGCCCGAATGGACAAGCTCGGTATCGTGATCGACATGATCAACGACGAGGAATGGAACCTTTCGGCGCACGAACGACGGCACGTGCTCAGCGCGCTGGCCTATCTCTGCGACCCCGAGGACCTGATCCCCGACCGCATTCCCGGTCTCGGGTTTCTCGACGATGCCATCTATGCAGAGATCGTACTCGGCGAGTTGCGTAACGAAATCAGCCTGTACGAGGAGTTCTGCGCCTTCCGGGGAGCCGAGGAAGCGCGGCGCAAGGCCCGCGGCGAGGATGTCAGGGTCGGCCGCGACGAGTGGCTGGCCGACAAGCGCGCCGCACTGCACGCCAAGATGCGCAAGCGGCGCGTCGCTGAGGGCGGACGCTGGCGCATGCGTCTCTGGTAGTTCGCAGGAGGAACTCGGCGAGGAAGCGTACCAGGCCCTGGCGTGGCGTCAGGCCGACCTCGCGGGCGCCTTGACGGCCTCGACGATACGCGCAATCTCGGGTCTCTCGGCCAGCAACTCGTCGGCCGACAGCGCGTCCAGTTCGTGCGGGAACACCAGCCACGCAGAGGTCTCGTGGATGAAGTAATCCGGGACCAGCTCGGTTTCGTTGCGGCTCGGCTTGTACCACGGCACCGCAACACGAATGTCGTCCGGCGTATTGTCTCTTGCCCGCTTCCGGAGTTCTTCGATGACGGCGACGATCGTGTTTCCGGTATCGAAAACGTCATCGACGATGAGCACACGGTCGTCGTGACAAATCTTCTTGATGATGTAGTTGAGGCCGTGAACGGCGACGGTTCCTCGCCGGTCCACGCCTTCGTAAGAGGACGTGCGAATCGCGATGTGATCCGATTCGACACCGCAGTAGTCGAGGATTTCCTGAACGGCCATGCCGACCGGCGTGCCGCCGCGCCAGATCGCGATGATCATGGTCGGCCGAAAGCCGCTCTCCAGGACTTCGAGCCCGAGGCGGAAGGAGTCCTCGAGCAGGTCCTGGGCGGAAAGTACGGTCTTGTCCATCGTTATTCTCTTTTTACCGGGACGTCGCGCGCTGGCTATAATGCGGGCCTGAATTCTACCGTACTGCGAGCGCCCACGAACAATGAACAAGCGATTCATCCGCGCAGACGACCTGCTCAGGGATTCATTCCAGCTCGCGGCAAATATCCACGAAGCGGGCTTCCGGCCCGATTTTCTCGTCGGCTTATGGCGCGGCGGCAGCGCTGTCGGCATCGCCGTGCAGGAGGGCCTGGAGTTCTTCGGCACGCCGACTGACCATATCGCGATTCGCACGTCCTACTCCGGTGCGCACCGCTACCCGGAGATGGTCAGCAAGGAAGGTCAGATCCGCGTGCATGGCTTGCAGTACCTGCTCGAGAATCTGTGTTCGCATCACTCGCTGCTGATCGTCGACGACGTCTACAGCACGGGATCCAGCGTCAAGGCAGTCATCGAACAGCTCTCATGCAAAACGCGTCGCAACCTGCCCGGGGATATCCGCGTCGCCACCGTCTGGTTCCGGCCGACGCCGGCTACGCTGCGCACACCCGACTATTACGTGCACGAGACGGACGACTGGCTGGTGCTGCCCTATGAGCTCTCGGGACAGTCGCTGGAAGAGTTGCGTGAATGTCGCCCGGAGCTTGCGGGGATATTCGACAGGCTGGGGCGGCACCTGGGGGCGCCGGCAGCCGATCAGTAGATACGGCCGCCGATCCTGACGCTGGTGCTCATTCCTCCGCCGCCGTAATAGCCGCCGCCACTGTACGAGCTGTAGCCGACACTGCCATAGACAGCGGGTGGCTCGCATGAAGCCAGCAGTGAACAAACGGCCAGGAGCGTGGAAATACCGGCCACCCGCGCTATCTTCGAGATCTTCATCGTCGTTTCCTCAATCAAGTGGCCAGGTCTGCACGGCGACGCCAGCGCCGGACGGGCCGGCGATAAAGGCGACTTCGCCGCCGATGGGCCGCGCCTGCGCCTCGACCAGCACGCGACCGCCGAGAGTCTCGACCTTCGCCGTCACCGCGGACGGGTCCTCGACGCGGATGTAGTTGACCCAGACCGGGCGTTCGCCCTCGAACGGATTCTTCAGCACACCTGCGCGCGGCGTGTCCGCATATTTCAGGACCCGGTAATTCCGCTCCGTATTCTCGATATCATGATCCGTATGCTGGAAACCGAGAACCGCCTGGTAAAAGCCGGTAGCGCTCTCGACATCGTCGGTCCAGAGCTCGTCCCATAGCCAGCCGTCCTGCACGGGTTCGCTGTCCGCAGGATCGCCGTCCCTGGTCTGTATCATCGCGAACAGCGCGCCGGTCGAATCTTCGACCACCGCCATCCGTCCGCGGTCCCCGATCGACTCCGGCGGATTGAGCACATCCCCGCCCGCATCCGACACGCGCTCCATCGCTGCGTCGATGTCGGCCACCGAAATTGTGGTTATCCACTGCGAGATGTTCTCCTTCTTGCCCAATGCATTGGTGTCGACCATTCCGCCGATGAGTTCGCCGTTGTGACGGATCAAGAGGTAGGAATCACCGCCTCCGACGCCGACGAATACCCTGGGAGCCTCGAACTCCCAGCCGAACAGTTCACTGTAAAACCGCCGCGACGCTTCAGGTGTGTTGGTCAGCAGGTCGCGCCAGACGACCTTGCCGTTGTGGCGCTCGTCCGTCGGCCCCTCGGTGATCGGTGGCAGGTTCACCGATATCGCCGTGCAGCCGGCGGCAAATAACACCAGCGCCAGCATCGTTATTCTCGGTGTCAGCAAGTCTATTCCCCCGTGGACGAATTCAAGGCGGCGATGCTACCGCATCGCCGCGCTCTCCGCACGGCGCTCGTCAGCCATTACGGTGCGGTTCGCCACGCGGGCCGTGCAACGGGCAGGCGCGCAGCCGGCCGCGGCGATCTCCGCTTCGAAACCTTCGGCGTCGACGTCGGCGAATTCGCGGACAGCCGCGGATTGCTCAACCATATCCGCCAGCCTCCTCTTTACTCGCCAGCAGCTCACTGCGTTTCTCGTTGACGATCAGCAAGAGCTGGGCCGCGGCTTCCGCGTCGCACAAGGCGCGATGGTGGTTCCTGAGCGGAATATCCCAGGACTCCGCGAGTGCCGCCAGGCTGTACGAGCGCTGCCCGGGATAGAGCTTGCGCATCGTCGCGCAGGTGCAGAGCCTCGGATTCCGGAAACTGCGGCCGAGGCGAGCGAATTCCCCCGATATGAACCCGTAGTCGAACTCGACGTTGTGTGCGACGAAGATGGCCCCCTGCAAGAATTCCTCGAATTCATCCGCGATGTCCGAAAAATACGGTGCATCCTCGACCATGGCGGGCGTGATCCCGGTCAGCCGTGTAATGCCCGGCGGTATCGATCGCTGCGGATTGAGAAGCGTCGAGAAGCGCCCGACGATCGCGCCGTTGCGGACCTTGACAGCGCCGATCTCGGTGACCCGGTGGTGCTCCCCGCGCCCGCCGGTGGTTTCCACGTCCACGACGACGTAGTCCTGGTCGGGATCCAGCGTCCAGCGGATGCGCACGACGTCCGCGCGAAACCCGGCGGAACGCAACTGCTCGATGCGCAGAAGCTGGTTGCGGCGCAGCTGGTCACCCTCCGTCTTTATCTCGACGAATCGCGCGCCGTCGCCGTCCAGCACCAGCAGATCCGGATAGCCGTAGCGTGACCCCTTGTAATCCCGGCAGAAACGCATGAGCACCTGCCGCAACGGATCACCGCGCTCCGTCTCGAGCAGCGCGAACAATGCATCGATGACGCCGCGCCTCCAGCGGAATACGCCGTTCGGCGTACCGTAATGTGCCGTGCTCGACCGCAACAGTTGTCGAACCACCCGGCCTGGGTCGTCGAGCATCGCGAGCTTCCCGTCGACCGCCGCGCGATGGTCGTCGTAGAACGTTCCCGTGGTCAGGTTACGTGGCAGGAATTCGAACGGCGAATGCAGGTCGGCGTCGTCGCCGGCGAACAGCTCGTCCCAGAAATACAGGCCGAAAAACGTGCGCCACAGCGCATTCTCGACGCGGAACGCGCGGCAACCCGCCCGCTCGAAATAATGGGCGGCGGCACGTTCCGGTGATCCGCTTTGTGCTTCATCGATGTCGATGGTTTCGGCCGCGCGCAGGACGTCGGTGACCACCGACGTTCGCTTGCTGGCGAATTTGCGCTCGTAGAAATCCCTCGCGAACAGCCATTCCTCGTCGCTCCCCGGGTCGTCGATGCATCGCTCCAGGCAACGCCTCGCCTCGTCCTTCTGGCCACTCGCAAACAGGATGCGGACCGTACGTTCCATGCAGCGTGCCGAGTCGCCTGTCTGAAACAGCCGCAGCGCGGCATAGGTATCGCCCGCTTTTTCCGCTTTCCGCCCGAGGCGATACACCAGCTTGTCGCGCAACGCCGCAGCCCCGGGACTGACCGGCTCGGGCCACTCACAGGCCTCGTCCATGAGATCCTCAATGGCGCCAGCAGGATCGGAGCGCAGCCGTGCCAGGCGGGTCTCGAAGAAATAGTGCTCGAACGCTTCTTCCCGATCCGCAAAACGCGGCTCGAAGGACTCGCGGAAGCCGTGCGTCCTGACGATTCCGAGGTCCCGCATCGTGAAGCGCGCCAGCCCGTCCTGCAGACGGCCGAAGTACAGGAATGTGAGGAAATTCACCTCCTCGCTGCGGCTCTGTACGACCAGCCGCGAAAGATCGGCATGGCTCACGAAGTCGCCGGGCGTGCAGTTTGCCCGCGCGAACGCGACGTACTCCGCCTTCTTCATGGAGCTGCGCACGCCGACGAAACGACTGGCGAGAGCCTCGTAGAGCTCACCTCTGGTCAGGAAACGCAGCAGCTCGTCGTAATGCGCATCCCCCGGTGATTCGAGCCAGCCCTGTTCGCGCAATATCGTAACGAGCGCCTGCGTGTCGCCGAGTTCCGGATACGTCAGGCGATTACCTGCAAAGACATTGCCCTTGCGGTTCACCAGTCTCACGTAGAGGCACTGCGCATCTCTCGGCAGTCGCTCGAAGTCCCGGATAAAGGCCACGTGCGTGTCGAGCAATACGTGACCGTAGTTGGCCTCCACAAACGCCATCATTTCGGCGAAGTGCGAGTGGTAGTAATAGGTTGGCAGCTGCCGAAGGCGGCGCGCCGGGGCAGCGTGTTCCGTGCTGGTGAGTGCGGTATGCATGTGGTCCGGCATGCCGGCATATTGCAGCGCCCCCGCTCCATCGGCAACATGCCCGTATGGCTGCCGTTCGATTCACCGCTCTGTTAACCGCCGTACTATTACTGTCACCGCTGCGCGCAACGCCGCTGTTCGACGACACGTCCATCATTGACGCCGCGCTCGAGGGCCCGCTGCAGGACCTGCTCGGCGATCCGGACAGTCGCGATCAGCTGCCTTTCCTGCTGCACGCCGACGGCACGGAGCACGCGATAAAGGTCCGGCTCCGTGGCAAGAGCCGCCTGCGTGTCTGTGACCTCCTGCCGATGCGGCTGAACTTCAAGAAGAGTGAGGTCAACGGCACGCTCTTCGAGGGACAGGACAAGCTCAAGCTCGTCGTGCCCTGCCACACATCGGAGCGCGCCGAGAAGAACCTGATCGAGGAATATGCCATCTACCGGATATTCAACCTGCTGACGCCCGCCAGCTACCGCGTGCGCCTGTTGCGCCTGACGTTCAGTGATACTGCCCGGGATGATGACGACGTTCGCCTGCATGCCTTTCTGCTCGAGCCGGCGGACCAGATGGCCGAACGTCTCGGCGGTCGGGAGTCGGAACTGCCGGAAGTATCACTCAGCTGGCTGGATGCCGATCACATGGCCCTTGTTTACGTCTTCCAGTACCTCATCGCCAATGTCGACTGGTCCCTGGTGAAACCCCACGAAGAGAAATCCTGCTGCCATAACGGTACGCTCGTAGAGACCGACGCGGATATTCTCTACGTTCCCTATGACTTCGACCTCTCGGGATTCGTCGATGCGCCCTATGCATTTCCACCGCCTGACCTGCGCATAGATAGCGTGACGCAACGGCGCTACCGCGGTTTCTGCACCGACAGGGATGCGCTCGAGCAAGCACTGCATACCGTCGTTTCGAAACGGCAGGACATCGCCTCACTCATTGACTCGCTGCCCGTGCTCAGCGACAGGAACAGGCAGAGTCGGACGTCTTACCTGGATCAGTTCTTCCGGGCGGCGGAAAAAGAGGACATGCTGCTTAAGCGCTTCGAGAATCGCTGCCTCGACTAGGCACGCACACCCTGCAGGTAGGTCGCCGCAACGTTTCGATCGTCACCGAGCACGATGAGCGCGAACAACAGTTCACCCAGCGACGAGGCCAGCGCCGTGCGGTGCGCGCTGATCGACGTGCCACGAGGATCGAGCACGATGAAATCGGCCTCCTTGCCCGCCTCGAAATTTCCGATCCGGTCATCGAGGTACAGGGCCTGCGCTGCCCCCAGCGTCGCCAGGTAAAGCGCGCGGCCTGGCGGCAGCGGCTGCTGCTGCAGGTGCATTACCTTGTAGGCCTCGCGCATCGTCTTTAGCAGCGACAGGCTGGTTCCGCCCCCGACGTCGGTGCCCAGCCCGACCCGAATCTGCCGATCTCGCAGGCGACGCAGATCGAAGAGGCCGCTGCCCAGGAACATGTTCGACGTCGGGCAATGTGCCGCCGCCGCACCGCTCTTGGCCATCAGCCGGCATTCTTCGTCCTGCAGATGCAGGCAATGGGCAAACACGGATCGCTCACGCACAAGGCCGAAACGGTCGTAAACGTCGAGATAACTCGAACTCCACGGAAACAGCCGGGAAACCTGCTCGATCTCATCGTGATTCTCGGCGAGGTGTGTGTGTACCCACACGTCCGGATACTCCGCCGCCAGCCGTCCCGCCGCCTCGAGCTGCGCCTCGCTCGAGGTCAGGGCGAAGCGCGGCGTGATGGCATAGCCGAGCCGGCCATTACCGTGCCAGCGCTCGATGAGTTGCTTGCTGTCATCGTAGCCTGTGGCCGCGCTGTCACGGAGCTCCTCCGGACAATTCGAATCCATCAGCACTTTGCCGGCAATCAGCCGCATGTTCCTGGTTGCAGCCGCGTCGAAAATGGCGTCGGCCGAGTGCGCATGCACTGTGCCGAATACCAGTGCCGTCGTCGTGCCGTTCTTCAGGAGTTCGTCGACGAATGCGCCGGCGACACTGCGCGCGTACTCCTCGTCCGCGAATCGCATCTCCCCCGGATACGCATATCGATGCAGCCAGTCGAGCAATTGCTCGCCATAGGATGCAATGACGTCGATCTGCGGATAGTGGACGTGACAGTCTATGAGGCCCGGCACGATAAGCTTGCCGGAACAGTCCTCGATGTGCGTATCCTCGGACAGCGACCCCATGATCACATCCGCATCGCCCAGCTCTGCGATCCGGCCGTCTTCGACGACCAGCAGCCCGTCGTCCAGCCAGGCGATGGCGCTCTCGTCGTCATGCTCACCCGGGTCGCCGAGACAGTGAAATACGGAACCGCGAAAGGCCCTGCGCATGACCTCAGGGCTCCAGCAGGAGCACGCTCTCATCCAGTACGTGCTCATCGCAGTTCGGCAGATCGCCGGCCCGGTCGATGACGAGAAACTCCTGTCCCGCCTCGAACGCGATCAACGGCAGGTGCCACGTGCCGCGCCGGTAGTTGATGCCTTGCCGGCCGTTGGTCACGAACGCCTGCAGGTCCTCGACCTCAACGCTTTCCTCCGGCGGCGCTACGACAACGACGAATCTCGTCCGCGCCAGGGGCACGAATGCCTGGCTGCCCAGTGGATGCCGCTCGACGGCGTCGAAACGGCAGGGTAGCGCCGTCGCGCTGCGGCAGCGCGCGACACTCACGGAGACCCGGCCGTCGGTACCCACGTCCACGTCACACAGGTCGTCGTAACGTTCGAATCGCCCCGCATTCATGGCTTCGCGCTGCACACCGCTTGCCTCGATGACGTCACCGAAGGGCAGAAAGCGTTCGCGGGTGAGCGGCAGCGGTTTCAGCACAGGGCCGCTCATGACGCCTCGCTACCCGCAACTCGCCCGAATATACGCAGTCGGCTCACGCCGCCGTCCGGATAGATCGACATGCGCACGTGGCTCACCGGCCCGACGTCCTCCAGCTCTGTCTCGAAGTAATGCTGCTGGTCCATGGAGACTTTCGTTTCCGGCAGCAAGGTCTTCCAGCGGTCGCTGTCGACGGTCGCCTGGTGATGGTGTTCGAACAATGCCGCCTCGACCGAGACACGGTCGGGGTAGTTGCCCTTGAAATGTGCCGTGTCGACCTCGACTCGCTCGACGATACCCGGTCTGCCCAGCGCGACGATTACCCAGTCGTTGCCGGGTCCGCGGCGACGTGCCGTCTCCCAGCCGTCGCCCATGTTGACGCCGCGCCCCGGCAGATTGAGGTTGTGCATGCTCCCGTAATGTTCGTCGCTCGCCGCGAGCGCGCGGCCGCCATTCTTGAGCGCGAACAGGTCGACCACGCCGCCCGTTACCTCGAAGTCCGCGCGCACTTCACCGTAGACGCGCAAACGCGCGACGCCGCCGTCCGGATAGATATTCAGACGCAGGTGTGTCCAGACATTCGTGTCGCTCACCGCGACGAAATTATGCTGGTCACCCGCGACGTCGGTGCGCGGCACGATTTCGGTCCAGCCGGACTCGGGAACGTCTTCGTCGCTGACGCAGGCGTCGATGGAGGCTTGCGGCGGGAAATTGCCGGTGAAATGACGGGTATCGATATCGACGCCGCGGACGAAGCCCGGCACGCCCAGGCGGATGATGCAGTGATCGTGCCCCGGAGTGCGGCGGCGGCGGCTCTCCCAGCCGTCCATCCACTTGCCGTGGTCGTCGTACTTGTCTTCGATGAACACCGGGTCGGCGGCCTGGATCAGGCGTTCCTTGGCAGCGAAGAACTCGTCGCTCGCATGGGTCACGCGCGTGCCGAGGCGCGGCTGCTCGAGCCGGATCCACTCGCGGAACGGGATGTCGGGCTCAGGCATCAGTTTGCTCCGAGGGCGATTAGCCGCATACGTGCAATCCTGTGTATCTCGAGCAGTGCATTCTCGAATTCTTCATCGTAATCATTCTCCAGCCGCGACTCGAATGCCTCGAGGATCTCCGTGCGACTCTTGTTGCGAACCGCCATGACGAACGGAAAGCTGAACTTCCGGCGATAGTCTTCATTGAGTGCCTTGAACCGCGCATATTCTTCGGGAGAACAGCTGTCGAGGCCGGCACTGGCCTGCTCCGACCCCGAGTCAGCGGTCAGCTCGCCTGCAATCGCCGCTTTCCCCGCCAGGTCCGGGTGTGCGCGGATCAGCGCCAGCTGCCGGCCCATCGACGCGTTGTCCACGCAATCCGCCATGACGCGGGCGATGACGTCGATATCCGCGCTGTCGTCGACCAGCGGCGCCGCCTTCTCCGCGACCCACGGCGAGTGCTCGTAGATGCCGCCGTAGCGCGCGATGAATTCTTTTTCTTTCATGCTAGGCCCCGTCCACCGGGAAATGCTTGCGCCAGTGGCGCGCGATGTCGATCCGCCGGCACACCCAGACATCGTCGAACGAGCCGAGGTAGTCCAGGAAGCGCGCAAGCGCGGCGGCGCGCCCGGGTCGTCCGGCAAGCCGGCAGTGCAGACCGATCGACATCATCCGTCCGCCCTCTGCGTGCAGCACATCGAAACTGTCTCTCAGATAGTCGAAAAACTGCGCCCCCGAGTTGAACCCCTGTGCCGTCGCGAAACGCATGTCGTTGGCGTCCAGCGTGTACGGGACCATGAGTTGCGGCGGCGAATGGGACAGATCCCAGTATGGCAGGTCGTCCGCGTAGGAGTCTGCGTTGTAGACAAAGCCGCCCTCCTCGGCGATCAGCCGGTGCGTATTCGGGCTGCAGCGGCCGAGGTACCAGCCGAGTGGCCTCTCGCCGGTTACCTGTGTGTGGATGTCGATGGCTCGCCCGAGGTGCTTTCTTTCCGTCGCCTCGTCCACGCCCTGGTAGTCGATCCAGCGATAGCCGTGGCTCGCGATCTCCCAGCCGGCGTCCTGCATCGCGGCCACGGCCTCCGGGTTGCGCTGCAAGGCCATCGCGACCCCGAAGACGGTGACCGCGAGATCGCGTTGCGTGAACATCCGGTGCAGTCGCCAGAAGCCGGCGCGTGCGCCGTATTCGTAAAGCGACTCCATGTTCATGTGGCGCTGGCCCGGGTAGGCGACGGCGCCGACGATCTCGGACAGGAACGCTTCTGACGCGGCGTCGCCGTGCAATACGCAATTTTCCGCGCCCTCCTCGTAATTGACGACAAACTGCACCGCGGTACGCGCGCCGCCGGGCCAGCCCGGGTCGGGCGGTCCTGCACCGTAGCCGCGAAGATCGCGCGGGTAGTTGTCTCTGCTCATTCGTTCGCCCCGGCACCCGACCGATACCAGCGGTCGATCAGGGAACGTTCCTCTTCGGTGATGTTCGTGAGGTTGCCGATCGGCATGACGCGCGTCACGACGGTCTGGTGATGGATCCGCAATGCCTCGGCGACGATCTGCGCATCCGTCTCGAGCACGACGCCGGCGGGCGGTGCCGGGAACCCCGGGTGCCACGGCGCTGCCGCGTGACACGAGGTGCAGCGCTCGTGCACGACGCTGCGGACGGCGTCGAAATCCACCTGGCCGACGCTCGCCGCCGTGTTTCGTGGCGCGATCGCCACGGCGACGATCGCCAACAGGACGACCGCGGCAATGATCGGCAGCGGCGACGCCCGGCCAGAGTGCCTCGCCACGAAATAGACGCGGATCAGCGCCCCGGCGAGCGATATCGCGATGAGGATCGCCCAGTTGAATTCGTGGTTATAGGTCATTGCGAAGTGGTTGCTGATCATCGTGAACAGCACGGGAAGGGTGAAGTAGGTGTTGTGCACCGAGCGTTGCTTGCCGCGGATGCCGGGCAGCGGGTCCGGGGCCTCACCGCGTTCGGCCGCCGCGACCATCTGCCGCTGGCCCGGGATGATCACGAAGAACACGTTCGCCGCCATGATCGTGCCGAATACCGCGCCGAAATGAATGTACGCGCCGCGCCCGCCGAACACCTGGCACAGGCCCCAGGCCATCAGGGCGGCGAGCAGCAGCAGGATGCCGGCAAACAGGCCACCATTGTCGGCCAGCGGCGATCGGCACAGGCCGTCGTAGACGAGCCAGCCCACAACGATAAACCCGAGGGCGATCCCGACGGCGGTCAGCGGCGCCAGGTTCGCGACGGACGGATCGATGAGATAGACACCCGCACCCACCCAGTAGACGAGCACGAGCAGGAACATTCCGGACAGCCACGTCGTGTAGGCTTCCCACTTGAACCAGTGCAGGGTCTCCGGCAGCGCCGGCGGCGCGACCCTGTACTTCTGTGCGTGGTAGAAACCGCCGCCGTGCACCGACCACAGCTCGCCGCCCACGCCCTTGTCGCGATCGGCATCCGCCTTCGGGGGCTCGAGGTGATTGTCCAGCCAGACGAAATAGAACGAGGAGCCGATCCAGGCGATGCCGGCGATCATGTGCAGCCAGCGCACGAGCAGGTTCAGCCAGTCGGCGATATAGGCTTCCACGTCAGCTCCCGATCGGGTGCACGTTGTCGGGGAGCGACTTTTGCAGCGACAGCGACTTCTCGTACACCCGGAGGATCTCCGCCGCGACGGCGATGGCGATCTCGACAGGCTTCTTGCCGCTGATGCCCGTGACGCCGATCGGGCACACCAGATGCTCGACCGCGCTTTGCGGCAGGCCCTGCTGGCGGAAGCGCTTCTCGAATCGGCGGCGCTTGGTCAGGGAGCCGATCAGGCCGCAGTAGGCCGCATCGCCGCGCCTCAGGATGCGGTCGCAAATGTCGAAATCCAGCGGGTGGCTGTGCGTCATGACGAGGTAGTAGCTGGACGGTGGCATGGCGGCCACCTCGAGCGCCGGCTCGCTGGTCTCGATGGTCTTCACGTTTCGCGGTGTCGCCCTGAATATGTCGCGGCGGCTGTCGATCCAGCGGATATTACAGTCCAGCCCGGACAGCAGATTGACCACGGCGACGCCCACGTGACCCGCGCCGAATACCGCAATGTTGAAGTCGCTGCCCAGTACCGGCTCGTAGAACATGCCGTCCTTAACGGCGGCCGCTCCGCCCTGCAACAGGCCGCGCGCTTCGTCGACGACCGCCGCATGGCATGCTCCCTCGTCGATCCCGAACACGTTGTCGGTGGAGACGACAAACTTCATCGCGGACTCCGTGGCGGTCACCAGCACCGACGGTTGCCGCTGACCGTGAAGGGCTCGCAGATCCCGCAGCCATCCTGGCAGGCCGCTGCCGACCGGCTCGAACAGAACGTCGACCACACCGCCGCAGCACTGCCCGAGCGCCGGGCCCAGCGGGAATCGCCGCGTCGTCGGCGTTTCCTTGCCGCCCAGCAGTCCGGCAGCAATGTGCGTGCATTGATGTTCGAGCTGACCGCCGCCAATCGTGCCGATCGTCTCGCGGGCGGTGACGATCATCTTTGCGCCGGTCTCGCGCGGCGTCGAACCGCGGATGCCCGAGATCGTGACCAGGACGGCAGCGTCCCCGGCCGCTGTCAGGTCCGAAAGCTCCTCGATCCACTCGTTCATGGGCCTGCCCCCTCGATCGCACGCAGCACGGCTTCCGGAGTGGCCGGCGCATCGAGCGCCGGCAGCGGATTGCCGTTTGTGGCGATCGCGTCACGTATCGCGTGGAACACGGAGATCGCAAGCATTAACGGCGGTTCGCCCACGGCTTTCGAGCGATAGATCGTATCTTCGCGGTTCGCTGCATTCTCGAGCAGCGTCACGTTGAACTCGGGCGCCAGATCCGAGCAGGTCGGAATCTTGTACGTGGACGGCGCATGCGTTTGCAGCTCGCCCGCGTCGTTCCACCAGAGCTCCTCGGAAGTCAGCCAGCCCGCGCCCTGGACGAACCCCCCCTCGACCTGGCCGAGGTCCATTGCAGGATTCAGCGAATCGCCGCAGTCGTGCACGATATCCACGCGCAGGATTCGGTTCTCGCCCGTCAGCGTATCGACGACGACTTCGCTGACGGCCGCGCCGTAGGCAAAATAGAAGAACGGCCGGCCACTGCCGGTGCTGCGGTCGTAGTTGATCTTCGGCGTTCGGTAGAAGCCCGTCGCGGACAGTGATACCCGGTCGAACCACGCGAGCTGCACGAGTTTGGCGAAGTCGAGATCTTCGTCGCCGATAGAGACCCGGCCGGCGCTGAAGTCGACCGTGCTCTCGTTGACCGAAAAATGCCGTGCCGCGAATTCCGTCAGGCGGTTGCGTATCTTGCGCGCGGCAAGCTGCGCCGCTTTGCCGTTCATGTCCGAACCGCTCGATGCCGCCGTAGCCGACGCGTTCGGCACCTTGCTGGTATCAGCGGCGTTGATTCGAATTGCGGACACGAGCACCCCGAGTTCGTCCGCGACCACCTGTGCGACCTTGATGAGCAGGCCCTGGCCCATCTCCGTGCCGCCGTGATTGAGGTGCACGGTACCGTCCCTGTACACGTGGACTAGCGCACCTGCCTGGTTCAGGTGCGTCGACGTAAACGAGATGCCGAACTTGACCGGCGTCAACGCGATGCCGCGCTTCAGGACCGTGCTCGAGCGGTTGAACTCGCGGATCGCGGCGCGCCGGGTCCGGTAATCGGCGCCGGCTTCGAGCTTGTCGGCGATCAGGTCGAGGATGTTGTCCTCGACCACTTGCCCGTATTGAGTCACGTCGCGTTCGCCGATGCCGTAAAAGTTGCGGCGCCGGACATCCAGCGGATCCACGCCGAGCGTGCGCGCGATGTCGTCGATGGCGTGCTCGATTGCGAACATGCCCTGCGGACCGCCGAAACCGCGAAACGCCGTGTTCGATACCGTGTTGGTCTTGCACCGATGCGACTCGATGTTCACGTTTTCGAGGAAATACGCGTTATCGCAGTGGAACATCATGCGGTCGTTCACCGGTCCCGACAGATCGGCCGAGATCCCGCAGCGCGACGCGAAGGTGAAATCGATGCCCCGGATCCGGCCCGTTTCATCGAAGCCTACGTCGTAATCGACGACGAAATCGTGGCGCTTGCCGGTCATGATCATGTCCACGTCGCGATCGAGGCGCAGTTTGCACGGACGCCCGGTCTTGACGGTCATCAACGCGGCTATGCAGGCGATCGTTGCCGCCTGGCTCTCCTTGCCACCGAAAGCACCGCCCATGCGCCGGCAGATGCAGACGACGTCCTTCGCGGCGCGGTCCGTCGCGTTCGCAACCAGGTGCTGGACCTCGTCCGGGTGCTGGGTCGAGCTGTAGACGAGCAGACCGTTATCTTCCTGCGGTATGCACATCGAGATGTGGCCTTCGAGGTAGAACTGGTCCTGCCCACCGAGAGTGATCCGCCTCCGCAGGCGATGCGGCGCTTCGCGGATAGCCGCCGCCGCATCCCCGCGCGCCAGGATCTCGCCGGGTAGAACGAACGAACCCTTCTCGACGGCCGTCAGCGGGTCCAGTATCGGCTCGAGTTCCTCGTAGTCGATCCTCGCAAGGCGCACCGCCTTGCGGGCCTGCTCGACGGTCGTCGCGGCGACGGCAAATATGGCCTGGCCGGCGTATTCCACCGTGTCCGTTGCGAAGATCTGTTCGTCGTGAACGATCGGGCCGCAGTTGTTTTCTCCCGGAATGTCGGCCGCCACGCAGACGTCGACCACGCCGTCGGCCGCGAGCACGTCGCTGAGGTCGATGGCTCGAAGGCGCGCGTGCGCCTTGCTGCTCATGCCGACGGCCACGTGCAGGAGATCGCGTGGCTCGGGGAGATCGTCCGTGTAGGCCGCCCTGCCGCTGACGTGCAGGTGGGCGCTATCGTGTGGCAGCGCCTTGCCGACCGCAGCCTTGCGCGCGTGCTTAGCCGTGGCGTCCATACAGATACACCGATTGGGTCAGTTCACCGCGGGTCTCGAGGTAGAGGCGTCGCAACAGGTTCTGGCCACTCTGCAGGCGGTACGCCGCGGACGCGCGCATGTCCGTTATCGGCTCGAAGTCTTTGGCGAATGCCGCCATGCCTTTCGCTATCGTGTCCTCGGTCCAGGGCTGTCCCGTCATCGCCTGCTCGCAGTGAATTGCACGCCTTACCGTTGCCGCCAGACCACCGCAGGCGATCCGGATCGACTTGACGCATTCATCCTCGAGTTCCAGGCGATAGGCCGCGCACACGGCGGAAATATCCTGGTCGAAGCGTTTCGACAGCTTGTAACAACGAAGGCTTGCACCCGGCCCCGGCAGCGGCAGCCGGATCCGCTCGATAAACTCGCCAGGCCGGAGATCGTTGACCTGGTAGTCGTGATAGAAGTCGTCCAGTGCGATTTCGCGCGAGCCCCGGGAGGAGCGGATCACGAGCGACGCCTCTGCCGCCATCAACGCGGGCATCGAGTCGCCGATCGGCGACCCATTGGCGACGTTGCCGCCGAGCGTTCCCGTATTGCGGATCGGCGGCGAGGCAAATCGCCTGAATAACTCGTCGAGCAGCGGATAATGCCGGATGATCGCGGGCATCGCGTCGCTGAAGGTCGCCGCGCCGCCAATCTCGAGGTGCGTGTCGCTCTCGCTGATAGTCGCGAGCCCCTCGACCTCGCCCACGTAGACCAGGGTCTCGAGTTCGCGGTACTGCTTCGTGACCCACAGGCCGATATCCGTGCCGCCGGCGAGTATCGTCGCCTCCGGGTGGGCGTCGAGCAGGCCCGCCAGCTCATCGATCGTCCGAGGCGCATGGAAATGGCGCTTGCCGCCGTGCAATTCGAGCGAGCCGTCGCGCGCTATCCGGCGCAACCGCTCCACGCGATCCGCGGTCGCCTGATCGCTTCCGTACGGTTGCCGGAGCCAGTCGTCATCGGCGGCCGGCATGTCGTACATCGCACTCGCCGCCGCGACGATCGGGCGATAGCCCGTGCAGCGGCACAGATTGCCTGCGAGCGCATCGTCGATATCCCTGCGCGACGGTTCGCTTTGAGATTTATACAGTGCGAACAGCGACATGACGAAACCCGGCGTGCAGAATCCGCACTGCGAACCGTGGTGATCGACCATCGCCTGTTGCACCGGATGCGGCCGGGTACCGCGCTGGTCGAGACTCTCCACGGTGATGAGTTCCTTGCCGTCGAGCGTCGGCAGGAACTGGATGCAGGAGTTCACGGCTCTGATCGACAGGCCGGTGCCGTTGCGGTCGAGCTCGGCCAGAACGACCGTACAGGCACCGCAATCCCCTTCGGCACAGCCTTCCTTGGTGCCCGTCCGGCCGAGATCCTCGCGCAGAAACTGCAGTACCGTGCGGGTCGGGTCGACGTCTCGCAGTTCCACGATCTCGCCATCGAGCACGAAACGGATCATGCCGTTCGCCGATGCGTCGCTGGCACGTTTCGGTGTCACCGCGTTCAACTTCCCCGATAGGTCGAATAGCTCCACGGCGAGGCCAGCAGCGGAACGTGATAGTGGTCGTCGGCGGAGACCGAGAAACGCAGGACGACCGTGTCCAGGAACGCCGGCTCCCCCGTCTTCATTCCCTGCGCCGAAAAATACGGACCGATATCGAACTCGAGTTCATAACGGCCGTCGCGCATCGCATCGCCCTCGACCAGCGGCCGGTCGGTTCGTCCGTCTGCATTGGAGGTCATCGACGTAACCAGCCTGCGCTCGTCGTCGATGAAGAAGAGACGAATGCCGACGTTCGCCGCAGGGCAGCCCTGTGCCGTGTCCAGGATATGCGTCGTCAGTCGTCCCATCGTATCTCCGCCTTGCGCGCTGCTTGGCAATGCCGTCATTATACGTCGCCGTTACCGGCATGACGGTCGCCATGAGCAATAATAACGAGTGATCGCGACGCCGGATCCTCGTTACCGCAGGCGTGCTGTCGGCATCCCTGCCCAGGAGGAACAACGATGAAGAGACTATCAGTGATCCTTGCCGCAACTGTCGCCTGCGGCTGTGACCTGCACGTCGACACGGCTGCGGATGTCGAATACCTGCAGGCACCCGGCACCGAGGAACTTGACCTGCCGTTCTCCTCGGCAGTGCGGGTCGACAATACCTTGTACCTCTCCGGGAACATCGGCAACATCCCGGGCACATTGGACCTCGCCGAAGGCGGCATCCGGGGCGAGACCCGCCAGACGCTGGAGAACATCAGGCAGACCCTCGAGACCTTCGGATCATCGCTGGACAGGGTCGTGAAATGCACGGTATTCCTCGCCGACATGTCGGAATGGGGCGCGATGAACGAGGTGTACCGGACCTACTTCGAGAACCCGCCGGCGCGCAGTGCGCTGGGTGCGAGCGGACTCGCTCTCGATGCGCGGGTCGAAATCGAGTGCATCGCCGTAACCGGGGACGCCGAAAACACCTAGTCTCCGAGCAGCGCATCCCGCCGCGCCGCCAGGGCCGTACGGCGGCGCTTGTCGAGAATTCCTGCGAACTCCCGCTCGATGACGTCGTCGGTCAGTCCGTTCAGGGCACTCCTCCAACCGTCCCCGATATCGAGATCGACGTTCTCGAGGTGCCGCGGCCGGTTATTGTCTCTCCCGAAAGCACGCTCGTGGCCGACCAGGATAAGCTGCCAGTCGTCGCTCCTGTAGGTAATCCGTTCAGGTGTCCTGCCTTCGTTGTGAATAAGAACGTCGAACACGTACATGGCCGACCATTGCTGCGGCAGCGGGCAGTTCGCCGAACCGCCGCGCCCCGCCTCGGACCTGTCCTGCTCATTCGTGAGTTTCGGCGGCAGGAATTGCAGCGAACCCTCTCGACGACCCAGCTCTCTAATCACCGTCACGGGGACCATGTCGAGTTCCAGCAGGCGGTCCAGCCGGTAAGCCGCAAGATCCGGGTAGGTTTCCCTGTTCTCGCGCTTGACGAATACGGCATCCACGCTGCGGTTGCCGTCACTCACCGTCACGATCGTTCGACCCGCTGCATCCTCACGTTCATTCGAAATCTCGCCGGAAGCGAGCAGCGCCTCGGTCGCCTCCGCCGAGAGGAAGCCGCCCGGACGACTGCCGACCTGCCGGGGATGCGGTTGCGGCGGCGTTACTTCCATGCTCTCTTCATTGACGACGGACAGGCGGTCTCCCTCGATGATCAATGCGTTGCCGCTGCCGCCATAGCGCTCGCGCAACATCCCGGTGTCGACCTCGATAACGTCTCCGTCGAAACGCTCCAGGATGCGCCGCCCCTGCGTCGGTGTGTGCCCGATCACGACGCGCTCTGCGCCGATCGCGTCCAGTGCCGATTGCAGGCGCTCTTCCTCCACGAGCCTGCAGCAGGCCACATTACCGCGATACCAGAGCGGACCGTCCGCGGCATGCACGTCGGATTCCGCGAGCTTCCGCGTCTCTTCGACTGCGTCAACCATTGCGCGGTCTGCTTCTACAGGGGGCATATAGTTCTGCAGAATGCGGGGATGCGCGTAGAAATTGTCCATTGGTGTCAGAACGCCCGCATCGAACAGACTCCCCAGGTTCTCGACGTAACGCGCGAGCTCACCCGCCAGCTTACCGTTCACGCCGTCGAGTCCGATGTCCGCAATCATGGGCGACAGTCCACCGTGCACGAATGCCGTACCGTTGATAACGACCAGGACAGGCTGCGACAGCAGCCAGGCGCCGTAGGTGCCATCCGCCTCGAATTCGCGCCGGTGCGCAAAGAACCCGGCGGGAAAGCGCTCATCGAACTCTTGCCGCAATAACTGGCTTTCGTCGAGATCAGCACCCTTTTGCTTTGCAAAGCTGGCCAGCCACCGCGTACGTTCTTCTTCGGTCTCTTCGTCCGCGAACGCCGCAAACTCCTCTTTGGCGACGTACCGCAGATCGCCGATCAGGTTCATCGCCTCGTGATTCCCGATCAGTACGTGCACCATGCCGCCCGCCGCTTCCGCCTCGCCCTCCAGCCGCATGAGCAGATCCATGACATCTCGCGAGTCCGGGCCACGGTCGAGAATGTCGCCGACGATGACGAGGTGCGTCGACCCGCCCGACCAGGCAAGATCGGGATCCAGCACCGCCGCATTGCGGAGCGTGGCGACCAGGGGTTGATACGCGCCGTGAATATCGGAAACGGCGACGATGCGTTCGACGCCGCTGTATTGCCACTGGCCTCCAAGGGCCGAAACCGGCAGCGAACAAACGAGCAGAAAAGCCAGAAAACGGGTTGGGTGTAGAGTCATCTGTCCAGCCAGGTAGTTCGGGGTACAAGTGTAGTGACAAGCAGACGACGCGGCAATTTGCTCCATACTCCATCCATCGGGCTGTGCGCGTGCATGCTAGACTTTTGCTACGCCGAGACTGACCGAAGACGGATGAATCCATGCTGAACTGGCGCAACCTGCTCATTGCCGCCTTGTTGCCCCTTGCGACAACGGGCGCAATCGCGCTCGAACCGGCCGATCCCGATCCGTTGTTCCGCGACGACTCACTTTTAGAGATCAGGATAACGGCACCGATGAAGACGCTGCTCGGTGAGCGCCCGAACGATACCTACCTGCGGGGCACGCTTTCCTACCAGGAGATTGACGGAAAGATCGTCGAATTCGATGTCGGCATTCGGACCCGCGGAAATTTCCGGCGCCAGACTCGCGTCTGCCCGTTCCCGCCGCTGCGTATCAATTTCAAGAACTCACAGGTGAACGGCACGCTGTTCCAGCACCAGAACAAGCTGAAGCTGGTGGCACACTGCAGGGACGACTCGGACCGCTATGAGCAAAATATCATCAAGGAATACATGGCTTACCGTATTCTCAATACGCTCACCGATATCAGCTACCGGGTGAGGCTCGCCCACATCACCTACGTCGACAGCGAGCAGGAATACGAAGACCGGGTCCGTCATGCTTTCTTCATCGAGCACAAGAATCGCTTGTCCCAGCGTATTGGCTTGCCCCTGATATCGACTGACCGCATCCGGACATCGAATCTCGAAGGGCCGTATTCGGACCTCACGTCGCTGTTTCAGTTCATGATCGGCAATACCGACTTCTCGCCGATCGCCGGCCCCGAGGGCGAGGACTGTTGCCACAACTCGACTCTGTTCGGAGAAGAGGATGGTCCGATCTACCCGATTCCTTACGATTTCGATATGTCGGGCCTGGTCGACGCGCCCTATGCCTCGCCCAACCCGCGCTTCCGCATCCGGAAGGTTACCCAGCGCCATTATCGCGGCCGTTGTGCGCACATCGACAACCTGGGGACGTCCGTGCAGCTCTTCCAGGACAAACGGGACGTGATCTACCGTATGTTCGAAGAACAACAGGAACTCGAGGAAGCGACGCGCAAGAAGGCGCTGAAGTTCATCGACCGCTTTTACGACGTAATCGACAACCCGAGGGCACAGCGCAGCAAGATCGAGTCGCAATGCATCTGATCAGACCGCAACGTCAGGCACCTCGATCCAGTCGACGACGATCTTCGCCACCCTGGGGTGGATGAAATAGCCCAGCGAGCAATGCGGATTTGATTTGCCATAGCGCATCGCGTGGTTGTAGACGCGGTAGTCATTGATGGTGCTGATAACGTGTTCACGCATCATGGCCTTGAGATCGTTGGCCACCGTTTTGTCGTGGCAGAAATAGTCGTCCTCGGCCGAAACGTTTTCCCAGGTGATGATGTTTGTCGGGAACCGTTCCGTCGAACGTCGGCCCGCTCCGAGCAGGCGCTTGCGTATCCAGTTGTCACTGATCGGGGAACCCATGGTCAGGAATACGTCGATCTTCGAACTGCTGAACTCATCCTTGAAGCGCTCGTCATGCGACAGCTGCCACAGGACGTCATAGGCAACGGCACCGCCGCTGCCGTGACTCATCAGCATCACCTTGTCGCCGCGGCGCAACAATTCGCATAGCTTGTCGCGCACCCGTGCGCGCACCTGTTCCGTGAAATCCGTGTTGCCGCGCAGGTATACGGCGAAGTCCTTTGCCACCGAAGATACCAGCAGCATCGTGAGTCCCAGCATCCCGAAGAATGGCGAGGCCATGTCCGCGATCGCCTCGGGCACTGCCGACTTGCCACGCAACTTGTCGTATTGCTGCAGGCCGAACTTCTTGCGCTGCGTGATCTTCTTGAGGCTCTCGAGGGCGTTTCGGCGATCGCCGATATCGAGTTGTTCGTCGTAGTGACGCCCCCTGGATCGCAAATAAGCGTTGCCGAGATCGCCGTAATACGCGAGCTCGAGACCGACCTTCCCGAACGCCTCGACATGGTCCGGATAATCGCGCCGCACGCCTTCGAGCAACGCGGTCGATGCATCGTCCATGAAGACTGTTTCCGGCGGTTTGAAATCACACCCATGGACAATGAGTATGCTGCGCCGTGCGCTTTTTGCTTCTTCTGTCATATCGGGTTCAGGGCGTTATGCGGGAGGCTAGTATTCGTCTTCTTCGATGTTCCGTCGTGTCAGCATCGTCAGGAATGAGCCGGACATCGACTTGCCGTACTCGAGCTTCCAGATCGCCAGTGTCGCCATGACGAACGCAAATGAGATCACGACCGATATGGCTACGGCGCCAATTCCGGAACCCAGTCCGATTCCGATCGCGACGAAGATATACATGGCATCTGATGGCAATGCCAGCGAAAAGCGGAACCGGACGGCCGCGACGACACCGGCGAGGCTGAACGCGAGCGCGATACTGTTGATCACGATCATCGCAATGCCGGTCACCACGATCGGCAATATGACGATGGTCTGCAGGAAGGACTGGTCCAGCTTGCGCGCCCGGCTGGTGATGAAATAGGCCCAGGATACTGGCACCACCGCGATTATCGAGCCGATAATCGCGAACAACAGCTTGATCGGGCCGCTCGGGGCGAGAATCGTGCGTTCGGCGCGCGAGTAGACCGGCTCGAAGGTGTCATAACCGGCATCGGCCAGTTCGCTGATGCCGCCGATCGGAAAATACTCGACCAGCCCGGGAAAGCGGCGCAGTACGAACCACGTCACCCCGACCCAGAAGATGTAGTAGGAGAAGATAACCGTCATGGGTATCAGCAGACCCGCCGACCTTCTCATTGTGCTCTCCGTCTCCCCGCCACCGACAAGATACCCTGCTGACCATCGCGACGCCATACGCGGGTAAGACAAGCGCGGCACCACAATGGTAGGCTATGCGCCGCATTCACCCCGGAGAGCCTGCTAAATGACCGCGGACGTCCAGCTTCTCGGCATCAGTAACGCAATCGTAGACGTGCTGGCGCATGTCGATGACGAACTCATTGAGAAAATCGGCGTCGTGCCCGGATCGATGACCCTGATCGACGAAGCGCGTGCTCACGAGATCTACGAGATGATGGGGCCCGCCACGGAAATGTCGGGCGGTTCCGTCGCCAACACGATCGCGGGATTTGCGAATCTCGGCGGGCGTGCCGCGTACATCGGCCGCGTCAGGAACGACCAGCTCGGAGAAATCTTCAATCACGACATGCGCTCGCTGGGCGTCGATATACGGCTTAAACCGGCGCCGGACGGCGCACCGACGGCCCGCAGCCACATCATGATTACAGCCGACGGCCAGCGGACCATGAACACCTATCTCGGCGCCTGCACGGAACTCGGCGTCGCGGATATCACGCCCGACACGTTCGGCAAACCCAAGGCCGTACTCATCGAGGGCTATGTCTGGGACATCGCCGAGGGTCCGGCACTCGCCAGGAAGGCGATGGAACTCGCCGCAAAGAACCGGGCCAAGGTCGCGCTGTCGCTGTCCGATTCGTTCTGCGTCGAGCGGCACAAGGAATCCTACGAGGAGGCTATCCGCAGTGGCGTCGACATCATCGTTGCGGATGAAGACGAGATCAATGTACTGATGGGTACCGACAGCTTCGACGAGACTCTCGACGCGATAGGTAACTTCGACAACCTGTTCGTCATGACCCGATCGGAACACGGCTCGGTGATCTTCCACCGCGGCGAGCTGCACGTTCAGCAGGCGACCCCTGTGGAAAAAGTGATCGATACGACCGGGGCCGGTGATGCCTACTGCGCAGGTTTCCTGTATGGCTGGGTGCACGACCGGTCGCTCGCTGAGTGCGCGCGCGCCGGCACGCTGTGTGCGACGGCGGTCATCCAGCAGGTCGGCGCGAGAATCGAGAAAGGCGTGCTCGACTAGCTGCCGACGGGGTGCCAGGTCGTCTTGACTTCCTGCGTCTCCCGGATCAGGTAAGGATGCTGCGCCGAATCCCTGCTCCAGTCGATATCGGCACGAGCGATGACGCGCTTGATGTTGTCCGACGCAAGTTCCTGCACCGTCCTGGCCGTCTTCCTGGCGCCGTCGCAGAAGACGATGGCGTTGACGTCCATGTGCGAGGCGAAGTGCTCGGTCAGCTCCGAACGCAGTCCCGTCAGTATATTGACGACACCAGACGGCACGTCCGAGGCGTGCAGGACTTCGGCGAAGCTCACCGCCGACAGCGGCATCGACTCGGATGCCAGGACGACGCAGGTATTGCCACCCACGATCGTCGGCGCGACGTTCGATATCAGCCCCAGCAGGCCGCTGTCGTCCGGCGCGATGATCGAAACCACACCGGTGGGCTCCAGCACTGAAAAATTGAAGTGCTGAGAGGCGACCGGGTTCACGGCGCTGAATACCTGCTGGTACTTGTCCGCCCAGCCCGCAAAATAGATCAGCCGGTCGATCGACGTGTCGACCTCATTCCGGGCCGCAGCTTGCGTCATGCCCTGGAGTTTCAGCTCGGCGATGAACTGATCCCGCCGCCCCTCCAGCATCTCGGCAATGCGATACAGGATCTGTCCCCGCAGGTAGGCGTTCGCGCCGGCCCATGCCGGCTGCACCTTGCGCGCCGCCACGATCGCGTTGCGGAAGTCCTTGCGGCTCCCGCGACAGACGTTCGCAATCACCTTGCCCCTGCGGTCTTCGAGCGTGAAATAACGCCCCGACTCCGTGCGTGGAAACTTGCCGTCGATATAGATCTTGTAGGTCTTGGCGACGGCCAGGCGTTCTTTGCCACGTTCTCTTTTCGCCGCCATCGATTAAGCCTCCAGCCTCAGGTAGGCGTCCAGCCCGTGCAGCCCGCCCTCGCGGCCGACACCCGATTCCTTGTAGCCGCCGAATGGTGACGTGGGATCGAACTTGTTGAATGTATTCGCCCACACGACCCCGGCGCGCACGCTCTGCGTCATCCTGAAGATCTTCGCTCCCTTGTCCGTCCACACGCCGCCGGACAATCCGTAGGGCGTGTTGTTGGCTTTCGAAATGGCTTCCTCGAACGTCCTGAAAGTCTGGATCGCGAGGACCGGGCCGAAGATTTCTTCCTGCACGACACGATTCGACTGCGACACACCCGTGAATATCGTCGGCCGGCACCAGTACCCCTTTTCGGGTACCGCACAGGAACTCTGGTACATGTCCCCGCCTTCCTCCCTGCCGATATCGAGGTAGGACTCGATCTTCTCCAGCTGTGCTTTCGAATTGATCGCACCGATGTCCGTGTTCTTGTCGAGCGGATCGCCGACGATCAGGGTCTCCATGCGATCCCTGAGTTTCCGGATCACCTCCTCCACAACGGACTCCTGCACGAACAGGCGCGAGCCCGCACAGCATACGTGCCCCTGGTTGAAGAAGATGCCGTTGACGATGCCCTCGACCGCCTGGTCGATGGCCGCGTCGGCAAAGATGATGTTGGCCGCCTTGCCGCCTAGTTCGAGCGTGTACTTCTTCCTGCTGCCCGCCAGCGCCTTCTGGATGATGCGGCCGACTTCCGTCGAGCCGGTAAACGCGATCTTGTCGACGCCCGGGTGCGAAACGATGCTTGCCCCCGTGTCTCCTGCGCCGGTCACGATATTGACCACGCCGTCCGGAAGACCCGCATCGGCGATGACCTCGGCGAGCTTCAGCGCAGTCAGCGGCGTTGTTTCCGCGGGTTTCAAAACGACCGTGTTGCCGCAGGCCAGTGCCGGGGCGACCTTCCACGCCGCCATCAGCAGGGGGAAGTTCCAGGGAATGATCTGGCCGGCCACGCCCATGGGTTTCGCGCTTCGCCCCGGAAACGCGTACTCGAGCTTGTCCGCCCAGCCCGCGTAATAAAAGAAATGCGCCGCAGCGAGCGGGACGTCGACGTCGCGCGCCTCGCGGATCGGCTTGCCACCATCGAGCGACTCGATCGCCGCAAACTCGCGCGCACGCTCCTGGATGATCCGCGCAATGCGATAGATGTACTTGCCGCGGTCGGCGGGCTTCATGCGCGACCACGGTCCGCCGTACGCCTTGCGGGCGGCTTTGACCGCCTTGTCCACATCGGCGTCGTTGGCGAGGGCAACGCGCGACAGCCGGCCCTCGGTTGCCGGGTTGATCGTATCGAAGTACTTGCCGGATTGCGGTTTAACGAAGTCACCGCCGATAAACAGCTCGTACTTCTTCGCAACCTTGATATGGTCGGTGCTTTCCGGGGCGGGCGAGTATTCCCAGCCGCCTTCGAACGCGAGTTTGTTTTCGGGTGTCGCCATCGCCAATAACCTGCAGCACTGTTGCTGAATTGTAGGAGCGCGCCTCGGCGCGCGATCTAATCCTTCGAAAAATAATCTGCCGACTGGTACACGCCGGTCTCCTGTTTCACGATCTGCATCAACACGTCGTTCGCCAGCGAACTCGCGCCGAAGCGGAACCACTCGGGCGTCATCCACGCATTGCCGAGTGTCTCGCGCAACATCACGAGGTAGTGGATCGCCAGCTTGGCGCTCGATATGCCGCCGGCGGGTTTCATGCCGACCATACGGCCCGTATCGAAATAGTAGTCGCGGATCGCCTGCAGCATGACCAGCGTGACCTGCATCGTCGCGGCGGGCTG
>JAACFE010000100.1 GCA_009937525.1 Gammaproteobacteria bacterium
CTTCTCTGGGTTCGACCCGTAGCGCAACGTTGTGTTTCAGTTCCGTTTCCAGGCGCTCGCGGATCTGGCGACTGGTCAGGTACTTGCCTTCCTTACCGGCGAATGGCGACTTGTTGACCTGGAAGGTCATGCTGATGGTCGGCTCGTCGACAGCCAGCGCAGGCAGGCCTTCAGGCATGTCGCGCGGGCACAGCGTGTCGGAGATTGCGAGATCGTCGATGCCGCTGAACACGATGATGTCGCCGGCGCTGGCCGACGGAATCTTCTTGCGTTCGAGCCCTTCGAATCCATACAGCTCGAGTACGCGTGCATTGCGCACCGACCCATCCGCGGCCACGATACTGACCCTGGAGTTCGTCTCGATCTCGCCGCGTTGTATCCGGCCGATGCCGAGTACGCCGACGTAGGGATCGTAATCGAGGCTCGACACCTGCAGCTGCAGCGGGCCGCCCGCGTCGACCGACGGCGGCGGCACCTTCGAGACGATCGCCTCGAACAGCGACGTCATGTCCCCTTCGCGCACATCCGGCTCCGTGCCCGCGTAACCCTGCAGTGCCGAGGCGTAGATCACGGGAAAGTCCAGCTGCTCCTCCGTAGCCCCGAGCCGGTCGAACAGGTCGAAGGTCTGGTCCAGCACCCAATCCGGGCGCGCACCGTCGCGATCGATCTTGTTGATAACGACCAGCGGCACCAGCCCGCGCGCGAACGCCTTCTGCGTCACAAAGCGCGTCTGCGGCATCGGTCCTTCGACCGCATCGACCAGCAACAAGACGCTGTCCACCATCGACAGCACGCGCTCCACCTCGCCGCCAAAGTCGGCGTGCCCGGGTGTATCGACGATATTGATACGGTAGTCCTGCCAGCGAATTGACGTGTTCTTCGCGAGTATCGTGATGCCACGCTCGCGCTCGAGGTCACTGGAGTCCATCACCCGATCGGGCACAGCAGCACGCGGCCCGAGGGTCCCGGACTGTTGCAGGAGTTGATCAACCAGCGTTGTTTTACCGTGGTCAACGTGAGCAATGATCGCGATGTTTCGCAATCGTTCGATATCTGACATTGGGTGTTCTGGGCCGAAGCAGCGAGGGCGCGGATTATACGGTCGGGCGGCCGCATTTGATACCGGCGGAAGCCGACGGCAACACCCGATGCTTGTTGTTATAATGGTAACATGGTAACATCTACCAATATTCGAGCAGGAGAACACCATGAACCGATCAGTCGCCCATACCGGCACCCTGCACGTCGATGCCACGCCGGAGCATGCGTTCCAGCTGTTCACCGCGCCCGGAGAGAAACTCTGGGTCGATGGCTGGGACCCGGTGGTCCTGCGTGGCGGCGACGGGCGCAGCAAAGGCTCTGTCTTCGTCACGGACGTGGGTGCAGACACGGCCTACTGGGTGGTCGTCAATTATGACGTGGCCGCGCTGCACGCCCGCTACGCGCGTATAGCGCCGGGCACTCGCGCCGGCACTGTAGAGGTGTTCGCTCGAGATGACGGCGCGGGTGCAACCGAAGTCTCGGTGACCTACGAACTGACGGCGCTCACCGACGCGGGCAACGAGCAACTGGCGGATTTCGACGGCGACGCATTCCAGCGCATGCTCGGCGACTGGGAACGGCTGATCCGCGAGGCTAACCTCGAGTATCCGCTGCCGTTCGCTATTGCTCAGACGACTTCGGGAGCTGTTTCTGCGGATCGATGAACGGGACGTCGACCACCGTCGCAACGTGGTCACCGGAAGCGCAACGCGCCAGCAGCTCCGAGTCCTTGCCGGTCCAATCCACGGACACCAGCGCGAGCGCGATATTCCGCGTCAGGCGCGGCGAATAGACCGCAGACGTGATCGTTCCGACCTCGATATCGCCCGCAAGGAGCGGCCAGAACCGGGTGTTTGACCCCTCGATCGGCGGACCGGAAATGACCAGCCCGACCAGCTTTCTCCGGATGCCTTCCGCCTTGATCCGCCGAAGCGCAGCCTTGCCGATGAAGTCGTCCTCCATGTCGAGATCCACGAGTCGATCGAGGCCCAGTTCGAAAGGGTTGGTATTCATGTCCATGTCCGCGTGGTAGGACAGCATGCCACCCTCGATCCTTCGTATCGTCGACGTGTGCCCGGCACAGAGGCCGAACGGCTTCCCGGCGCGAATGATGCGTTCCCACAGTTCGTCGCCGCGGGATGCATCCCGAAGGTAGATTTCGTAGCCCAGTTCGCCGGACCAGCCGGTACGCGATACGACGAGCGGAATGCCGTCGAGTTCGGTTTCTCTAAACCAGTAATAGCGCAGCGTACCGATCTCGTCGCCGAACAGGGCTTTCAGGATCTCGAGCGACCTGGGGCCCTGCAGCTGCAGCGGGGACACGTCCGGTTCGCGGATCGACACGTCCATGCCGGAGTGCACGGCGATGCCCTTCGCCCAGAGCAAGACGTCGCTATCGGACAGTGAAAGCCAGAAATGGTTGTCGCCAAGCTTCAACAGGACGGGATCGTTGATGATGCCGCCCTCCTCGCTCGTGATCAGCACGTATCTGCACTGCCCGACCTGGCACTGCGACAGGTTGCGCGGCGTCAATAGTTGCACGAAGCGGGCCGCGTCAGGGCCCGTGATCTCGACCTGCCGCTCGACGGCGACATCACAGAGGATTGCCGCGTTGACCAGGTTCCAGTAATTCTCGACGGGGTCACCGAAATCACGCGGCAAGTACATGTGATTGTAGACGGAGAACGCCTCTGCCCCGTATCGCAGCGTCGCGTCGAAAAAAGGCGATTTGCGAATCTGGGTCCCGAATCCGATATCTTTGGTCTGATTGCTCATGAACCCTCCGGATTCCAGGCAGGACTGAATTTGCTAAACGCTAACAGTTCAACCACACCGCGATCAAACGTTCAGCCGGCCTGCTGGATCGGCTGGCACTTGATCGGTCGCATAGGTACTGTAATGCGCCAAGTTCGATTCGGCCGAGACACTGATGCTGAAAAAGACTCTATGGAAGTATCTGGCAATCTGCCTTTTCGCGCTGCTCACCGCCTGCTCGAAACCCGCGACGGAGCAGGCGCCGAAGCCCGAGCCGGAAGCCAGGACGGAAACAGTCGCTGCCCCGTCTCCCGGGCGTGACTACCACTCTTTCGCAAACACGGACGACTACCGCACGACCCATATCGACCTGGATTTCACCGTCGATTTCGAACAGAGGGAGCTCCGGGGCGAGGCCCGGCTGCACCTCGATCGCCTGAACGAAGCGAACCGGCCACTGGTCCTCGACACCCGCGGGCTGACGATCGATTCAGTCCGTGCCGGAACCGGCGACCGCCTTGCAGACGCACCGTACACGGTCGGCGAGGAATCGGACGACCTGGGCGCTCCACTGCGCATCGAGATGCCAGCTGGCGCGACGGAAGTCGTGATCCATTATGCGACGTCCCCGAACGCACTCGCGCTGCAGTGGCTGGAGCCGCAGCAGACCGCCGGGAACCGCTACCCGTTCCTGTACACCCAGGCCCAGTCGATCCACGCGCGCAGCTTCATCCCGCTGCAGGACACGCCGGGCGTCCGTGTCACCTATAACGCGACCGTGCGCACGCCACCCGAACTTCGGGCCGTGATGAGCGCCGACAACGACCCGGAGGCTGAACTGGACGGCGAGTTCGCGTTCAGCATGCCGCAACCCATCCCGCCCTACCTGATCGCACTCGCGGTCGGCGACGTCGAGTTCAGGGCGATGGGCGAACGGACCGGCGTGTACGCGGAGAAGGAGATACTCGAGGCGGCCGCTGCCGAATTCTCCGACACCGAGGCGATGCTCGAGACCACCGAGGAAACCTTCGGACCGTATCGATGGGATCGATACGACCTGTTGATATTGCCGCCCGCCTTCCCCGTCGGCGGCATGGAACACCCCCGCCTCAGTTTCATCACGCCGACGGTCATCGCCGGCGACAAGAGCCTCGTCTCGCTGATCGCGCACGAACTCGCACATTCCTGGTCGGGCAACCTGGTGACGAATGCGAGCTGGCGTGACCTGTGGCTCAACGAGGGCTTCACCACCTATCTCACCAATCGCATCATGCAGGCCGTATTCGGTGACGAGCGCTACTACATGGAAATGGCGCTCGGTTATGCCGAACTGGTGGACGAACTGCCGGATCTGGATGACCACGACGAGGTTCTCGCCTTGGACCTGCGCGGCCGCGACCCGGATGATGCTTTCACAAACATCGCCTATGAGAAGGGTTCCCTGTTTCTCTATGAACTCGAGCAGACTGTTGGCCGCGAGGCGTTCGACCGCTTCCTGGTGAGCTACTTCGATGAGTTTGCGTTCCGGAGCATTTCGACGGAAGAGTTCCTCGATTACCTGGAACGCACGCTCCTCGCGGAGCATGCCGAGTCGGTCAGCATGGAACGCGTCCGACAATGGATCTTCGAACCCGGCCTGCCCGAAGGTGCGCCGGTGCCGCGGTCAGCCGCGTTAGCGCCGGTCGAAAACGGGCGGCACGACTGGCTCGCCGGCCGAATCGCGGCCGAAGACATCGACACCAGCGAATGGACCTACCACCACTGGAAGCGCTTCCTCGACGACATGCCGAAGCAGCTGCGCCGCGACAGACTCGAGGACCTCGACCAGGCATTTCGCCTGACCACGGCGCCGAACAATGAAATCGCGTTCAGCTGGCTCAGGATAGCTATTCGCAACGGCTACGAACCGGCATTCGGCCGGCTCGAGCAATTCCTGAGAACCATCGGGCGCACGAAGTTCATCGACGTACTCTACGAGGACATGATGGCCTCGGGCATGGACGAGATGGCGCTCCGCATTTTCGAGGAAGTCGAGCAGACGTATCATCCTCTCGCCGCGAAAGAGATCGCAGCTACCCTAATGATTCCCGGCGATGCTGATCGATGAGTATCGGTTTGCCGTCCGGGTCCGCAGCATTGCCGCCGACCGGCTCAAAGCCGAGCGTTTGGTAGAAGTCCCTTAATCCAGACGCTTTGGTTACACTTCGCACCATGCACAACGTTTACCGGCATTTCCGACGATCGATTCTCGTAGGCTGCGCTTTGCTCGGGTCTGCCTGCAGCTCGCTGCAACCCGTCGACCTGCAGCCGGAATACACGCCGGCACCCGCCGAGGCGGCAGTCTGGGAAACGCTCGTCGGCGAACGCCCGGGCGACTGGTATGCCTTGCTCAACGATGGTCCCTCCGCGCTGGACTGGCGGCTGCGAGCGATCGACAGCGCGACCGGGAGCATCGACCTGCAGACCTTTCTGTGGACCGTCGACACGGCCGGCTCCCTCGTACTCGATCACCTCGTGGCGGCCGCCGAACGCGGCGTCGCCATTAAACTGCTCGTCGACGACTCGTTCCTGCTCGGCAAGGACGACATCCTGCTCGAACTCGCCCGGCACCCGAATATCGAGTACCGGATCTACAACCCCTACAAGCGCCGGTCGAATAACGTCGTCGCCAGGCAGGCCCTGAACCTCGCGGAGTTCCACCGCCTCGACCATCGCATGCACAACAAGGCCATGATCGTGGACAATCGTGTGGCCATCGTCGGCGGCCGGAACGTGGCCGACGAGTACTTCGGGCTGCACGACGTCGCCAACTTCCGCGACATGGAAGTGATGGTCGGCGGACCGATCGTGCTCGAAGTCAGCGCGGAGTTCGACAGCTACTGGAACGACCGCTGGGCCGTACCGATCGAGTCGCTGAGCCACGTCAGGCACACGGCGGCCGATCTCGATGCGGCGCGCAGGGTTCGGGAAGCGAACGTCCACGTGCACGCCGAGCAAAGCGACGCCGAGCGCCTCGTCGACTGGCGCAACCTGGTCGCGAAAGCCGTTGACGGCAAGGGAACGCTGTTCGCCGACGATCCGCCGGAAGAGAATCCCGCCGAACAGAGCGAGGCACCGGTGCAGGTGGCGAATGCGCTGATGGCCATGATCGACGCCGCGAACGAGGAAGTCCTCATCGTATCGGCCTACCTGATCCCGACGCCTGCACTCGAGGGCGCGGTAGAGCGTGCGGTAAGGCGCGGCGTGCGGATCCGCATGCTGACCAACTCGATACGATCGAACAACCACCTGACGGCACACAGCGCCTATCGGAACCACATTCGGACATTGCTGGACAACGGCGCCGAGCTCCACGAAGTGCGTATAGATGCTAGCGACCGCGACATCTACATGCTGTCTCCGATCGAGGAGAAGAAGTTGGCGTTACATGCAAAAGCACTGGTGATCGACAGCGACACGGTGTTCATCGGTAGCGCGAACCTTGATCCGCGATCACTGCGCATTAATACCGAGATGGGCCTCCTGATAGAGAGCGAGGCGCTGAACGCCCAAGTTCGCGAAGCGGTCACGCCGGACTTCAGCAAGGCCAACTCGTGGCAGCTGCAGCTCGACGCAGACGACCGGGTCGTCTGGGTCTCCCACGACGTGACGCTCACCGAGCAACCCGCCGCCTCGATGCTGCAGCGAATCGAGGACTGGTTCTTCGCGCACCTGCCAATCGAGGACGAGCTCTAAGAGGGACGGTGACACTTGGTGCCAGGCACCCGGAATCACTTTCGTCTGATTCTAATCCTCTGATTTTCCTGGCGATTGCACAATTTCCGCAACGCGAATCCCCTATCCGACCTTACCCGGGAAAACGACAACAAATTCGCCCGGTAGAACGAGAATTACATAATCCGGGAACCAGTCCCCAATTGTCATGAAAAATCGGAGAAAGGGTGACGCCGTTCCGGTTTACAGGTGTGAATTCTGTTCTCCTGCACCACTCTTGCGTTGCGCAGGAGACCCCGGGGCCACGACCGGGGGTGATTCGCGAACATGGAATCGTGGCTTCAGGAAGGAGCAAAAGAGATGAAAGTCCGTAAGAGCTTGGCCGTGGTTGGCGCGGCGTTGATGATGATTGGTGCTAATGCTTACGCCGATAAGCCGGCAGTCTATTGTGGGATAGACGACATGAATCCCGACCCGGTGGATATTACGAACAGCCTTAAAGACCTGGCAGACTATCTGAGCACTGAAGAGCGGCTCGATGATCCCAATTTTACCGTCAAGAACTTCGGCCCGTGGCCTTATGATCCGATCTGGCAGAAGCGTGGCAGCGGAAGCTTCGAGGTGCAGAATGCGCTGACCAAGAAGCTGTACGAATACCGTACGGCGGGCACGAAGCCGCCGAAGAATAAGAACAACGATGCTGCCGGCGCTGCCTGGGATGTCAGGAACGGTAAGTACGACGCGGCTGTCGACAAGTTGCTCTCGTTCCGCAAGGACGTCTACAAGAGCAAGCTCAACCCGTGGACCGAGGGAAATGACGACTTCATAAATGAGGCGGACGCGAAGAAGTTTTTCGTCAACGAAGTCAATATTGCTATAGGTTGCGTCTGCAAGCTCACGGAATGCAACTTCTGATAGCTACGAAGCAAGTGAAAAGAAAGGGCGCCAAATGGCGCCCTTTTTTCTTTGTCTGGTGGTGATGGGTGGAATCGAACTCGAGCGGTAATTAGACGTCAATGGACGACACACTATTCCAAGCGTGGCGCTGCTAATTCCCCGAATTCGGGACATTAAGGCATGGCAGTTCCTCTGCCATTTGCGCCAATCTTTGACGATGTCACCAGCCATTCCCGCAGACTATTTCCCGTTCACAGGATTGACGCGAGTACGGCATTGCCGTACATTTTCTGATGTACACCGTTGTTGAATCTCCCGTTTACTCAAACAAGGTCGGCGGGATTCTGACGGAGGACGAACGCGACGCATTTGCTGCGTTTGTCGCCGCTAACCCGACTGCGGGAACTGTCGTTCGCGGATCGGGCGGCGTTCGGAAAGTGAGATGGGCACAGCAAGTTCGTGGTAAGAGTGGCGGTGCGAGGGTGATCTACTTCAACCGACTGGCCAATGGAGAGATCTGGCTACTCACCATCTTTGCGAAAAGTGACAGGTCGACGATTCCTGCTCACGAACTGAAACTGATCAAAGAGGCGATCAACCGTGACTAGCAAGAGAAAAATGAGTGCTGAAGGCGCCGAACTTCTCAAAGCCGTCAAGCAGATGAAGGCCGGAAAGAAGGGCCGGGTGTATACGCCGGAGCAGCTGCTTGCGATCTCCGCGCGAAAGTCGGTCAAGATGACCCAGAAAGAGTTCGCTCGCCTTCTGAATGTCTCAGTCGACTCGATCCAGGATTGGGAACAAGGCCGACGTTCACCCAGAGGTGCCGCAAAGACGCTCCTGCGAGTGGCGCAGGATCATCCCGAAGTATTGGAAGAACTGGCAACATAGCTCCGCCGGCTTCTCGATATGAACCACCTTCGGCGGTTCAACCACACATTGCCGGCAAACGAAAAAGGCACCCCACAAGGGGGTGCCTTTTTGTGGTTATCGACAGATAGCTTACAGACTATTCTGAGCACATGGTTTACACATTACGGCATTTGGGGAGCGCCCAGATGCCCTGGAAAGAGTGTAAACCGATGGATGAGAGACTGAAGTTCATAGGCCGGCTCCTGCAAGGCGAGAAGATGGCACCCCTGTGCCGCGAGTTCGGCATCTCGCGGGTCACCGGCTACAAGATCTACAACCGCTACAAGGAATGCGGTCTCGATGGCCTCTACGATCGCAGCCGGGCACCTTACCGGCAGGCCAACAAACTACCTTACCAGGTCGAGCGCACTATTCTCGGCATCAAGAAGGAATACCCCACCTGGGGCGCGCCCAAGATCCGTGACAAGCTGGTGCGCGACTACCCCATGATCCCAACCCCGGCAGTGAGCACCATTCACGCCGCCCTCGACCGGAACAACCTCGTCAAGCGCAGGAAGCGCAAGCGTCGCAAGGCCCGAGGAACCGCATTGGCGGGCGCGAACACGCCCAACGGCCTGTGGTGTGCCGACTACAAGGGCGAGTTCATGCTGGGCAACCGCAAATACTGCTATCCACTGACCATCAGCGATTACCGCTCCCGCTACCTGCTCGCCTGCGATGGCCTCGAGTCCACCAAGTCGGACTTCACTTTTAGCGTTTTTGAAAGGACTTTCAAGGACTTCGGGCTGCCCACCGCCATCCGCACGGACAACGGCAACCCCTTCTCGTCGCCCTGTGCCCTGTTCGGCCTGTCCAAACTCTCGGTGTGGTGGCTGCGCCTCGGCATCAACATCCAGCGCATCAAACCGGGCCATCCCGAACAGAATGGCCGCCACGAACGCATCCACCTGACACTCAAGAAGGAGGCCACCAAGCCCGCCGCCTTCAACTTCCTGCAGCAGCAGGAGCGCTTCGACAACTTCGTGCAGGTTTACAACAATGAACGACCGCACCAGGCCCTGGGCGGCGCTTACCCGGGCGAGGTGTATACACCCTCAGCTCGTACCTACGAGCCGCCCGAAGACCCGGACTACCCGTACCACGATCACACCATCCGTGTGACCCGCTGCGGCCGCATCTGCTTCGACAGCCGCAAGATCAACTTCTCCAACGTGTTCGCCGGCCAGCTCGTCGGCATCCGCGAGGTCGACGACCAAGTCTGGCAGGTCAGCTTTATGGAGT
>JAACFE010000029.1 GCA_009937525.1 Gammaproteobacteria bacterium
GACTTCCCCTTTCTTACTTATTGCTGGAGTTCCGATGCTCCCACAAGCGCCTGGCCGATGAAATAGCATTGTTTACGTACATTCATTACCATCGGGGCGCACATCGCGGAGGGCATTCCATGAGTGAAACGATACTGATCGTGTTGGGCGCTGTCGGTCTCCTCGCGGCCGGTGGCGGACTGGGATTCTTGCTGGCGACGCTGCGCATGCGCGGCGAATCGGCGAAGGTCGAGGAGGTCCAGCAGCAATTCGACGACTACCGGCGCGAAGTCACGCAGCATTTCGGCCATACCGCCGAGCACTTCAAGGCCATCGGCCGTGAGTATCGCGAGCTGTACGAGCACATGGCGAGCGGCGCCGACTCCTTGTGCGATCGCGGGGCCGCCGACGTCAAACTGTCGTTTGCGCCGAAAGCCATACTCGAATCGATCGCCGAAGAGCCGCCGGAACCGGAGGCACCGCGTGACTTTGCCCGGGATGATGGCCCGGCCGTCGCGACGACCGTTGCGGTGGACAAGCAGGTCACGTCCGAAGCGAAAGACGAAGCTGTCGAAGCCCTGAGCCCCGATACCGAAGCAGAGGCTGGCGAAAAGGCCGAGCGAACGCTCCACTGACGTCGCAGGGGCCGGGAGCGAACATGCAATTTCGATTGATCCTGATCGTTCTCGGTGTCGTCCTTTGGGCTCCTGGCGGCGTTCGAGCGGCTTCGCTCGCCGATGTGCTGGAGAGCATGATCGAGGCTTACGGCGGCGAAGAAAACGTGCGCAAGCTCGACAGCATGGTCCAGGAGTGGGATCTCCTGGCGCTGACGAGAAACCAGCAGGGCACCGACAGGCGCAGCATTCGCCTGTCAGGGCAACTCAAGGTCGAGCTGACGTATCCGGACAAACAGGAAACACGCGTACTTGATGGCGATAAGGCCTATGCCGTCTTCGACGACCGTGAACCGGCACCGGCGAGCAACATGCAGAGAGGTGCGATGCGGTTGCAGCTCATGCGCTTTTATTCACCGCTGACGCTGCGAGAACGGATCGATGCCCTGAGCCTGTCAGAAGGTAATGGCTACCTGGCACTGACACTGAAGCAGGACGAGCTACAGGCAGAGTATTTCGTCGACACCGAAACCTGGCACATCGCAAAAGTCGTCGGGACATTGACGGTCGGCGGCGCGACCATGCAGTTCGTCACCGAGTATTCCGAATTCTCAGAAGTCGACGGCGCGCTGGTTCACTATCGGGAAAACAAGTTCGTCGGCAGGATGAACACGGCCGTATTGCGACTTCGACGCGTCGAGGTGGGCGTCGATTTCGGTGACGATGAATTCTCGCCGCACCGCAACGAAACGGATCCGGTCGTGGCAGCGCTCATTCACGCTGAAAACCTTGACAAAAAATAGGCGAGGCGCCTCCTGCGCCTCGCCCAGGGCGGCACAAAGTGCTGGCAAATCGCTTTCCCTGCAATTTGTCGTGCTCCCGGGGTCGCTCCGCAGTGACCCCCGCCCTTGGAGCACCTAGTTCGCCGCCGGTGCCCGGCAACACGTGAGCGGGTCCAGCTTCGTAATGTAAATTCCGGCCATGTCGTCTTCCTCTTCGCCGCCTTCGATGCCCATCTTGGCGTTGATGGCGAGCCAGTCGCCGCGTAGCCCTTCGCGCTCGATACCGACTTCGATGATTTCGGAGTCAGGCGGCGCTTCCGGGTCGAGCATCTGACCGTCCATGGTCGTGTCGGCGACGGTCAGGAACGGCGAGCGTCCCGGCCCCTCTCTCAGGTAGATGCCGTCGACAGGATCGACGTAGACCTTATCGATCGTCTCCCCCGTGCGCCCCTTGAAGGCGGTCCTGAACGTCGCCCGCATGCCGGTCGACACCGCGAGATACGCCGAAGCGCGCCAGCGAACGGATTCGCCATCCTCTTCACCGCCTTCTTCGCCGCCGCCGTGGTGGCCACCGCCCGTGCACGGTGCCTTGCCCGCGTAGTTCCAGAACAGGAAGTCGTCGAAGTCCTCCCCGGTTCTCGCGACGAGGTGCGTCCGCTTCGTCCGCGTGTCGTGGACGAAGATGCCCTGGTTGACCGGAACGTCTCGTACGGCATAGCAGCTGATCCCGTAGCTGGGATCGCTGGTGTCGTCACAGACGCTGCCCTCGTCGCCGATCGGCTCGTCCGCGCCCTCGCAGACCAGTTCCTGGTTGCAATAGGCGATTCGATCCTTGTTGCCTTCGGTCGGGCAATACAGCTTGAGCGCGCGAGTCTCGTCGCCCCAGCCGCCCCAGAAGCCGACGTAGCGACCGTCGAAGGCGATGCCTTCGCCGAGCGCATTGAACTGGGCCTTGGTCGTGTCGCCGGGAACCCGCTGGCCGATGCTGACCAGCGTCGTGAGTTTCGGCGAGTACGTGAGCGGCGCCATGTAGATGCCGCCTTGTGCCGGGTTGAGTTCGTCATCGAAACCGGCAAACACGACCTTGTGGTCGGCTGCGTTCGGCGGCGCCGTCGAACCGAAGAACGTGTTGGTACCCGGAATCAGGGTCTCGGTGTTGGCAATCAGTATCGATGGGTGTGTTCCGCCGTGATCCTCCGGCAACAGGTGTCGGAAATAGACGCCGGTCTTTTCGGTACCACCACCCGTGTAGTTGCCCTTGAACGCGACGATATTGCCGTCCGTCACTGTCGGCGCACCCGGGAATACTTCGAACGTCACGCCGTTATAGTCCGGTACGCCGAAGAAGCCGTACCCCGGTACGTGACCGAGCTTGGCGGCACCGGTGATCAGTTCACCGTGCGGGTTGCTGTAGATGCCCGTCGTACCAGCCCGCGTCTCGTCGTCGTCCGACCCGTATTGGTATACGGGCTGGTGGTTGCCGCGTGTCGCGATCGTGTTCGTGTGCATGTCGATGCGCGGGAACGACGGCGTCTCGACGAACGTCGAGCCCAGATTGTTCGGCTCCGGCACGGGTGATGTCCTGTCGAGTACACGGACGATCTCGCTATCCGCAAGTCCCATGTCGCGCATGTAGATGCCGTGCGTCGCCGGCCCGAGTGGAGGCCCACCCCGGCTGCGCGCCCGCACGACAACCATACCCCTGGTGTTTACCGAGGGCGGGTTGTAGCTGTTGAAGTTTCGTGTCTCCAGAGGCGGCATCACATCACTGTTGTTTATGACGGTGTTCCATTGAAAGACGCTCTCCTTTTCGTCCGCGACTGCAGTGCTTGTCACTACCGTTGCCGCCACCAGCAGATACACGGATTTCATGTACCTGGGTTTCATGGCTGTCCTCCTGGTTCCCCGGGCCGTTACGGCCCGGGGGTTGTGCCTGCTGTCGTCAGCTGGCGTTGTTATCGAGAGCGGCCTAGTGACCGCCACCTCCGCCGGACGCCCTCACATTGGAAGTCGCAAAAGCGTCGTTGTTGCCCGGGTTCGGGTCTGTTCCCGGCGGTCCGGCGATAACCGTCGCGCTCCAGTCGATGGTTCTGCCGGACGTGTTGATCGTGAAGATCTGGGTAAAGGAAGCAGTTTCGCCCGCAGAGAGCTCTTCGATGTCGAAGACCCACTCTCCGAGTGTTCCTTCTGCACCGGTGGCAACCACCGTAACGGTGCCAAAGGCCTCATCCGGACCCAGGTTGCCGACGTTGATGAAGAACTCCCTTTCACCGCCGTTCACGTAGTTCTTTGGCACCTGCAAGCCGGACTGCTCGCTGATCGCGAGGTCATACAGGATATCGCCTGAAGGTACACAAGGAACCGCGGTCCCATACAGATCCGCATTCGGAATCGGCCAGTCGTGCATGAAGTTGATCACCGCACGCGAGTCATCGGCCGCCACTGCGAATCCCCCGATGTTCTCGCCGTAATAAGTCGGATCGGCCATCAGTTCAGGTACGGCTGCGAGGATCGGTCCCTTCGCTATTTCGAAAGTGAGGGGTTCTGCCGTAAGAACCCGGAGGTACTCGAATATGCCTTCGTCTGTCTGATCAAACTCCGACCAGATGTACGGCGGCGCGGGGAGTGCGCCAAACGTATCGGAACGGCTGTACGCATATCCCAGCACTCCGCCACCGTCGTCGTAGCTCGCGTAGTCCAGGAAGCACTTCTCTACCTGCTGGATCGTACCCTGCACCTCTTCCCGGTAGTTCTCGCATACCTTGGGAAGGATCGTCGGCGTGACGTCCAGACCCATGAGCATGTTGAGATAGGCCACCATGTCCACGTTGAACTCGCCGCCCTTGTCAGAGGCGACGCCCAGTCCCCTGGCCGCGGTGTCCAGGACATCGGCATCTTCCGGCAGATCAACCCCGATGCTGCCCGTCATCATCAGTTGCCGGTAGACCGCCAGGTTCTGCAGCGGTGAGTCGATGGTGCTCGTTATCGTGTCCTCATCGTCTCCGCAGTTGCTGGCCACCATCCGTCCGGCGGGATCCAGGCTCGTGCTGTCGGCCGTGGCCAGTTTGACGACCACGTCCTCCAACTGGGCCTCGAATACCGATTCAGGAGAGCGTGCCTCGTTGATACGGCCGAAGTCGACCTCGCGCGTATAGGCTCCGAAAAATGCCTCTACGGCACAGTTGTACTGGTCAACCGGAATCAACCAGCCGCCGTCGACCGCTGTGCTTGCCGTGGGGACGACGACCCTGTCTTCCGGCTCGGTCCAACCGTCATACGAGAACTCTTCCTCCGCAAGGGGCTGCCAGCACTCTCCGCCCCAAACCGTCGCACCGGTTTCGGGATTCGGCACTTCGACCGGATCGGACGGGATGGGGACGCCATTGTCATAGCGATAGAGGATGATGAGGTCCCCGAAGTCCGGGGCCCCTTCGTCGCCTCCACCGCCGCCCCCGTTGCCCCCGCCACCACCATGGCCCTGGGCGACGGCTGTGCCGCTCAGGCAGATAGCGCCGGCTGCGAGTGCGCTGAGTAAAGTAAGAAGCAGTTTAGTCTTCATAATGTCCACCTCCTTTGTATAGATCATCAGTGGTTGATGAAGATGTAATCCCTCTATCGTGTAGTCTGCCGGTGTCCTGTTTCTCACGTATTTCCGAAGCGTGTGAAATTGTTACAGTGTGTTTCCTGGAAGCCAGGTACGGGCGTTCGTTTGCGGAGGGCGGTTTCCGATAACGGGGCCGGGACGGACCGGCAGGACAATCAGGCGCCTGCGAGCCATTAACTGTTTTCGTTGATTCGTGGAGGGCCAGCGAGAACCTGCGCCCTCGCTGGCCGAAAGTGACGTGGTGCAAGCGCACCGCGCCACTCAGTCCTTCCAACTGCGGCTAGTGGTTGCCGCCACCGCGGCCGCCGCCACCGGTGTGGCTTGCGGCATCAGTCTGGGTCGCGGAATCGACGTGGCCACCACCACCACCTCCGCCGCCACCACCACCACCGGCGCCAACGGCATCCCTCGCGACGATGCAAAGGTCGATGTAGCTAAGGTTGTAGGTGGAATTGACGACCGGAACATACAACGCCTCGGATTCACCGTCGTCGGGTAATGCGATGGCCGTGTTGAATGCTGTCCGCGGAAGTTCGCGCACTTGCGCCGGCACTGCCGGCGGTGCGCTGACCGGCGCGTTCTCGTCGTCGAATACCACCTCGTCACCCGGAGTGTAGAAGGTCAAACGCCACCAGCCGGTCTTCAACCACCCGGCGCCGCATACTGACTCGGTGTTGACGCTCTTCATTGGCCAGTTGTAACCGTAGACGTACTTGCCGCCGACGCTGAGCTCGACACTGTAGGGAGCATCCCGCCATGTGCAGGCGCCCTCCCAGTCCGAACCGGTCCACGTGCTCAGCACGGGCGCTCCGAGTTGCTGCACAACGACTTCGCCTTCGCCGTCTTCACCGCCACCGGGTTGCGGACACTCTGCGCTGTCCGGCTCCATCTTCGCGATGTTCAGCCGTGCGTTGTCGGTCTTGATGATCTGGAATGGCGAGTCATAGTTGTATGACACCAATTCCTCGGCCCGCACGCCCCAATGCTCGCTTGTGCCCTGGCCGGACACGTGCCACATCTGGAAGCCCACCTTGCAGTCAGCCTCCGGGTCAGCACTCGCATTCTCACAGGTGCCGAGCGTGGGATCGAAACCTGGAATGCGGCTGCTGTAAGGCTGGGTCTCGACACGAATCTGAGACCGCGATGTCCAGGACCTGGCTTCAAGGGCGTCACCCCAGTCCACATAGGCTACGGAGGCCGGACCATCTATGCCGTCCTCGTCAGCCCACCAGTCGTTGTCGACGACCTTCTGCCAGTAGATACGCGACACCGATTCACCGTAGCAGGGTGCATCGGTCGGCACGGTGCATTCTTCCGCATCCAGATAGAGAGTCGGTTTCATCAAGTCGTCCACGCAGGACGTATTGGGGTAGCTAAATGCTCCGGAGACCTCCTTTTTGTTGCAACCAAAGGAGTAGTGCTCGCCGCGCACGGAATCCGCAGGTGGACTCCAATTTGCCGGAATCGTGTTTGTCGTGTCTGTCAAATTCGCGGGCAGTGATAGGTTGTTCCCGGCCTCTTCCTCGCCACCACCCGGGCCGCCTTTGCACGGCGGGCCGCCCATGTCGATGCACCATTGAGGTGCGGCACTCGCCACGCCACCAAAGCCGACTACCATGGCCACGGCTGCGCCTGCCAGCGCAATCGATAAACGTTTGATAATCGTCATTTTGATCCCTCCTGGATTCGGTATTTAATGAGTCCCTTGCCTTTAACGGGCTTGCCTTTCGCTGCAACCTCACCTCCTTCCCATGTCCTGGGGCCTTCTTCAGGCCAGTGTATATATCCTGTCCGGGTCGTGTTTCTTACGTATTTCCGCGCGGCGCAAAATTGTTACAGTGTGTTACCTATGGACGCTGGACGACGTGCGACTCACGCCAGCGATTCACATCTGCTGGTTGTGGACGACGACAGGGAGACCCGCGAGCTCCTGTCGCTTTACCTGGGGCAACAGGGTTTCGACGTTGCCGTCGTCGAGGACGGCAAGGCGATGGACGCCTGGCTTGCGGACAACTCCACCGACCTGGTCATACTGGACCTGATGCTCCCCGGCGAGGATGGACTGTCGATCGCGAGGCGCCTGCAGAGCGATCACAAGCTGCCTATCGTGATGATCTCGGCGCGAGGCGAGGAACTCGACCGCATCGTAGGACTCGAGGTCGGCGCGGACGATTACCTGCCCAAACCGTTCAATCCGCGCGAGCTGTTGGCGCGCATCCGGGCAGTGTTGCGCCGCAGCGGTATGTCCGACGAATCGGAATCCGACCGCGACGCAAGCTACAGATTCGGCGAATTCCGTTTCGACGATCAACGGCGCGTTTTGTACCGCGGCGCCGAGGACATCGATCTTTCGCGGGCGGAGTTCGACCTGCTACAGGTATTCGTGCACCACCCGAACCGGGTGCTGAGCAGGGACCAGATCATGGACTGCCTCAGCGGCGGCGACCGGAATCCCTTCGACCGCAGCATCGACGTGCGTGTCACGCGCCTGAGACACAAGATAGAAGACGACCCCGCCGACCCGAAATTCATTCGCACGATCTGGGGCATCGGTTACCAGTTCACGCCGCGCGGAGACGCAACGTGACAATTTATCCGCGTTCGCTGCTCGGTCGGACCGCGATTACGATCGCCCTCACGCTTCTCGCCTTCATGGCGATCTCGATGGCCGCCGCCGTGTATTTCGTATACAGCCCGATGGCGAAACGGGCGGCAGACGATTTTGCCGCAGTCATAGTATCGGCCGCCCATTCACTGCAGAGCCTGCCTGTGGAGATGCACGGGGATCTCAAGAATCAGCTGATGCAGGATCACGGACTGATCGTCGCTGAACAACCATTCGAGTCAATCGAGACCACCTCGGAACTGCCTTTCTACCCGTTCTTCCATGAATCGCTCGATGAGAAGGCCGGCACAGACCTGCGCATTATCGAACCTGTGAACAGTCCGATCATCTGGGTGGACGTGCCCGCCCATGGCAAGGTATACAGGCTCGGCTTCGACAAGGAACGGCTGGGCACCAATCCGCCGGTCGTACTGATAATGGCGGTCGGCGTCGGTGCATTGCTTACCTTGATTGCAAGCCTGCTCGAAGTGCGCAGAGTTGTCCGGCCACTGAAGCAACTATCGGATGCCGTGAAGAAAGTGGCACGCGGAGGCGGCGTGCCGCAGATTCCCGAGGAGGGTCCGGAGGAGATCGCCAACCTCGCCCGAACTTTCAACCGCATGTCTTCCGACCTGCAGCAGCTGTCGGAAAACCGCACGGTGATGATCGCGGGCATCTCGCACGATCTTCGCACGCCATTGACCCGCCTGGGCCTCGCGGTCGAGATGCTCGACGAGAACTCGAATCCCGAACTCATCGCACGAATTCGGCACAACCTCGATACGATGAACAACCTGATCCGGCAGTTCCTGCAGTTCTCGCAAGGCGTCGAGGGCGAATGCCCGGTGCAGCTGGATCTCTGGCAGATGATCGAATCGCTTGCGGCCGATCTGAAGCTCGAAGGTTCCGAGCTGGTACTTCACCGAAGGGATCCTCCCTGCGTCTACTTCGCCGACGTCGTCGCCCTCGAGCGCGTCCTGGCGAATCTGCTGAAGAACGCGGCGCAGCACGGAATGGGGAAGCCCATCAACATCAGCCTGCACTGCAACGACGAAGAGGTTGCTATCGAAATAGCCGATCGCGGACCTGGCATTCCACCCGAGGAAGTTCAGGCCGTGTTCCGGCCATTCCACCAGCTCGGATCAGAACGCGCTCAACCGTCCGAAGGTAGCGGTCTCGGTCTCGCCATAGCAAACCAGCTCGCGTTGAAACACAACTGGACCATCCAGCTGCTGCCTCGGGATGGTGGAGGGACAGTGGCCAAACTCTCCCTCCCGCCGGGGCAGCGCTTCGGGCTATGCGGATCTTCAGCGCAGCGCGGGCAGATATCGCTTAACCTGCAGGCCGGCGCCCCAGTCGGCGCCGCTGTCGGTGAATCCCTTGAAGACGAAGCCCTGCAGACGCCAGTCAGCGCTGATGCGGTTCGACAGGAAGACACTGAGCTCCTGAGTCGGGTCGGCACCGATTGACGATTCGCGGTAGTCGAAGAACATGCCGGCTCTCGTGTGCCCATTGAATTTGTAGATGCCGCCTGCCGAGGCCAGTAGCGCGTCGTCGAGCACCGCGCCGGGCGGTTGCCCGCGGAATTTGTAGCCGATCGAGCCTATCCAGGTGACACGGTCTGAGAACTTGAGAAAATCGGCCAGGACCGTGAAATCATTCTCGCCGGTTCCGAGACCCTTGTCGACGTCGGCCGTGCCGAACTTGACCTTGCCGGTGAGGTCCATTGCAAAGCCGAGTCGCCGATTGCGAATAACATCGTAGACCGTCACGGCGGCGATCACGTCGCCGATGCCGCTGTTCGTAACGATGTCCCCGCTACCGGGGATCGGTTCGCCGCCCGGACCCGTGATTACGGTTCCCGCGGGCGCCCTCACGCTAAGGTACGGAACTGTCAGGCGAAACGACAGCCGGCTGAAGTCCATCGTGGCCTTCAGCGGCACGTAAAAGTCCTCGATCTCGGTGTCGCCGCCGTAGGTGCCCGTCGTATATTCCGCGCCGGCAGAGAGCGAGAACCGTGGTCCTTCGTCCTGCGCCGCCACCGTCGTACCGGCAAGCAGGATCAGGCAGCCGAGCAATGGACTGTTCTGTATTAACTTCATCGTCGTCTCCCGGGAAAAGGGGGCCGGACGTTTGCCGGCCCCAGTCAAGAGGTTACCGAATACGGGGGACGGGATTATTCGGCCTCCTCTATGTCGAGCTTGAGGGCTTTTGCCCTAAGCTCCATTTGCTCACGATGCTGTGCCTGAAACTTTTCGCGTTCCTTTTCCGAGTCCATGTGGCGCAGCTGTTCGCGATACTGATTTCGCTCCTGCACAGTCATTAGTCCGCTGCCATAAATGGCTCCCTGGCCGGGAGGCACGAGGTCCTCACCCTGCAATTGCGCACGTTCCTGCATCTTTGATTCATGCTGAATCTGGAAGTGTTCGCGAGCCTGGTTGGTCTCCATATTCATGAGCTGATTACGATATTGCTTCAGCTCTTCTTCGCTCATCAACGTGCTGCCGTAGATGTCTTCGTCCCGCAGGCTCGCCGGGTCGGTGACATGCAGACGGTCACGATCCTGGACGCGGTCCCGGTCCTGGTCCTGATCGTGTCCCCTAGACTGATCGCGATCGCGATCCTTGGAGTCGGCCATTGTGTAGTCCCTGTCACGATCCCGGTCCTGGTCCATATCGCGGTCGTAGGTGTAGTCACGATCCTGATCCATCTGTCGGTCACGGTCACCGCTTCCACCGCTCTGTCCGTGCTGTGCGCCAACGGCCATGAACATGAGCGCCACTATCGACGTCAGGATGATGCTGATAGATAGTCTGTGTCTCATTCTCCGATCCTCCTTTAATCATTCGTGCTCCTGATCGCGCTCTCCAGACGCTTTGTGGCAGTATCGAATGGAGATTGTCGACCCATGGTAGGAATGTGCAGTGAATATGTTTCCGGCCAATTTCCGAAATGCCTGAATTTGTTACAGACTGTTTCCCTGCTCTATATGTCACCGCTAATATCGGACTAAACACATGACCAATACTCCGGGCGTAAGCTTTCGAACGATCTGGCTGCACCCGGACGATCCCGGGACGGTGCAGATCATCGACCAGCGACGCCTGCCGCACCGCTACGAAGTCGTCGATCTCCAAACCCACGCCGACGGCGCGATCGCTATCCGGGACATGCTCGTGCGCGGCGCGCCGCTGATCGGCGCGACCGCAGCCTGGAGCCTGTATCTCGCGGCACTTGAGGCCCGCTCGGCCTCCAGTTCACCCGAACGGCAGGTCGAATTCGTGCGCTCGGCCGCCGAAACGCTGGCCGCAACCCGGCCGACTGCCGTCAATCTTCGCTGGGGAATCGATCGGATGCTCGCTGTGCTGACCGATGTGACCGACAGCGACACGATGATCGCGCGTTTGCGCAGCGAGGCAGAGACCATCTGCGACGAGGACGTCGCGATTTCGCGCGGCATCGGTGAGCACGGCGCCGAACTCCTTGCCGCGATTGCGGAACGCAAGGACGGCGAGCCCGTGAACATACTGACCCACTGCAATGCGGGTTCGCTGGCGACGATCAACTGGGGCACCGCGACCGCGCCGATGTACATTGCCAGGGAGCGCGGCATCCCCATCCACGTGTGGGTCGACGAGACGCGACCCCGAAACCAGGGCTCTCAGCTGACGGCGTGGGAACTGGCGCAAAGCGGCATTTCCCATACCGTCATCGTGGACAATGCCGGCGGCCACCTGATGCAGCACGGCCGGGTCGATATATGCATCACGGGCACCGACCGCACGACGCGTGCCGGCGACGTCGCCAACAAGATCGGCACCTACCTGAAAGCGCTGGCTGCGCATGACAACGGTGTTCCCTTCTACGTCGCGCTGCCGTCAACCACGATCGACTGGACCATTTCCGACGGCTTGCGCGACATACCGATCGAAGAGCGCGGTGCAGAAGAAGTGACGCACGTATCGGGCCTCGATGGCGACAAGATCCGCACGGTGAAAATTGTTGCCGACGCATCGCCGGTCAGGAACGACGCGTTCGACGTAACGCCGGCACGACTCGTAACCGGGCTGATAACGGAGCGCGGCGTGTGCGAAGCCAGCGAAGAGGGTCTCGCCGGACTGTTCCCGGATCGCGCCGCCGCCGATCAATGATCGACGAAGGCTATACAAAATACGAATGCGACTGGGTGCAGACACCGGCCTTGCCGGTCGACGCTGTCGCGGAACTCAATGCGTGGCGCAACCGCTTGCATCAGCAAGGACTCATCGGCTACTACCCGGAGCACGGCGTCGGTTACGGCAACGTCAGCATCCGCGTGGGCGATTCGGACCGGTTCATCATCAGCGGCACGCAGACCGGCCACATTGAAGAGACCGATGAAACACACTACGGCCTGGTCGTCCGCTGCGACATCGGCGGCAACCGGGTGCACTGCGAAGGGCCGGTGCAGGCCTCATCCGAGGCCCTGACGCATGCTGCGATCTACGCGCTCGATCCGGCGATTCGCGCCGTGGTCCACGTGCACGATATGGCCTTGTGGCACGAACTCATGGACAGAATCCCGACGACGTCGCGGCAGATTTCGTACGGCACGCCGGAAATGGCGATCGAATTCCGTCGACTTTACGACGAGACCGATTTCGCGGCACGGGGCATTGCCGTCATGGGCGGTCACGAGGAAGGAATCGTTTCGTTCGGCCTCGACATCGAGCAGGCTGCGCAGCGCGTGCTGCAACGCCGGGACTGAGATTACTCCGCGCCGGGAATCGGCAAGGTGCTACAGGTACACCGCGGGTGTAACAACATGGGAGATACCAGCCTCGCGCAACCTTGCGGCAGCCCTTTCTACACCTGCCTTCGGCATCTTCTCCCACTCGAGTGCCTTCGGTCGGACGCCGTGGTGCTGAAAAGCATTGAGCTTGACCCGAACGTCGCCGCCGAGCGTTCTGACGAAATTGATCAGTCCGTCGAGTTCTTCGTCGCTATCCGTTACTCCGGGAACCAGCAGGAAACGCAGTTCGTAGAGTTTTCCAGCTTCGTGCAGAAAGCGAGCTGACTGCAGGCTCTTTTGGTGCCCTTTGCCCGTCAGGTTGCGGTGGACGTCGTCGTCAAAGCTCTTGATATCGATCATGACGCCGTCGGTAACCGGCAACAGCGACTCCCACCCGGCCGCGCCGAGATGACCGTTGCTGTCGATGAGGCAGTCGAGCCCTGCCAGCTCGGCGTCCGACTTGATCGCCTCGAACAGGGCGATGATGAACCCGATTTGCCTGGTCGGCTCACCGCCCGACACCGTAACCCCGGACAGGAACGGCAAGTGCTCGCGGATCAGCTCGAGGATGTCGGATACCCTATATTCGCGGACCATCGGATTGGCGTCGATCGGGCAGGCTTCGAGACAGTCGTCGCACAGGTCGCAGGTCAGCGGGTCGAAGACGATCCGCCCGTCCACCAGCGACAGTGCGTCCGCGTGACAGGCTGGAACGCATTCACCGCAGTGATTACACTCGCCGATGGTATGGGGATTGTGGCAGGCCGTGCAGTTGAAGTTACAACCCTGCAGGAAGATCACGAACCGGTTGCCCGGCCCGTCTACGATCGAATAGGCGAGTACCTTACTGACCGTAGCCCGGGGAGAGTTCATTGCCCACCACGCGTGGCTTCCGGTCGAGTATGCCGGTCATGTCGGCAGCTTCCGCCCCGAGCACTGTCGTGTTCGTGCGGGAGCCCTGTCGGTCGTTGAACTTCCGAATATCCGAAAGCCGGACCATGTAGCCGGTAACCCGCACGAGGTCGTTGCTGGCGACGTTCACCGTGAACTCGCGGAAGCCACTGGCAAAAGCGCCCTTGCACAACTGCACCAGCGCTTCCGGATTGTTCGTGACGCTCTCGTCCACCGTGAGTATCTCGCTGATCCCCGCATCGTAATACTGATGATGCGGCGCGAGCGCCTGCACGTGCGTCACCGGGTCCGGCTCGGTGCCATAGGGGATGCGGACGCCGGGCGTCGCATCGACGTCGTCGCTGAGCCCCGCCTGCGAGTGCAGCAATGCGTGGCCACGCCAGACTTTGTCGAGACGCCGCTTGCGCACAGCCTTCGCGAGTGTTTCCGAGATCCTGTGGCCGAGCGCATTCGCTTCTTCATCGAATCCGTAGCGGCCATCGCGTCTTTCCTTGTCTTGCAGAACGTTGACCGCTTCCGCCATGGCAAAGACGCCGAACATCGCGGTAAACCGTTCCTTCTCGATCCAGCCTTCCTTCACGAGGAAGCTGTCGAAGAATCCGGACCCGTCGAAGAGGTAGTCGATGCGCGCCTCAGTGAGACGGAAATTGAGTTCGAGGAAATAAGGCAGGGTGTCCTCGAAGAATTCCCGCTCGCTACCGGATCGGTTCGCGACTTCTTTCAGGTTGACGCGCGTAAGCGTGGATGCGCCTCCTGCCACCGGCAGCACGTTGTAACAGCTGACGATACCGTAGCCACGCGCGTCAAATGCATCGGCATGTACCACGTGGTTGGCGATGTGGGGCTTGCAGCACTCCGCGATATTCTTTCCGGCTATCACGAGAATCTCGTCGCCGCTGATCTCCGGGTCGTAGAGCAACGTGAGATTGGGTGCTATTTGCTTCAGCTCCGCGTCAACGCGCAGGATCGCGCGCGCGACGCGGTTGTCGGTCGGGCCGATGTTCGCGTGCATGAACGCATCGGGCAATGTGCGGTCCAGGTAACGCCAGAAAAGCCTGATCTTCTCGTAAAGCGTCTCATCGCAAACGCCATCGCAGAACGGCAGCAGCAACTCGTCGAGCTGGCCGATATAGACGGGCATGCCTGTCACCGACGGGACGTGGTGGTAAGCGATCATCAGGGTGTTGATAGCTTCGTCGAGCGTGACAGGTAGCGGCAACTCCAGGTACTCGCTGCCGTTTCGCATCAGAACGCTGTAATCCGGCAGAACATAGCGTGGCTTGTACGGTGCATGGCCTTCGAACATGTCGCAGATAACCCGCTCATCGAGTGCTTTTTGGGTTTCGGCATCGAGAGCCGGATAGCCCAGCATGTTCTCGGCTTCGAGCGATAGGTAGCGCGCTTTCTGCGCGGGGCTTAGCGTCGCGTCGTTAGTGATGCTGCGTAGCTTGCGGAGAGTGTCCTGCATGGTGTCGCTCCGGTGCGTGGTGCCGACCATCTCTATTCTAGCTGAAATCCGAAACAGATCGGTTCGCCAGCTCGCGCTATCATCGGGTCTCCCTGCCTGCACCGGAGAGCACCATGTGCCGCTGGATCGCCTACTCGGGTACACCCATCTATCTCAACGAAGCCGTGTTCGAACCGGAACATTCTCTGATCGTTCAGAGTCTCAGCGCGAAGTCCAGCGAAACGACCACCAACGGTGACGGCTTCGGCATCGGCTGGTACAACGACAGGGAGTTTCCCGGCGTGTTCAAGGACGTCAGGCCCGCATGGAACGACGGCAACCTGCTCGCGCTTTCGCAGCAGATCAAGGCGTCGCTATTCCTGGCTCACATCCGCGCAGCGACCGTCGGTTCCGTCCAGCGCAGCAATTGCCACCCGTTTTCCCATGAGAACTGGCTATTCGTGCACAACGGCGCGATCGAGGGTTACGAGCGGATGCGGCGGGACCTGATGTTCGCCATCGCGCCGGAACTTTTCAATTTCGTCGAAGGCACGACCGATTCCGAGATCATGTTCTACCTGGCCCTGACTTTCGGCATGGCCGGTGACGTCGCCAGCGGTATCGCCCGTATGGCCGGATTTGTCGAGATGCTCGGCGAGCAGAACGGCATCGAGCACCCCTTGCAGATGTCGCTCGGCATCAGTGACGGCAAAAACCTCTACGCCGTGCGGTATTCGAGCGCCCGTGAATCCCGTTCGCTGTTCCACAGCAAGGATGTGGAGGCGTTGCAGGACGTGACACCGGAGGCCGACCGGGTCTCGTCGAAGACCTGCGCGATTGTCTCCGAACCCCTGACCGGCCTTGTCGATGCCTGGCAGGAAGTGCCCGAGTCGAGCTTCCTGACCATCGCCAGGGGCAAGGTTCATCTCGAAGAATTCGTGCCGCGCCGGCCCTGACCGTGTGACATTCAGATACAAGCCGTTACGAATTTGTCACCCCGCCCTCACCCCACCTCGCTAGTCTCTCGCTCTTCGGAGAGGTGTAAGCGGTCATGAGAACAAGGACTATCGCCTGCGTCGCGGCCGGCATTTTCGCGTTCCTGCTGGCGCCGGTATCGACGGCCGACGCCAGCGAAACGGGGATCGAGATTCGGGTCATCAGCGCGGAGACGCGGCGCGCGCTCGAGGGCGTCGAGGTTGCCATCACCGCCAGGGACGGCGAGACGTCCGCGGCGACGACGAACAGCGAGGGCGTCGCGCGCATCGTGGATCTCGATCCTGGACTGTATGCGCTGAACGCCACGGGCAGCGGTTTGGTCGAGGCACTGGAACCGAGCGTCCGGGTCGTTGCGCGCAGCACCACGCCGGTCCGTCTCGAGATGATGCCCGTCGACGAGGGTCTCGACGAGGTCGTCGTGGTGGCACGCGCGGTGCAGGCGGACCCGCACGGCGCCGTCAGTTCTACCTTTCTCAATCGCGAGGAACTCCGTAGCGCCGTTGGCGCCGGCAGCGACGTGATGCGAGCACTGGACGGGCTGCCCGGCCTCGTTTCCACCGGCGATTTCGCCAACTTTTCGGTACGCGGGCGCGGCCCGCGCGACAACCTGATCTTCGTCGACGGACTGCCCTTCGACAAGGTCGTGCACTTCGACCAGACCCTCGGCGAGGAAGAGGATATCGGCGGCGGCGGCCGGTTCTCCATATTCGCGCCCAACTCGATCGAGGGTGCGGAGTTCTCGCCCGGCGGCTGGAGCGCCGCCTACTCGGGCCGTTCCGGCTCACTGCTGCAGCTCGACGTCGTCGGCGGCAGCCCGACGCCGAGTGCAAGTCTGCGAATCGACATCGCGGGCTTCGAGCTCGGTTACGACGGACCGAGTGGCTTCCATGACGACACGACCCTGTTCCTGACCGCGCGCAGTTTCGACTTTGGCCGTGTTTTCGACATCATCGGCGAGAAAGATATCGGTCAGCCCGAACTTTCCGACTTCATCCTGAAAACCGTCACCGAAGTCGACAGCCGCAACAGTTTCGAGGTTCTCGCGATTGCCGCGCCGGAGTCGTACAGCCGCGATATCGATAACGTGCTCGAATCACCGAACTTCGAAGATGTCGCACTGCTCGAGTCGGAGCAGGATCTCGGCCTCCTCGGACTCACCTGGCGCCGTCTCGTCGGTGACACCGGCGAGTGGACCAACAGGCTCTATTTTCGCGGCAGCGACAAAACGAGTTCCGAGGGCGAGGCCTACCCGGACCTCGTGCCGGAGGGTACGCCGGCCGCAGCGATCCCCGTGCGGGAACGCCTGATCACGGTGGACGAAGAGGAAACGGAAATCGGCTGGCGCAGCGATTTCTCGTTCATCAACCGCTTCGGGCCCGCCAGCATGGGGCTCCGCGTCGTGCAGACCGATGTCGACTACTCGAGTATTCTGCGCGAGGACTGGATCCGTTACGTCTACCGCAGCACCGATCCGCGCCCGCCGGGTCAGGACTTCATCGTGCTGACCCCGGAAAACGTAAACTCCGCATTCGCGGCGAAGGAAACGAACTACTCCGTCTACGCGGAGCAGATCTTCGAGTTCGGCCGCTGGGACGTTCGCGCAGGCTTGCGTTTCGACCGCGACGGTTTCGCCGACGAGTCGCTCGTATCGCCTCGCCTGGCCGCAAACTGGCGGTATTCGCCCGCCACGCGGTTATCTGCGACCGCAGGCATCTTCTACCAGTCGCCACGATACCTCGTGCGCTCAGCCAATCCGGATAACTTCGACATCTCGAACGAGAAGATCACGCACTTCAGCGTAGGGCTCGAACACGACTTCGGCCGCGACTGGCGACTGATCATCGAGCCCTACTACCAGCAGCTCGACGGTCTCGTGGTCGCGGAGGGCCGGACCAGCGGCCGCGTGACCAATGACGGCGAAGGGGCGAACTACGGCGTCGACGTGGTGCTCTCGCGTTTCTTCGACAACGGCTGGTCGGCTAACGCGACGTATTCCTACAACAATGCGCGTTACGACGACAACGACGGTAACGGCAAGTACGACGCCGATTTCAACCGGCCCAACTTCTTCTCGATCGGCGGCAGCTGGGAGATCAACGAGCGCTGGAAGGTCGGCACGCGCTGGAAGTGGGCCAACGGGCGCCCGACGGATGACTTCATAATCAATGAAGACGTCCTCGGTCCGGGCCAGCCGCTGCGATATTCCAAGGAGTTGACGGAGCAGAATGCGCTGCGCCTGGAGGACTATCACTCGCTCAACATTCGCGTGGACTACCGGCAGCCGATCGGACCGGTGGACCTCGTCGCCTTCATCGACGTGATCAACGTTTACGGCGGGCCGGGGGCGAACTCGCAGGAGTTCGATCCGCGACGCGGCGTCATTATCGTCGACGACAACGAAGCGTTCCCGATCATCGGCATCATCTTCGAGAGGACCTGGTAGGCACGATCGTCCCTCCGCCAGGGGTCGTTGGCTTACCATCGATGCCCACCTGCCTCATTGGTGTAGCATTGTGTGAAGGGAGGGCGGCGTGCGATGTCACTGATCGGCAATATCTTCTTTTTCGTCTTCGGCGGATTCCTGATTTTCGTCGGCTACCTTCTGGGCGGGATCGTGCTTTGCCTGACGATCATCGGTATTCCCTTCGGCATCCAGTGCTTCAAGCTCGCCGGCGGTGTCCTGGCGCCCTTCGGCCGCGAGGTGCGCGAGACCGAGCCGCCCGGCGGCGCGCTCGCGCTGATCATGAACATCATCTGGATCATTCTCCCGGGTCTCGAACTGGCGATCATGCATCTCCTCCTCGCCGCTTTCTTTGCATTGACGATCATCGGAATTCCGCTTGCCGCGCAGCACATCAAGCTCCTGCCGCTGGCGTTGTTACCCTTCGGCCGGGTCGTGCGCGACATCGAGACAGGACGGCAATTCCCATGATCTTCGTTTTCGAAGTGCAGGTCCGACCCGGTCACACTGCGGAGGCCTATGCCGAAGCCTGGGTACGCGCGAGCGAGATCATCCAGCGGGCGCCGGGCGCACGCGGCACTCGGCTGCATCGCAGGATCGGGGACGACCACAGGTTGCTCGCGATCGCGAGCTGGGACAGCAAGGCGCAACGGGATGCAATGGAGGCGAACCCATCGGCCGAAGTGCAGCGGATCATCGCCGAGCAGGCCGAGTTCGTCGACGTCCGCGTGATCGGAGAGTTCGACGATCCCGACTGGATCGTCAATCCGCGGTAGGCACGCCTTCGAGCCAGCAGATCACCTCGTCCCAGATCGGCTCCGCACCCCGGCGGAAGAATCCCATGTGGCCGATCTTCTGGAGACCGTAATCGGCGGGCACCAGGTGGCGCCGGGTCACGTGCGAATAGGCGCGCATCATGTCATCGACGGCACGCGGTGTGCCCCAGTCGTCATCATCGATGCTGTAGGCGAGTACCGGCGCATCGAACGCGTCATAACGCTCGAGCGGCAGAGTCTCGTCGCCGAGCAGGTAATCCGGATCCCGGCACCAGCGTGCCCATTCGAGCGCAACTCCGGCGGGCAGGTTCTCGCCTGCCGCAAACAGGCTCCATGGGAAATAGCCGAATAACCGGGTGAGGACGGGGATCAGGGCCGTCACGGCGATTCGGGCCCGGTATCTTTCCGAGCCTCCCTGCACGCCCCAGTAGCCGCTTTGCGCCGATACGCCAACCATGGCCGTGATGCGTCGCGGCCCCTCGATCATCCCGATACCCTGGCCGCCGAAGCTGTGACCGACGGAGAAGATGCGCCTCGGCTCGAACTCCGACGACAACCAGTCGATGAGTGCCTGCATGTCGATCATTGCCCAGTCACGCATCCGCGCCCCGAATCCACGCAGCTTCGGCGGGGCCGAGCCGCCGATGCCGCGATAATCGTAGGTCACGGTCGTCCATCCATGGTCGCGCAGGTATGCCGCGAAGTATTTATAGAACTGGCGCGGCACACCGGTTGCCGCGTTGACGAGCACGACCGTATCGGACCCGGGAGTCTCGAACAGGCTGGCCGCGAGCGCATGGCCCCGGGCGTCGATGCGGTGTTCGGCGACGTCCCGGCTCACACCTTGTTCGGCCTGATTCGTTTGATCAGGTATTGCGCGCCGACAAGCACACCGCCAACGACGACACCGGTGATGCCGTTGAAGACCAGCGATGCCAGATCCGAGAACAGCTCCCTCGCGACCGGCAAGGTGTGTGCAAAATCTTCGATATCGTGCAGCCATTCTGCGAGCAGCGGCAGGCCGTGCGCGATGATGCCGCCGCCGACCAGGAACATCGCTGCTGTACCCAGCACGGACAGGGACTTCATCATCCACGGCGCGAAGCTGAGGATCATCCCGCCGAGCCGCCTTTGCGCCGCAGCGAGCCGTGACTCACCGGCCTTCTCCATGAAGTGCATGCCGACGTCGTCGAGTTTGACGATGCCGGCGACGAGCCCGTAGACGCCGATGGTCATGAGCGCGGCGATCAGTGTCACGACGCCGATTCGAACGGCGAGTTCTGCCTCCTGGACCGTCCCGAGAGCGATAACGATGATCTCCGCCGACAGGATGGCATCCGTGCGTATCGCGCCACGGATGCGCTGCTTCTCGAACTCCGCCATGTTCACCCGGCGATCGGCAACCGCCTGGACTCGCCTGGCGTGATCCTCTTGTTCCTCCTCGCGCGAGTGCAATAGACGATGTGCGACCTTCTCGAAACCTTCGTAGCACAGGAATGCGCCGCCGATCATCAGGAGCGGCGTGATGATCCACGGGAACACGGCGCTCAGGATCAGCGCCGCCGGCACCATGATGAGCTTGTTGACCGCCGAACCCTTGAACACCGCCCAGACGACGGGCAGCTCGCGATCGGCCCGGACGCCGGTGACCTGTTGCGCGTTCAGGGCAAGATCGTCGCCCAGCACGCCGGCCGTCTTCTTCGCGGCCACCTTGGTCATCAGCGACACGTCATCGAGAATCGTGGCGATGTCGTCGAGGAGGGTTAGCAGGCTGCCGGCGGCCAAGGTGTTCTCCGTCGTTGAGTCAGGTTACGCGATCACTGGTCGGAGCAAGATGCCGCCAGATCGTACTGGGTGCGAATCTCGCCGATTTCCCCGAGTGCTTCGTCGAGGCGCGCTTGCGCGACCGCCGTATCGCTGATTTCGCGGTCCTTATCCACGATATCGGGCAACAGGGCAGCTGCCGCATCCGTTTGCTGGCGGTCGGCCTCTGTCAGCACCTCGACCCAGAGGCCGGCCAGGGCTCCCGTCCCCGCCCCTTTCGCCGCGCCCTGGGCAGCGTAGCTGTCACTCGCGCAGCCGGATTGGCATAGCAGGGCGCCCGTAACGACCAGTGTGCCAAGGAGAGTCCGGACTTTGATCGTTGTTTCAAACATCACTGGCTCCTTCGTCGATTCAGATGGGCTCGCCTCGCCGAACACCATAAGGTGCCTGTGGGCATCTTGTTACGTCACTCGGAATCGCGGCCCACTGGGTAAGGAAGCTTGACGTGCCCCCATCGCACGACGAGAACAGCCACCGCGATCAACAGGATACTCGCGGCGATAGCGATCACCCGCAGCGCTTCCATGTCCTTGATGTCGATAATCAGGTAACGCGCGATGGCGACAATCGCGATATAAAGCGGCATCCTGACCGGCAGCTTGCCGGATTCCCAGTAGACCTTGACCATGGTCACGGTCTCAACGTAGATGAACATGAGCAGCAGGTCCGTCAGCATGACGCTCCGCTGCACCCACATGTGGTGGATCTCGACAGCCCCCGCAACCATCGTCGCCAGGAGGATGATGCTGAGGCCGATGTCCTCGACGAGCCGGGCGACGCGAATGCCGTGGCGCCTGATGTCGCTGTGGACGTGCTGGGTCGTATTGGTCATTGGTCTATTCTACCGGCTATTCTTCAGGACATTAATGCCGAGTACGCCCATGTCCATGCCGTCGAACACGGGAAAGCCCTGGCGCTCGAAGACGGACTTGTAGCTCTGGTAAGGCATACCTGCGTCGATAACGACGCCGATAAGACGTCCGGTCGATTGCGCCAGCGACCTGAGCCTCGCCGCGAACGCCTCCGCCTGTGTCAGCTGGTGGGTGTCGAGCTGTTCCGACAGCGGCACCAGACCGAGCATGACGACACCGGCGCCGAACCCGATCATGGCTTCGACGCAATCGAAATAGACATCCTCGTCGGCCATCGGCGTGAGGTCCAGCGGGTTCGATGCGGCGACGAGTCCCTGCATGCCATGACGCTCCAGGATAGCGGTAAGCGCCGCACGGTCGTCTTCGCCGAAGCGGTACAGGCGATCGGTGTCAGTGTCACCGAGTGTGTCGACGCTGCCGACGGTTTCGTAGCCTGCGTTCGTGACGATCGCCAGCTTGCCCAGCTCGCGCAGCTCGGGGTACGCCGACATCCATTTCAGGACCGCGTTGAACTGGTTGAACGACTCGGTGAGTATCGCGCCAGCTTTGTGCAAAAGCCTTTTCTGTACGTGGTAGTCGCCGGTCATCGCACCCGTGTGACTCTCGGCCGCGGTTTGCCCGAGCTGCGAGCGGCCGCCCTTGTAGATGATAACGTGGCGATTCTCCGCCCTGAACTGCTCGACCAGCTTCGCGACCGCGCAGGCGTCGCCGCCGACAAAGCCTTCGACGTAGATGCCGAGCACGCGCACCGATTTGTCTCGCGCAACCAGCGCCATGAAATCCGACAGCTTCATGTCCAGCTGGTTGCCGATCGAGAACCCGTACTTGAGATTCAGGTTCGAATGGCGCGACAGTCGTGTTATCAGGAACGCGCCGCTCTGGCTGATCAGTGCGACGTCGGATTCCGGTGCGAACTCGACGTTCAGCTTGCTTTGGGGGATGAAAAGGCTGTTGAGCTTCAGCGGCGACAGCAACATGCCGAGGCCATTGGGGCCTACGATCGCAGGGCACCATTCGCCTTTTTGCCGTCGTGAGTCGATGAGCGCGGACAGCCGTTCGCCGAAGCCTTCTTTGTCGGCACCGTCACCGATGCCGCCCGCGACGATGTAGACGACCGCAGCGCCGCCGCCCTGCTCGCACAGCGTTTCGATCATCGGCACGCATCGGGTTGCGGGTAAGGCGACAATCAGTATGTCGACCGGATCGTCCGCCAGCGCGGCAACGTCGGGCACGCAGCGAACGCCGGCAAACTCATCGACGCCCGGTTTTATGACCAGCAGACCCTCGTCGGGCAACGACGACTTGCGAAGATTCTCGAGTATCAGGCCACCGACGCTTCCGGCTTTCGCCGAAACACCCGCAAGGGCGATACGCCGTGGATTGAGGAAGCTGTCGTCCTGAAGCGGGACCGGGCAATACTCTTCCTGCGCATCGGCGGAGCGCAGGCCGACGCCGTCCAGAGCGACGAACTCGCCCGTGTCGTCGATGACCACCGGGTTCATCTCGAGGAGGCCCAGCTGCTCATTCGCCATCAGTTCATCGAGCTTCCAAAGCTTCTCGAGAAGATCGAGCAGCTTGTCGCGGGTTGTGAGCGCCGTTTGCTGGCGGGCTTCGCCGAGCAGGATCCTGCCCAGCCAGTGCCCGCAGAGTTCTTCCAACGCTTCCTCCGGTGTATACACGGAAGTCGGCCATACGAGCAGGGACTGCTTCAGTTCCCGCGCCCAGTCCTCCGTCAACAGGCCGCCGAAACCGAAACTGATTATCGCTCCGCAACACTGATCTCTCTGCAGACTAATGAAGATCTCGCTCGGTGCGTGCCTGGCGCGCCTGAACCCGACATTCTCCGCGATCAGGGTTCCGAGCCACTCGAATCGCGGGCCGACCTTCTCATGCATTTCGCTGTGCTTTGCTGCAACGGCACCGCTGTCGAAATCACAAAACGCCAGGGCGCCATATTCCGACTTGTGCCACAGGTCCCGGGCGAGTCCCTTGACGACGACGGGCTCGCCTTCCTCGAACGGCGCATCGGCGACCTTGCTCTCGTCATCGGCCAGGAAATGCCGCGGCACCTTCATGCCGACGGCGGACAGGTATCCGTAGACTTCGTGTTCCGGGATGAAAGCGCTGGTCATTCGGAACCATGGCCGCCGGTAAGCGATACCTCGCCGGAATCCCTGACGCGGATCGACGGTCGCAGTGCGCCGGGATCCAGCTTCGCTTCGAAACTGTAGCTGAGGGTATCCTTCCCGCTCGACATCAGGTCACGAATCAGGCCGACACCGGCGAACAGGTCGGCTGACGCATGGAGCGTAATGTCACCCTCGCCGTAGCCGTCGATCACCGGCAACTCGTTGCCGACGCCCTTGATCAATTCATGCCCTTCGAGGCTCACCGTGTAAGACACGCCGACGAGCTTCAATGCCTCGCGGTTCGGGTTGACGACGTGCAGGTCGATCTCGAACTCGGGCAACATCCCCTCTGACGGAATCGCCCGAACTGCCTTGACGGTAACCGTCGGGGTTTCGTAGCCGGGCCTCATACCGCCGCAGGCCGCCAGCAGGACTGCAACCGTGACACAAACGATTATCAAACGTGGCATCGAGAACTCCCCTGGTTGGCCGCATCGGCAACCGTCTGCTCCGCTGCATCCGCCGCCTCGTCGACTATGGCCGATCCGGGCGGCAATGCTGATCGAACCGCATTCTACCGGGATTGGTTCGGGTTTGGCGCGGCCGACAGGATGCCCGCTCGTCCATGCCCGCGCCCGAGATGACGTCTTCAGGACACAGAATGTAACAAATTGAACACACTTCGAAACTCCCGGGAAACAAAGTTGCGATAGGCTCAGCCTGAACCGGTAGATAGGTGTCGTCGGCCACCAGCCATCGAATGGAGGGACGCTGCTATGCGAATCACATTTCTACCGCATCTTTGGATGCTGCTTCTCTGCGTATCGAGCCAGGCGGAAGCTCCCCAGACCGAACTGCTTTTTGCGCCGGACGCCGTCAACCTCACCCCCGCAGTGGGCACGACGGCCAATAAGGCGCGTTTACTGAGACTGACGGATGGAACCCTGATAGCAGCCTGGCACGAGGGCGTGGACGTGGCTCACGGGGCCTGGAGCCTCGATGGAGTCGTTTATGCGCCCCGAGATATTTTCATTGTTGCCTCGCCGGACGGCGGGGCCTCCTGGAGCAATCCGCTCAATGTCTCGAATACTGCGAGCCTGACTGACGCGTCGGTCTTCTACGACAGAAACGGGGACGGCACAGGCCTGGCCAATTATCCGGGCGACTCTGACAAGGCGACCATTTTCGCTTCGGGCAAGAACCTCGTCGTCACGTGGAATGACACGTACTGTGGCGACGGCATTCACGGCCCGGCACGGTACCAGGGCTCTCTGGGAATGATCGAGGTACCGTATCACTGCCTGTACGCCGCACGCGCGACGGTTTCGTCAGGCAACGTCAAATTGATTGCTGTCAACAGGTTGACGGACGGGACCCGGGACGTCAAAAACGAAATAGCGCGCGGAACGGGCGCGGGCTTCGCGCTGGCCTGGCAGGAAGATCCAGCCGGTTTGCAGCTGGGTGAGGCTCGCGGAGAAGGTGACGGGGCGAGCGGCGCCAGGGTGACCCACGGTACGGACATATGGTACGCGTGGATCATGAAATCGGAGTTCGCGGATGCCGAGAAGTCCTGGCATGGGCCGGTCGCGATAAGTGACAACTTCGACTACGACACCGAAACCTTAATCGGCGGCGGGGCATCACGGCCCATCATGGCAATGGCTGGCTCGCCCGCCTATGCGTTGCTCGTCTATGAAGAGACGAAGAACAGTTCCGGGGTAGACGTCGGCAAGTATGTGCGGTTCCACCAGTTTCCGTTCAACGCTCCGGAAGTATCCGCGGCCGGTGTCATTATCAGTACTCCGGGCGAAAATGGCCGCCGCGCCCGGATCATAGCGACTTCCACTCCCGGGAAAGCTCACGGTACTCGCATGGTGCTCATGTGGCGGCAGGGCGAGGGCATCCAGGGTGCGCCCGCTGATTTCATGATGCGGATCGCTTCAGTGCCATCGGGCACGGATCTCGACAGTGTTCCCAACGCGGGCTTCCGCGTGGAAGATCTGTGGCCGTCCGTGGATCCGGAAGATCCGCTCAGTAACGAACTGGCTCTCAATATCAGCGGGGCGGGACTCAGCGACCCGACATCAGTCGATCCGCTCACGAATGCCAAGGCACATCGGGCGGTTCTCGACGGTGACTTCATCTACGCCGCTTACTTACAGGATCCAAACGTCGAGAACGCCTCCGATCAATACCAATACTTTCTGCGCTGGTCCGACGACGGTGGATTGAATTGGTCGGAGCCGGTCCAGGCATCTGCCGGCATGCCGGAAAACGCCAATATCATCGAGCCCAGGCTGATACGCACGCCCAAGGGTCTCGAAAGCGGCAAACCCGAGGACATTCGCAATGCTGACGTATTCATTGTCGCGTGGGGTACTGAGAGCATGCCGGAAGACGCATTGGAGCCGATTCGCGATGCACTGTTCGTAACGCGCACCGTTGATCGCGGCGTATCCTTCGAACGCATCCAGGCGCTCGAAGGTTCGAGAACCGCAACAGGCCAGACCGACGAGCAGATACAGTTGCGCGTGACCCCGGACGGACAGAAAGTCTACGCCGTCTGGATTCGGCGGGACGGAGATCATTCGGATGTGATTTTCGATTCTGCGGACGGCATTACGCCGACGTCGGATCTCTCGGTCGCGATGGATGTATCGGATACCGTACCGGACGTTGGCGATGTCATCTCGATGACGGTTCACGTCGGGAATACCGGCCCCCACTGGGCAACCGAGCTGCAGCTGTCCATGACCCTGCCGCACGGACTGTTACTAACGTCTGCCACGCCGAGTTCCGGTACGTGCGACCTGGCGGCCGACGTCAGATGCGCGCTGGAAGATCTCGCTCCAGGCGCTTCTGCAACCCTGGATCTGTCTCTCGTCGCCGGCACGAGGGGTGCCTGGCCGCTCGAGACAGCAGTTTCGGCCTGGGAGATGGAGCCTGAGCCGGCAGACAATTCGGCCGAACTGGTGATAGAGGCGATACCCCATGCCGACGTCTCACTGGAACTGACAGCAAGGACCGCGACCATCAAGACGGGGGAGCTCCTGGAAGTCGACTACGTCGTCTCCAATTCCGGGCCTCAAACCGCTGAGGGTATCGTTGTGATGTTCACTCTACAGGCACAGGCGAGCGTGTCGGTATCTTCCAGGTGCCAACAAACGGGGCAGGTACTGACCTGCGAGGTACCGAATCTGCCGATCGGCGAAAGTTGGAACGATACCGTAGTCCTGCATGCAACGAGCATCGGTTTCGCCTCGATTCATGCCGTCGCGGCTTCACAAGAGGACGACCACGATCCGGATAACAATACAGGATTCACCGGCGTCTTCATCGAGGCGGAAGAGAGCGCAGCCACTACCAGTACAAGCGGCGGCGGCGGGACTGGCATCACCTTGCCAATACTGTTGCTGCTTTGCCTGGCCCAGCGCCTGAGGAATCGGGCGATCGGCTGACTCGAGCTATCCGCTCGCGGTTCCGAACGTGCTCGTGCAGGCTGAAAGCACTTGATTCGGCAGTCGGACGGCGGCGGCGCGGTTATCCGTGCAGGCACGCGATGCTGAGCGCATGACTGGAATTCAGAGTACACAGTGCTTGGCGTAGCTCGCCGCCTCGTCGCCGGTCCAGTCGCCCTTGGGCTTCTCGGATAGCTTCTCGCACCACTTTTCGGAACCAACTTCCATACCGTCGATGAGGCAATGCTTGGCGTAGGTGCCGGCATCTGCGGCAGACCACTCGGACTTGGGCTGCTCCTTCTTGGCGGCGCACCACTTCTCGCTCCCGGGCTCCGCGCTGCAGGCCGCCAGGAGCAGGGCTGCGCTGGCGAGGATGAAGTGTTTCATGTCACGTTCCAGTTACGGGCGAGGGAGTTGGACAGTATCGCGCCGGACGCCTGCTCCCGCCACCTTTAAGAGGAATCGGCATGCGCAACAGGATTGGACGGCGGCTGCGCCGCCTCGTCGTCGCCTCGCTCCTCCGCCTGTCGCGCGACTTCGTCGCGCTCGGATCGAACCTGTGACCCCTGCCTTTGGAGGGCGATGGAGTAGCGCCAAAACCCTTTAAATCCGTCACCTCAGAGGGCGTCCGTAGCTCTCTAAGTGTCTGTTAGTGCTGGTTAGTGTTGGTACGTGTTCGGCAAATTCTAGGCATGCTTTCATGCTGGGCGTGAATGTCCGCTAACGGCCAGAAGCGGACATTGGAAAAACCCCGCCACGAGGGCGGGGTTTTGTGTGAGCGATGATCTGCTCAGTTCATCCTGCTGATGAAGACGTTCACGGAACGATATTCACCGAGTCTGAGCCTTCAAACGGAGTTCCATCGAACAAGTTCCCCGACAGTTTCACTTCCGTATCGCCCGCTTCGGGAACGATGCTTTCGGTTACGAAATGGCAGACCAAATCGGCGAAGCCATCCGGGGCGCCCTCAGCACCGCCACTGAAATCGCCGCTCACGTCTTCGATGTTGCACAAGGACCGAGGGTCCCTCTTGCCCACCGTCTTGACGCTAGACGACCCCAAGGCCAGGGTGGTTAAGTCAATGAGCGTCACGTCAAAGGTTGCGGAGCCCAACATTGCCACCGGCGTCGCGCCGCCCGAGCTGAGATTGATGCTGTTCGGGAAGCTGCCCGGCTTGATGTCGATGCTAATGACGATCAAGCATGCCGAGATACCACTCGCGTGTATCTCGAATTGGGGGTTGGGACCCTGACCGATGAAGTCGAATACCATCAGCGTGAATTCATTCGGTGTAGGTCCGGCAGGAGCGACAAAAACGCTCTTTGGATCGGCAAAAAACCCTCCCACCCCGTGCGGTATGCCGTTATTATCGTCAGCAAAATCTACGAACGGTCCCATCTGGGGGCCGCACTGTGAAAAGGCGAATATGCCCGTACTGTCAGTGGTCGTCCCTTGACAGATCATCTGTG
>JAACFE010000030.1 GCA_009937525.1 Gammaproteobacteria bacterium
CGCATGCCACTGTTGCGGACCCGCGCCACCCCATCCACGGCCGACAGGGCATCGACGATGTATCGATCCGCAAAGTCCGAAACCTCCATGATCGATCTCGTGTCGCTGGACACGCTGATCCACATGGACGTGTCGGCGCCGGAATCCTGTTTGCTGATCTGCGGCGGTTCGGCTTCGTCGGGCAGAATTCCCAGGACGCTGGATACCCGGTCACGCACGTCATTCGCGGCGCCGTCGATGTCACGATCGCGCAAGAACTCCAGCGTGATCCTGGAGCGTTCGTCATAGCTGACGGACGAGATCTTGGTAATGCCGGCGATCCCCGCCAGCTGGTCTTCGAGAACCTGGGTAACGCGCCGTTCGACGATGTCCGACGCCGCACCCCGATAATCCGTCGTGATCGACACGATGGGACGCTCTATGGCCGGGAACTCACGGATCGGCATGCTGCCGACGGACATCCCGCCGACGATCAGCAATATCAGTGAAATGACGGCCGCGAAGACGGGACGGCGGACCGACAGGTCGGAAATCAGCATGAATTCATCCGCCGTCCGACGGCGTGCCGCTTGCCGCGACGTTCGCTTCGAAGCCCTCTACCTGGGCACCATCCCGAACCTTGTGGGTGCCCTCCGTGATGACCGTGTCACCTGCGGCAATGCCTTCGGCAACGACGACGTATCCCGGAATCCTGCGGCCCAGTCGGACCTGACGCTTTTCCGCAATGCCGTCGCTGACGACAAATATGTACTGCCGGGTCCCCTCCGGCACGATCGCCTGTTCGGGAGCGAGCAGCACATCGCCACGGTCGCGTTGCAGGTCGACCGTCATGAACATTCCCGGTTTGAGCAGACCATCATCGTTCGGAATCACGGCACGCACTTTGACGGCGCGCGATATCGGATCGAGACGCGTGTCGATGCTGGCCACGGTGCCGATGAACTCGGTGTCCGGGAAGACGAGACTGTGCGCAACGATATTCATATCCTCGCTGACGACATTGACGAAGGTCTCGGGGACCGAGAAGTCGAGTTTAATAATGCTGACGTCGTCGAGTGTCGTGATGACCGTGTCCGTGTTCACGAAGCTGCCCGGGCTGACGCGTCTCAGGCCGATGCGACCCGAAAACGGGGCACGCACGAGAGTATTGCGGAGCTTGGCACGCGCTGCTTCCACGTTTGCCTCATCGACCTTGACCTGGGCGAGCAGGGCTTCGAGACTGGACGCCGAAATCGCCTGCGTCGACTCGAGTTCCTTGCTGCGGTTGTAGAGGCTGCGGCTCTCCGACAGGGTCGCTTCGGCGAGGGCGAGACCGGCCACGATTTCGCTGTTCTCGAACTCGATCAGAAGGTCGCCTTTGTCGACGAACTGGCCTTCCTCGAAGAGTATCCGCGTGACCAGGCTCGAGATTCGCGGGCGAATCTCGACCGACTCGTTTGCCTTCGCGGTTCCCAGCGCTTCTATTTCATCGACGAGCGGCCGCATTTCGATGCGTTGAGTCACGACTTTCGCCGCGCCGCCCCAGGCGCCGGAACGGCTGGGCTCTGGGTCCTCGCCGCAGGCGGAGAGCAACGGCAGCGCCGCTATCATTATTAGAGTTGTTACCCGGTTACGCGTGTTCATGGGGACGATCTGCCGGTTGCTATCTATTCGAAGCAAGACTCACCAGTTTACTCCTTCCCATCCGAAAATTGCTAAAAGTAACAAATCGTTACACCCGGTCCCGGCGGGGTCGGGAAGCCCGATTCGGGCCCCGAAATACTTGACATAATTTCCTGAAGGGGCGTCGCGCCGCCCATTAGACATTGAAACTACTAAAAAAAAGCGGAAATTTCGCCAGCTGTGAGAGGGCTCACAGCCAATAATTACCGACCGCACTAAAGTAGGGATTCCGCAATTCCGGGGACATCACGATCAGCAAGAACCGCCCGTTCGATGATTGCGTCATCCTGTCGAAGGACGCCTTCGACCCGGATGCCGTCTTTCTTGACGATATCGTCGATGACGAGGTTCTGCCGTATCTGAGTCTTGCCGTCGACGGCCTTACCGACGGAGCGGACAAGAAGCGAGGCAGGCTCGAGTTGCGGCCGGAGGATACCGCTGCGAACGCGCAGTTCTGCCCCGACACGACCTTACCGGCAATACGGCTCGATCCCGAGCAGCTCGAGGTCGATGGCTGGGAGTCGTCTCTCTGGCGCAAAATGAAGCGCATTATCGGCTTTTAGATCGCCCTGGCATCGCATAAGATGCCTCGATGATTTTCAAAGACAAGTCCGTCATCATCACGGGCGGCTCCGAGGGTGTCGGGGCAGCCGCCGCACGATTGTTTGCCGAGGCAGGGGCCAACCTCATGCTGGTGGCTCGCAACCGCAAGAATCTCGAAGCGATTGCCGCCGAGCTGCGCGACAAAAGCCGTGTCGAGATTTTTCCGATGGATGTGTCGGACGCTGATAGCTGCGAGGACCTGATAAAAAAGACCCAGTTCGAGTTCGGCAGGATTGACGTGCTCGTCAACAACGCCGGATTCCAGGCACGGGGTTACGTCGAGTCTGTTACCGCAGAAGACCTCGGCCGCACGATCGACGTAAATCTAAGAGCACCGATCATGCTCACGCGCCTCGCCCTGCCGCATATACGCGAAGCCGGTGGCGGCGCCATCATCAACGTTGCTTCGCTGGCCGGACGCACGCCGGTTCCCGGGAGCGCCGCATACTCGGCGAGCAAGTTCGGCCTCAGGGCGTTCACCTTTTCGCTCGCGGAAGAGATCCGCGATTCCGGAATCAAGCTCGCCGTGGTGTCGCCCGGACCGATCTCCACGCAGTTCATACTCGCCGATATCGACAAGACGTCCGACCTGACTTTTTCGCAGCCCATTAGTTCCGCGGAGGAGGTGGCGCAGGTAATCCTCGATCTGTGTGGCAACAACCAGCGGGAGCAGGCGATGCCAGCCATCAGCGGCGTATTGACGACGCTGAGCTACCTGATGCCGTGGCTCGGCAGGGCGTTGCGTCCGGCGCTCGAGCGCAGGGGCAGCCGCGTGAAGAAGGAACTAAAGGCCAGGGCGAAGGCCAAGTCGTCGGAGACGAGAACCTAGAACAGAATGGCGGCCCGCAAGGGGAGACGCGGGCGGCCGGGTGATCATCGAGGGGCGAAGATCCTGTTATTGCAGCAAGCGTCCCGGCGCGCCGGTCCGGGCAACGCCGGCGGGATATCTATAACTAACTGAAAATAATAAATAAACTGACCAGGCAGGTTCCCGGCAGCCCTGTCGGCTGCACAAGCATCGTGCAGATTCATGGTGGTCGTGCGCGCATTTCGGGCGCGGATCGCCCTGCTGCGCCTGCCGTAATAACAGCGATGTGACGGGGGCTTATTGCAGTTCCGCGAAAGCGTCCCTGGTGAGGTTCTCACAACCATCCGCGAGTACGCGGACGTTGTCTTCCACACGGATGCCGCCGTAGGGGCGAAGAGTATCCACGCTGCTCCAGTTGACCAGGGGCTCTGCCGGCGTGCCGCGCAAATTATCGAGAAGCATGTCGATAATGTAGAGTCCCGGCTCGATCGTCAGGACCATGTCTTCCTCGAGAACGCGAGTGAGCCGCAGGAACGGATGGCCGCTCGGTGGATCGATGGTCGAGCCGTTTTCGTCTTCCATGAAACCGCCTACGTCGTGGACCTGTATGCCCAGTAGATGGCCGATGCCGTGCGGCATGAAGGCGCTGGTCACGCCCTCGGAGAGCAGCGCGTCCGCTTCGCCGGAAGCGAGCCCGGAGTCGATGAGCACGCCGGCGATGAGCCGGTGCGTGTCGAGATGCAGCTCCCGGTAGTCGACGCCCGCCCTGACCCTGTTCACGATGTCCTGCTGCAGTGACTCCATGCGTCCGACGAGATCCGAAAACAGCGCGTTGCCGTTACTGTAAGTCCGCGTGATGTCCGCTGCGTAGCCGTGGACCTGTGCGCCGGCGTCGATCAGGAACGAGCGGCGTTCGCCGGGCGACTCACGCTCGAGATCCGTGTAGTGCAGGATCGCACCGTGCTCGTTGAGTGCGATGATGTTGCCGTACGGCAATTCACTCTCCGCGTGACTGGTCGCCTCGCAGAAAGCCTGGTGTATGGCGAACTCCGGCAAGCCATCGTCGAAGGCCTCGGCAGCGGCAATATGGCCGAGCGCGGCGCGCCGGGCCGCGAGGCGCATGCAGGCGAGTTCGTAGCCGGTCTTCGACGAACCGCGTGCGTGGTGCAGGATGTTGATCGCCGTGGTGGGATTGATTCGATCGATGCCGAAAGCGTGGCCGTCGTCATTGACCTCACCGATAAGGATGCACTTCTCGCGGTTCTCCGGCAGGTGCCCGGCGACGTCGTCGAACTCGTGCACGATTCGAATGTCGAAATACGGCGTCCAGTAACCGTCCGGGCTGCCGGGCACGGAGTGCCAGTAGTCCTGTGGTTGATAGTAGACAAGTACGGGGGAGTCACCCGGCGTGTAGACGATGCAGGACAGCGGCAACCGGGTCAGTGGCGCCCAGCCCACGAAGTGGGGATTGGCTCGAAACGGGTAGGTATTGTCGTCGAGAAAGGCATATTTGGGGGCACCCGAGAAGATTACGGCGTGCGATGCGCCGGCGCGCTCGAGCGCATGATCGTGGCGCCGGCATATCTCCTCGATATGTTGCCCGTAGAGCGCCCCGAGCTCCGGGTTCTTGTCGCTGAAGTCCAGGTTCATTGCCCGAATCATACCGGCAGCCAGACGGCGGTACGAGTTTAAATCGCCTCCCAATCTAGGCATTATTGTCGCCCTTGTTGTTTTCGCGGAGTGCCCGATGAGGCGTTTGTATGGGCTGGGAGGAATCTTGTTTTTGATGTCGGGAAGTGCGGTCGCGGCTGAGAATATCGCCGGCTACGATCGCGTTACGGGATTGCCCCATGCGTCACGATCCGAAGTCATCGCGCCGCACGGGATGGCGGCAACGAGCCAGCCGTTGGCCACGCAGATCGCCCTGGACATATTGAAGGCGGGCGGCACGGCCGTGGATGCCGCGATTGCGGCAAATGCGGCCCTCGGGCTGATGGAGCCCACCGGCTGCGGCATCGGTGGCGACCTGTTCGCCATCGTGTGGGATGCGGAGAACCGGGAGTTGACCGGATTGAATGCCTCGGGCAGGGCGCCGGCCGCGATGACGATCGAGTATTTCCGGGACAACGGTATGGAGTCCATACCTCCACTCGGGCCGTTACCGGTCAGCGTGCCCGGCGCAGTCGACGGTTGGTACGAACTGCACGGGCGCTACGGGCGCCTGCCGATGACGGAGATTCTCGCGCCGGCGATAGAATATGCGAGAAACGGGTTCCCCGTGTCGGAGGTGATCGCCTACTACATGGGGCGCAACAAGCGCCATGTCGAGGCGTACCCGGGTTTTGCGGAAACCTATATGCCTGACGGCGATACGCCGAAGAAAGGCGAGATCTTCCGGAACCCCCGGCTCGCGAAGACCTACGAGATGATTGCGGAGGGAGGCCGCGATGTCTTCTACGAGGGTGAGATCGCGAGGACCATCGATGCCTTCATGGCGGAGCAGGGCGGACTACTGCGTTATGAGGACCTTGCGAATCACCGCTCGGAGTGGGTTACGCCCGTGTCGACGAATTACCGCGGCTGGGACGTCTACGAGTTGCCGCCGAACGGCCAGGGAATCGCGGCGCTGCAAATACTCAACATCCTCGAGGCCTATGATATTCGCTCGATGGGCTTCGGCAGCGCGGAGTACATCCACCTTTTCGTCGAAGCAAAGAAACTCGCCTATGAGGATCGTGCCAGGTATTACGCTGACATGGACTTCGCCGACGTCCCCGTGGAATGGCTGATTTCGAAAGAGTACGCGGACCAACGCCGCAAGCTCATCTCGATGACCGAAGCTTCGCAGAGCCTGCCGGCGGGAGACGCGAAACTCGAGGACGGCGACACCATCTATCTGACCGTCGCGGACAAAGAGGGCAACATGGTTTCGTTGATCCAGAGTAACTTCCGCGGCATGGGATCCGGCATGATCCCGGGTGAACTCGGCTTCATGCTGCAGGATCGTGCCGAACTGTTCAGCCTCGACCCGGACCATGCGAATGCGTTGCAGCCCGGCAAGCGCCCCTTTCACACGATCATTCCTGCTTTCGTGATGAAGGATGGTAAGCCGCTCTTGAGCTTCGGCGTCATGGGAGGTTCGATGCAGCCCCAGGGTCACGTGCAGATCATCGTGAACATGCTGGACTTCGGGATGAACCTGCAGGAGGCAGGCGACGCCGCCAGGGTCCGCCACGGCGGGTCGTCCCAGCCGACCGGCGAGATCATGACGGACGGAGGCACCGTGTTTCTCGAAGACGGGTTCGACGAGAAAACGCGGCAGGCGCTCGAAAAACGGGGGCATGCCCTCGGGGACAGTGACGGCAGCTTCGGCGGTTACCAGGGAATCCTGCGGGACCACGAGCAGGGCGTGTACTATGGCGCCTCGGAAGTCAGGAAGGACGGCCAGGCCGCCGGCTACTAGCGGCCTTGCTTGTCGTGTTAGCAGGCCCTAGAGCATGACCCAGGAAATCTACCTGACCGGTATTACGACGACCGGGACACCGCATATCGGCAATTACGTCGGCGCAATCCGACCCGGTATTGCGGCAAGCAAGGATCCGTCGACGGAGCATTTCTATTTCCTGGCCGACTACCATTCGCTCGCCAAGAACGAGGACCCGGACAGGATCGTGCGGTCGACGCTCGAGATCGCCGCGTCGTGGATGGCATTGGGTCTGGACACCGAGCGCGCGTTTTTCTACCGCCAGTCCGACATCCCGGAGATTCCGGAACTCACCTGGATACTGACGGGTATGACCGCAAAGGGGCTCATGAACCGGGCTCATTCGTACAAGGCAGCAGTACAGGCCAACGAAGAGCGCGGCAATGCGGACCCCGACAAGGGCATCATGATGGCGCTCTACGGTTATCCGATCCTGATGGCGGCCGACATCCTGATGTTCAAGTCGACGCGGGTGCCGGTAGGACGCGACCAGAAGCAGCATGTCGAAATGGCTCGCGATATCGCGCAGCGTTTCAACCATCATTACGGGGAGACCTTCGTACTGCCGGAGCCCGTAATCGGCGAGCACACGGCCGTGCTGAAGGGCCTCGACGGGCGCAAGATGTCGAAGAGCTACGACAACACGATTCCGCTTTTCGCCGACGAGAAGCGCCTGCGCAAGCTGATCATGAAGATCAAGACCAATAGCCTGGAACCCGGCGAGCCCAAGGACACGGCCGACAGTACGCTGTTCGACATCTACAAAGCGTTTGCGACCGAGGAGGAGACCGGGGAAATCGAAGAGCGCTATGCCGAAGGAATCGCCTGGGGCGAGATGAAGCAGCTGCTTTTCGAATACGTCAACGAGCACCTCAAGCCGGCGCGAGACGAGTACGAGCGACTCGTCGCGGATCCGGGGATCGTAGAGGCGGAGTTGCGGAAAGGCGCGGAGAGAGCGCGCGCGAGGTCTGCGCCGTTTCTCGCCGAGATCCGCGACAGGATAGGGATTCGAAGGCTGGGCTGACGACGATGCCGTACCTGCTTGCAGCGGATGCGGTCCTGTTCCTGCACGTGTCGTTCGTGGTCTTCGTCGTCGCGGGACTGGCGCTGATCCTCGTCGGCAAGCTGCTGTCGTGGGCGTGGGTGCACAACTGGTGGTTTCGTGTGACCCATCTCGCGGCGATCTGTGTCGTCGTCCTTCAGTCCTGGCTGGACGTCATCTGTCCGCTCACCACGCTCGAGATGTTTATGCGGGAGAAGGCCGGCGACGCAAGCTACTCAGGCAGTTTCATTTCGCACTGGCTCGAGGCAATCCTGTACTATCGGGCTCCGGCCTGGGTCTTCGCCGTGTGCTACACCGCTTTTGCTGTCATCGTCGTGTTGAGCTGGGTCTGGGTGCGGCCACACAGGAGACAGTGACGGGTGCCGACATGATTTCTGCAGAAGACGCATTGCAACGACTCAAGGACGGTAATTCCCGGTTCCTGGCCGGGATCGTCGATCCGGATACGCTTCGCTACGAAATCAGGCGCGAACAACTCAGGGAGCGCCAGGCTCCGTTCGCCATCATAGTAGGCTGTTCGGACTCCCGGGTCCCGGTCGAGATCGTGTTCGATCAGGGTTTGGGCGACCTTTTCGTCGTACGCGTTGCGGGCAACATCGTGTCCAGGACGCAGTTGGGCAGCATCGAATTTGCAGCCGGGGTTCTCGATGCCCGGCTCGTCGTCGTACTCGGCCATACCGGCTGCGGTGCCGTTGACGCCACCCTGAAGACCGTGCAGAGCGGCAAAGTACCGGAATCCGAGAACCTGCGCCTGATCGTCGAACAGATCCGGCCGTCGGCAGAACGCGCGATGGCGGAGGGCCGCAGCGGCAGCCAGTCCGAACTCGTCGACGTCGTCGGCCGTGAAAACGTGCGCAGCGTAGTCGATGTCATCCGGCACAGTCCCGGCATCATCCGGCAGCTTGTCGAGGAGGAAGGGCTCATGGTCGTCGGAGCGGAATACTCGCTGGCAACAGGAGCGGTGGAGTTCTTCTGAAGAGCGCATGAACGGGCCAATCTTGAATACGGAGCGCCTCGAAATGCGCTGGTTGACGCCGGACGACGCACCGATGATGCTCGCGGTCTGGAACGATCCCGCCTTCATACGCCACGTGGGCGACCGCGGTGTCCGCACCGTCGAACAGGCCCGGGCCGCGATCGAGGCGGGGCCGCTGCGCCTGTATGCCGATTTCGGTTACGGGCCGTTTCGCGTCACGCGCCGAACAGACGGCATCGACCTCGGTATCTGCGGGTTGTTTCGTCGCGACGGTCTCGACGAGGCCGATGTCGGCTTTGCGATCCTGCCCGATTTCTGCGGCAAGGGCTACGGATTCGAGGCGTCGGTCGCCGTCCTCGATCACGCACGCGACGCACTGAAGTTGTCATCCGTGGTCGCAATCGTGTCACCGCGGAACAAGCCTTCCGTCGGCCTGCTCGAGAAGCTGGGCATGCAGTTCGAACGTCCCACGCGGTTGCCCGGCGACGATCACGATGTCAGCCTTTACCGCATCGACTTCGCGAACTGAGCGACATGGGTTTCTTCAACAATGACGGCGCGCGCACCGGCCTGTTCTTCGGCGCGACATCGGGCGTCATCACGACAATTGGTCTCATAGCCGGGCTGCATGCCGGCACCCGGTCGGTGACTGCGGTGCTGGGCGGTATCTTCGTCATCGCGGTGGCGGATGCCTTGTCCGACGCCCTGGGTATTCACCTCGCGGAAGAAGCCGACCCCAACGCCACTCAGCATCACATCTGGGCCGCGACGGTCACGACCTTCCTGACGAAATTCGTTTTCGCGATTTCCTTCGCCATTCCGGTCCTGCTTTTGCCACTGTGGCCGGCGGTAGTTGCCTCCGTCGCCTGGGGGATACTCGTGATCGCGGTGCTGAGTTACTTCATCGCCCGCGCACAAGAGGCGTCACCCGTCGCGATAATAGCCGAGCATGTGGCCATAGCGATGGTCGTCGTTGTCGCTTCACATTTCATCGGAGTCTGGGTGAACGCCGCGTTTGCTTGACAGCCCGGGTTTGGCCAGCCGAATATGGGCGGCTATGACGCCGAAACGATTCAAGTCGAAAATCGATCGCTGGCTGCTGCTCTTACTGGTCGCGATCATGGTTTTCGAGGTGGTCGTCATGGGCATTGCCGCGAGCCAGTTGACCAATCCTCGTGAGGCGACCGTGCTGATCCTGGCGTCGCTGGTTATCGTCGCATTGATCGGGTCCATGCTGGTCAGCACGCATTACACCGTCTTCGGCAATACGCTGCGGATTGCATGCGGCCCGTTTCGCTGGAAGGTGCCGATCGACGCGATCGACTCGGTGGAAGCCACGCGCAGCCCGCTATCCTCGCCGGCACTGTCGCTCGATCGGTTGAGAATCCATTATGGCAAGCGCCGGATAATGGTATCGCCATCCGACAAGGCGGGCTTTCTGAAAGCGATCGGACAGGATCCGGGCGATGTCCGCGGGTAATGAAGCGGTCGACTGGCGCAGCCTGCGCGAGTTCGCCGATGTGGATCTCACGCAGTCCTTCGTGCTTTCCTGGCACTTCGAGTCCGAAACGCTGTTCATCGATGCCGACATACTCTTGTTGCCGGACCACCCCTTCTATGAGAAGCCGCGCCCTGCCGAGAAAGTGTGCATCCGCCCCGCGCTGGTCGAGTTTCCGTTCTGTGTAAGCGTCAGCGTGGACGGTTCGATGGGAGGCGGCGACATCAGCAACGTCCTGCACAGACTCGGGCATGGTGCAATCACGGGCTTGCAGCGTCGAAGGGACGGGCGCTACGAAATCCGGGGAGAGTTCGGCACGGTTGCCATCGAGGCCGAGCGCCCGGTAATGAGACTCAAGGGACCCTGAGGTTCCGGGGGAATGACATGAGAACTGAAAAGCGAATCGACTACGTTGAAATACCGGTCACTGATCCGGCCCGGGCACGCGACTTCTTTTCGGCACTGATGGGCTGGGAGTTCCACGACTGGGGGCCGGACTACATCAGTTTCCGGGACGGCAGGCTCGACGGCGGATTTCGGCGATCCGGGGAGCCGGCACCTTCGAACGGTGTGTTGCTGGTGTTCTTCAGCGAGGATCTCGAACGTGATCGTGATCGTGTCGTCGAACTCGGCGCCTCGATCAGCCAGGATATCTTCGAATTTCCCGGCGGCCGTCGTTTTCATTTCGTAGACCCGTTGGGCAACGAGTATGCGATCTGGGGAGAACTCGAAAACAAACAATAACGGAGCAGACCACTATGCATTATCAGATCGATCATCCGTGCGTGCAGCACAAGCTCGCGCTGATTCGCGACGTCGAGACCGGCCATAAGAAGTTTCGCGAACTCGCCACCGAGATTACGGAATTCATCTGTTATGAAGCGTTGAAGAACATCGATACTCGCGAGGTCGACGTGCAGACGCCGCTCGAGGTCGCAAAGTGCCGAAAGATCGACCACGACATCGTCGTCGTGCCGGTTCTGCGCGCCGGTGTCGGCATGCTGGAGGGCATACTGGAACTGGTACCGACGGCGCGGGTCGGATTCGTGGGCCTGTACAGAGACGAGGAGACGAAGCAGCCGGTCGCTTACTACGAACGTTTCCCGCCGCAGGCGAGGACCGGTATGAGTATCATTATCGATCCCATGCTCGCGACCGGCGGCTCGACGGTGGCTGCCATCGATCAGCTGAAAGCGTTCGGCGCGAAGGACATCATGGTCATATGCATCGTCACGTGTCCGGAGGGGCTGGCACTGGTCGAGCAGGAACATCCGGAGGTTCCGATATACACGGCGGCAATCGATGATCATCTCAATGAAAACAAGTACATAGTGCCGGGTCTGGGAGACGCGGGCGATCGCCTTTTCGGCACGTCGCACTAGCAGCGGTGGGGAAGGCGAGTTCATGATCACGGGCTTTTTGCCACGCAGGCGAGGCGTGACCGTTGATATCATGCCCGGCCTCGGCCACTTTGATAAGCTGATGTCGAAACCCGGCGGGTACAAAACCGGCATGTCGTGCCTGTATACCAGGCGTCTCGCCGACGTCGACGAGACCGTTCCAGAACGCCTCGTTCAGGATTCGGTCGAGTGCTTGCGACAACATTACGATACGAGATGACGCCATGAGTGACACGATCAAGACCACGCGGCTCAGGGGCAACGAGCTGATAGTCGAAACCAAGTACGGCACCGAGGTCTACGACGGGAAATTTCTCGTAGCCGCCCTGCTCATTTACGTTGCCAAAGGCAGCGGCACGATCGAGCCGGAAGAGTCGGCGAAAATGATCGACCTGATCGAGCAGCATTTTGAGCTGGAGGGTTCCGAATCGCTGGAAATCCTGACGCGAGCAATGAGCGAGCTGGCCGAAAAGCCGGAGCTCACGGAGCACCTTATCGAGCTGGGCCGCACGCTATCCGACAAACAGAAGGAAGATATCGCGGTGATGGCGCTCAAGGTCATCGCCGCCGACGGGCGACGCGAAGTTTCGGAAATGGAACAGTTCAATCGCGCCGTCGAGGCAGTGGGGGTTTCTCCCGACATCGTACACAGGGCATTCGATCGCTATTTCGACGAGACCATGCCAGGTAAGTGAGGTGCTTTACGGCAGGGCGCGGGGAATAACACAGAGATGAAGGCTACGATACGCAATTTCCTGCAGATGGAGTCGGCCGGCGGCATCTTGCTGATGGTGGCAGCTGCGCTGGCCCTCGTTGCTGCGAACTCGCCGCTGTCGGCCTACTACGATCTTTTCATTGACACACCGGTCGAAATCCGCATCGGCGCCCTGGAAATCGCGAAACCGTTGCTGCTATGGGTGAATGACGGCCTCATGGCGGTGTTCTTTTTTCTCGTCGGCCTCGAAGTAAAACGCGAGCTCCTCGAGGGCGAATTGTCCCGGCCTGCGAACGTGCTGTTGCCGGCGCTGGGCGCGGTCGGGGGTATCGTCGGGCCCGTGGGTCTGTACGTGTATTTCAATTATGGGGATGCGGTCGGCATGAACGGCTGGGCGATCCCTGCTGCGACCGATATTGCGTTTGCGCTCGGCATTCTGATGCTGCTGGGGAATCGCGTGCCGGTCTCGCTCAAGGTGTTTCTCGTGTCGCTCGCGATCTTCGACGACCTCGGCGCCATCGTAATCATCGCAATATTCTATTCGAGCAATCTTTCGGTGGAGGCGCTATCGGTTGCTGCGCTGTGCCTGTTGGCCCTCGGCTACATGAACTGGCGGCACGTGAGCGCGGTACCGACCTACATACTCGTCGGGGTCGTCATGTGGGTGGCGGTCCTGAAGTCCGGCGTGCACGCCACGCTGGCCGGCGTCGCGCTGGCGATGTTCATCCCGATGCGGTCGAAGGACGAGCCGGATCGATCGCCGCTGATGGAACTCGAGCACGACCTGCACACGGTCGTTGCGTTCGGCGTGTTGCCGCTGTTTGCCTTCGTAAACGCCGGCATATCGTTCGCCGGCATGAGTTTCGCAGACCTCCTGCATCCGGTATCGCTGGGCATCGCCATGGGGCTGTTCGCCGGCAAACAGCTCGGCGTGTTCCTGTTGTGCCTGCTGGCAATACGGCTCGGGATGGCAAGACTGCCGGAAGGCGCTTCGTGGGGGGCGTTGTACGGGGTCGCAGTGCTCAGCGGGGTAGGGTTCACCATGAGCCTGTTCATCGACACGCTGGCGTTCGAGAATCTGCCGGCAGATGCCGTGTTCGATTTTGATGCCCGCCTCGGTATCCTCCTCGGGTCGCTCGCCTCGGGCGTACTCGGCTATATCGTCCTCGACAGAACGCTTCCCAGGCAGGCCAGGTGACAGAGCCGGCGGTGCGCGGCGGCTGGCAGCTCGTCAAGGCGACGGACCCGGATCTCGACGAACTCATGTCGTGGTTCCGCGATGCGGATGAAGTGGACATATGGGGCGGACCACGGTTTCGCTTTCCCTTTACCCGGGCCACGTTCCGCAATGACTGCCACTGGGGCCGGATGCCGAGCTTTCGCCTGACTTCTCCCGCCGGGGAATTTGCGGCTTTCGGCCAGATGTACCGGCGTTACGGACGCATCAACCTCGCGCGGCTGGTCGTCAATCCCGATTGTCGCGGACAGGGCATGGGCAAGCGGCTTGTCGCGATGCTGATCGAAGTCGGACCGACACTGTTCACGGCCGACGAATTCTCTCTGTTCGCCTACAGGCACAACGCCGCCGCACTCGGCTGTTACCGGTCGATGGGCTTCGTCATCCGCGACTACCCGACAGGCGCGCGGATGGCCGATCAGTGCTACTACCTGACCAGGCCGGTCTAGGGAGAACGCAACGACGCGGCGAGGGCCTCCAGTTCTGCCCACCGGTCCACGCGTTTCTCGAGTTCAGCTTCGGTGTCGGTCAGCCGCTCGAGCGTCTCCCGGACCGCATCACCGTCCTGCGAGTAGAAGCCCGGGTCGGCGACGGTTTCCTGCAAAGCGGCGACCGCCGCCTCGAGCTCTTCGATCTCCGCCGGCAGCGCGTCCAGTTCACGTTGATCCATGTAGCTCAGCTTTGTGGCGGGCCGCTGCCGGCGCCGTTCGGCGGCGCGCCGCTTGCGCTCACCCGTTTCGTAGGGGTTGTCGATCTCGGCGAGCCGCTTCCCGTGCCGCACCCAGTCGCTGTAGCCGCCAACGTATTCCTGTATACGCCCGTCTTCCTCGAAGACGATCGTGCTCGTAACGACGTTGTCGAGAAACTCGCGATCATGACTGACGACGATCAGGGTCCCGCTGTAATCACAGAGTTTCTCCTCGAGCACTTCGAGGGTTTCGATATCGAGATCGTTCGTCGGCTCGTCGAGGACGAGCAGGTTGGCCGGCCGCGTGAACAGCTTGGCGAGGATGACCCGGTTACGCTCGCCGCCTGACAGCGCCTTCACGGGCGTCTGGGAGCGTTTCGGGCTGAACAGGAAGCCCTTGAGATAGCCCACTACGTGCCTGTCCTTGCCGTTGAGCCTGATGTAGGTTCTGCCCTCGCCGACGTTGTAGGCAACGCTCTTGTCGAGATCGAGGGTTTGCCTCAGCTGATCGAAGTAGCCGATCTCGAGGTTGGTGCCGTGTTTCAGCGTGCCGGTCTGCGGCTCCAGCTGGCCGAGCAAAAGCCGCAGCAAGGTCGTCTTGCCGACGCCGTTGTTGCCGATGAGACCGATGCGGTCACCGCGCATGATCTTGATCGAGAACCCCTCGATCAGCGGTTCCTCGCCATAGCGATAGCTGACGTTCTTCGCGCGGATGACCTTGCGGCCGGACCGTTCGGCTTCCTCGATGTAGATCCGTGCCCTGGCCTCCGGTGATACGCGCTGCGCCCGCTCTTCACGCATCTTCAGGAGTGCCCGGGCCCGGCCCTCGTTGCGTGTGCGGCGTGCCTTTATGCCCTGCCGGATCCAGGCTTCTTCTTCCTCGAGTTTCTTGTCGAAGCGCGCGTTTGCAGCGGCTTCGTCCTCGAGCGCTTTTTCCTTGCGGCGAAGGTAGTCCTCGTAGTTCCCCGGCCAGCTGATGAGCTTTGCGCGGTCGATCTCGACGATTCGCGTCGCCAGCCGCTGCAGGAATGCGCGGTCGTGGGTGATGAAAATGACCGCACCCGGATAGGAGTACACCCGGTCTTCGAGCCACTTGATCGTCGCGATATCGAGGTGATTGGTGGGCTCGTCGAGCAGCAGCAGGTCGGGCTTCTGCACCAGCGCCTTCGCCAGCGCGACGCGCCGCCGCCAGCCGCCTGACAACTCGTTCATCTTCTTGTCCGCAGGAAGATTGAGGTCCGTTATAACCGTGTCTACGCGCTGTTCGATATGCCAGCCTTCATGGGCTTCGATCTTCGCGTGCAGCGCCTCGAGTTCCAGCATGCCCTGGCGGTCGAGGTCGAGCCTGGAGCGCCGCTGGTATTCGCTGAGCAACGCTTCGATCTCGTCCAGGCCAGAACGGACGACATCGCGTACGGGCAGGTTCATCGCCTCGGGCAGCGTCTGTGCGAGCTGACTGGTCACCAGGTCCTGACCCCGCACGATCTCGCCGCGGTCCGGTTCGAGTTCGCCGGTGATGAGCCTCAGCGTCGTGGACTTTCCAGCGCCATTTCTGCCGATCAGGCAGACCCGCTCGCCGGCATCGATGGACAACTCGGCGTCGGTGAGAATTTTCAGGTCGCCAAACTCGAGGGAGACTTCGTCGAAGCGAAGTAGTGACATAATTCAATCGTGCTCGCAGAGCGCTCCGGCATCGCAGAACAGGGAGGCTACCATGACAGAACAACGCTTCGTCGATCTTGAAACAAAGCTCGCCCACCAGGAGCACCTGCTGCTGGAGCTTAACGACATCATCACAAAACAACAGGAAAACATCATGCGCCTCGAGAAGCTTTGTGACTCAATCATCGAACGGGTTCGCTCGTTGAGCGAGGCGGCGCCTGCCGATGCTAATGCCGACGAAAAGCCGCCGCATTATTGATCTGCTGGATCGTGTTTGACCCGCAAATTGCACTGCCTGCGTTCAAGTATAGTGTCAACGAGGCCGTGCCGGAGGGAAGGCCATGTCGTGGAAGCAAAGACTGATTCTCGTTTGCCTGTGGCTGCCTGCGGCCGCGCACTCTGCCGACGTCTTCGTGCCCGACGAGCTGCAGGGCTGGCAGGACTGGGTGCTGCACGGCAAAGACTACCGGGAATGCCCCTTCTACTTCAACGGTGGCGCCGCCACGCGACGCGATTTCATCTGTGCCTGGCCCGGTTTGCTCGACGTTTCGGTCGATGCCGATGGCGGGCGCTTCAGTCAGACCTGGACCGTATATGCGGAGGACGTGTGGCTACCGCTACCCGGAAACGGTGACTATTGGCCGCATCAGGTCAGCGTCAGCGGCAATGCTGCCGTCGTGGTAGAGCAAAACGGTGTGCCCGCCGTGCGTCTGGGCCCGGGCACTCATCGGCTGTCCGGGTCGTTCACATGGGACGACCGTCCGGGTGTGTTGCCGATCCCGGAGCAGAGCGGCCTGGTTGCGCTGAGCGTCAACGGTGAGCGCATCGAAAGGCCCGAACGCAGCCCGCGGGGCCTGTTCCTCGGTGAGCGCGCGCGCGAAACCCTGACGCAGGACTCGGTCGAGGCCGAGGTTTACCGGCTGGTCGTCGACGACGTGCCGACACGGCTTACGACGATCATCCGGATCAATGTCGCCGGTGGAGTCCGCGAAGAGCTGTTCGGCCCGATGCTGCCCGACGGCTTCGTGCCGATGTTCATCGACAGCCCGTTGCCGGTGCGCCTCGAGGCCGACGGCAAGCTGCGCGCCCAGGTTCGTCCCGGCCGCTGGCAGATCATGCTGACGGCGCGCGCTCCCACCGTCATCAATGCGCTGTTGTCGCCCCCTGCCGGGGACAAGCTCCCGGGGACGGAAATCTGGTCGTACCGCTCGAACGACCGGCTGCGCGTGACGGCGGCGGAGGGCCTGCAGCCGGTCGATCCGCAACAGGCGCAGGTGCCCGATCAGTGGCGCCAGCTACCCGCCTTCCGCGCTGCGTCCGGCGAGACGCTGACGATCGTTGAGCGCAGCCGCGGCATCGTTGCGCACGATAACGAGCTCGGGCTCGACCGGACTCTGTGGCTCGATTTCGACGGCCGCGGGTTCGTGGTGCGCGACCAGGTCAGCGGCACCATGCGCAGTGAATGGCGGCTCGACATGGCGCCACCCTATGCCCTGCTGAGTGCAACCGAATACGGCGAAAACCTGCTCATCACCAGGGGCGACGAGCCGGGCGAGACGGGCATCGAGTTACGCCAGTCCCGGCTCGAAGTGTCGGGCATCGGGCGCAGCGAGACGCGCGCGTCGATGCCCGTAACCGGCTGGGACGCCCGTTTCGCAAGCGTCGGGGCAATGCTGCACCTGCCGCCCGGGCACAAGTTGCTGGCGGCACCCGGCGTCGACAAAGCGCCCGCCAGCTGGGTCAGCCGCTGGCAGCTGCTGGATTTCTTCGTCGTGCTGATTATCACGATTGCGGCCTGGCGGCTATTCGGCCCCACCGCCGGCATCATCGCGCTACTCTCGCTTGCACTCAGCTACCACGAGTTCGATGCGCCGGCTTGGTTGTGGCTCAACATGCTGATTGCGGTCGCGTTGATGCGCGTAGCACCACCGGGACGGCTGCGACAGGCAGTACAGGCCTATCAGGGCATCAGCGCGGCGATTCTCGTACTCGTGCTCGTACCGTTCATCGCCACGCAACTGCGGATCGCGATCTATCCCCAGCTCGAGCCACAGTACGACACGAGTTACGGAGTATTTCCGACCGCCAGCCTGGATATGCCGGCCCGCGTCCCCGCGCAAAGCGAGATACAGAAACGCGAATTCCGGCCGGAGACCCAGAACCTGGAGCAGGCTGACGCGATCAGAACCGTCGAGTCCGAGGCACTCGAGGAATTCACTGACGCCGGCGCGGCGGCGAAGGCCCCACGACGATTTTCGCGGTATGCACCGAATGCCGTCGTGCAGGCCGGTCCGGGCGTGCCCGACTGGCAATGGAACAGCTACCGGCTGAGCTGGAGCGGGCCGGTCGATCCCGCCCAGACGATGCGCTTGATCGTCATGCCGCGGTGGGCCGTCACATTGCTCCGCTTTTTCGAGGTCGCGATGTTGCTGTTGTTCGCGGCGGTCATCGCGGCCGAAATCCTCAGGAAACGCTGGACGCTTCCCGGTGGGCTCAGTCTCGGGACCGCCCGCTCTGCGGCTTTCCTCGGCGCCGGCCTGCTCGCGCTGACGCTGAGCGCGAGCCCCGGTGCGTCGGCGCAGACCCCCGACAGCGAGTTGCTGCGGGAGCTCGAATCGAGGTTGCTCGAACCGCCCGATTGCGTGCCGCGCTGCGCCGAGATCGCGGCGGCCCGGGTCGAGGCCGGTGTCGACAGCATCGGCATGACGCTCACCATCCATGCGGCGGAAGAGGTTGCGATACCGCTGCCCGGATCGGAGCGCGGCTGGCGTCCCCGGGCCATAGCGCTGGACGGTTCCACGGCAGCCGAGATCCTGCGAGCGAGCGACGAAGCGCTCTGGCTGCGCGTATCGCCCGGACGGCATACCGTCGTGTTGCGCGGCGCCGCACCGCCCGTCGACAGCCTCGAAATTCCGTTTCCCACGCCACCGCGGGTCATTGCGGTGGACAGCGAGGGCTGGTCCGTGGCCGGCGTCAGGGATCAGCGTCTGCTGTCGGGATCGCTGCAGTTGACGCGGCTGCGGACCGAGCAGGGTGGCGAGGCATTACCTCGCTGGGAGAGCAGTCGTTTTCCGGCTTTCGTGCGCGTGGAGCGCACGATCGAACTCGACCTGGACTGGCGCGTGACGACGACGGTCGTCCGGGTCGCGCCGGTACAGGGCGCTTTGACGCTCGAGATTCCGATGATCGACGGCGAGACCGTCCTGAGCGAGAACGTCGCGGTCAGGGAGAACCGGGTGCTGGTGTCCATGGAGCCGGCACAGCGCACGATGACGTGGGTATCGAGCCTGCGCCGCATGTCGCCGTTGACGCTTGCGGCAGCCGCCGGCGAGCCGTGGAGCGAGGTATGGCGTGTGGCGGTCGGCAGCATCTGGCATGCGCAATTCAGCGGCGTCCCCGAGAGCGAGGCACAGGACGGCGGACTCGGCGCGCGTGTCGCCGAGTTTCATCCGCGCGGCGGCGAACAGCTGACGATGACGACGACACGGCCGGAAGCCAGCGAAGGTACGACACTGGCGTTCGATGCCGTGAATCTCACGATCTCGCAGGGCGACCGGTCGAGCACGACGCAGTTGACGCTGCAGTATCGGAGTACGCGCGGGGCGCAACACGTCCTGCGGCTGCCGGAAGGTGCCCAGGTGAGCGAAGTCCGCATCGACAACCGGATCGAGCCGCTGCGGGCCGATGGTCGCGATCTTACGGTGCCGATCCTGCCGGGTTCGCATGCAATTGCGGTCACGTGGCGCGAGAACCGGGCGGTGGACAGCATCGCCGTGACCCCCGATGTCGATCTCGGAGCACCCGCCAGTAACATCACGATGCGCCTCACGTTGCCGCAGAATCGCTGGCTGCTCGGCACGTCCGGGCCCCGACTCGGTCCTGCAGTGCTGTACTGGCCCGAACTCGCTGCCTTGATTCTCTTCGCGCTGCTGCTCGGGCGCATCGAGTGGACGCCTCTGAAGACGCGGCACTGGCTGTTGCTCGGGCTCGGCTTCAGCACCTTCAACTGGCCGGTGCTCGCCATCGTCGTCGCGTGGCTGCTGTCGGCCGGCGCACGCGAGCAGTGGCGGGCGCGGGATCCGTGGTGGCGCTACAACGCGACGCAGGTGCTGTTTGCCCTGTTCACGGTCATCGCATTGCTGTCGATCATCGTCAGCCTGCCGAGCGGACTGCTGGGAACGCCCGACATGCACGTGACCGGCAACGGCTCCATCGGTAATTCACTGGCCTGGTTTGCCGATCGCAGCGACGCGGTCCTGCCGTCCGCGACAGCATGGTCGGTGCCGATCTGGATCTACAAGGTCCTGATCCTGGCCTGGGCACTCTGGCTGAGTTTCGCGCTGCTGCGCTGGCTGCCGTGGGTCTGGGGATCGTTCGCGAAAGAGGGCTTCTGGCACTCTCGTAAAGGCGACGACATCGAGCCGTCAACAGGGTCGCAATGAAGCCGGAGCCCCTGCAGCTGGCGCAGCCGCGCCCGGCGACCTGGATCGCGATCTACGCCGGCGCCCTGCTCTGGTCGGGCTTCGACCCGAAGGACACGGTCACCTGGATGCTCGAGGTCGCGCCGGCGGTCATCGCAGCCATCGTCCTGCTCGTCACGCGGCGCAGCTTCCCGCTCACTCGGCTGGCCTACGTGCTGATCCTGGTTCATTGCGTCATCCTGATGATCGGCGGGCACTACACTTACGCGGAGGTTCCCGCCGGTGACTGGTTCCGTGACCTGTTCGATCCGCCGCGCAACAACTACGACAAGCTCGGCCACCTGGCGCAGGGCTTCGTGCCGGCAATCGTCACGCGCGAAGTGGTCATACGGCTGCAGGTCTTCAACAGTGCAGCCTGGAGGAACTTCTTCATCGTCTGCTTCTGCCTGGCCGTGAGCGCCTTCTACGAGCTCATCGAGTGGTGGGTCGCGCTGCTGTCCGACGAGGCGGCAGACGCCTTTCTAGGGACCCAGGGCTATGCCTGGGACACACAGTCGGACATGTTCCTGGCACTCATTGGCGCGGTCCTGGCGCTGGCACTGCTCGGGCGGGTTCACGACGGGCAGCTCGCGGAATTCGCGCGCGAGCTGTAAGCTCCCGCGGCGTGCTATCGACGCGATCAGAGGTAAGGGATGGACAGGCGCTGCGCTTACCTGACGATGGACGACATGAGCAACTTCGTGGCCGATTCCGACCTCAGTTTTGCGCCGATGGCCGAGCTGGGCTGGGAGGTCGAGATGGTGCCGTGGCGGCGCGACGTCGACTGGAACGATTACGACCTCGTCTATATCTGTACGCCGTGGGATTACCAGAACGACGTCACCGCCTTCCTGGGGGTCCTCGAGGCCGTCGAACGGTCGTCCGCGAAACTCGTCAATAGCCTGAAACTCGTGCGCTGGAATCTCGAGAAGACGTACCTGCGGGAGCTCGAGATGCGCGGTGCCGACATCGTCCCGAGCCTGTTTTTCGATCGCTTCGATGCCGACCGGGTCGCCGCATGCTTCAGCGCCCACCGCAGCGGCAGGATCGTCCTGAAGCCGGTCGTCGGCGCGAATGCCGACCACATCTTCGTGTTGAGCGAGCCGTTGTCCGAGGACGTGATCGGCGAACTTCGGCAGACCTACGAGAGTCGACCCTTCTTCGTGCAGCCGTTCATCGACAGCGTGCAGTCGGAGGGCGAGTACTCGCTGTTCTTCTTCGGCGGTGACTACAGTCACGCGATTCTCAAGAAGCCCCGGACCGGCGACTTTCGCACGCAGGAGGAACACGGGGCGGACATCCTCAGCATCGAGGCGCCGCCGGCGCTCGTCGAGACTGCTCGATTCGTCGTTGGCGTCGTCAGTCCCCAACCCGTGTACGTGAGGGCCGACTTCGTCCGCGATGCCGGCGAGCGGTTCCTGCTGATGGAACTCGAGCTGATCGAACCGTCGCTTTATTTCCGCACCGATCCCGGATCGGCGCGCCGGTTCGCACAGGCGCTCACACGTGCTGTCGTCTGATCCGGGACTACTCCAGGTGTTGCCGGAAGAACCGCAGGATGTGTGCGAACACGTGCTGGCCGGTGGCCGGTACTCGCATCAGTCCGTGTTTGCTGCCGGGGTAGGTCATCACATCGAACGGACGGCCATCCTCCTGTAAGGCTTTCATGAGCTTGGTGCTGTTCGTAAACAGCACGTTATCGTCGGCCATGCCGTGGATGAGGAGCAACGGTGCAGCCAGGTTCTCCGTATAAGGAAAGACGCCGGACGCCTCGTAGCCGTCCGCGTTGTTTTGCGGCGTGCCCAGGTAGCGCTCGGTGTAGTGGGTGTCGTAGAGCGTCCAGTCGGTGACGGGCGCGCCTGACACTCCGGCGGCAAACACGTCCGGTTTCTTGAACAGGCTCATCAGGGTCATGTAGCCGCCATAACTCCAGCCCCAGACGCCGATCCTCGTTGGGTCGACGAAATCCAGCGCATTCAGGTAGTCGACACCGACCATCTGGTCGCGGACCTCGACCTCGCCCATGCGACGGTATATGGGTGCATCGAAAGCGGTACCGCGGAAGCCCGTGCCACGGTTGTCGATCGTGAACACGATGAAACCTTCCCTGGCCAGTATCTCGTTGAAGCCGGCGCTCCATTCGTTGGTAACGTTCTGCCCCATAGGGCCGCCGTAGACATACACGATGACGGGGTAGCGATTGCCGGCATCGAATCCGAACGGCTTCTGCATGCGGTAGTACAAGGCCTGGCCGTCCTCGGCCTGTAAGGTCCCGAACTCGATCGACGGGCGCGAGTCGAGGTACGGGTAATACGGGTGCGATTCGTCGAGACGGTTCTCCTCGATGAACGCGATGCGGGACCCGTCCGCGCGGTGCAGACTCAACTGCGGCGGTGTGTCCGCATTGTTGAAACTGTCCACGTAGAACTCACCATTGTCGGCAAAGTCGGCCGCGTGCCAGCCGGCATTCTCGCTGACGCGGCGAGGCTTTGCGTCGCCGGACAACGCAACCTCGTAAACGTTGCGCTCCATGGGGCTGTCGAGCGTACCCGTCACGAACAGCCTGTCGCCGGCTTCGTCGATATGCAGCAGTGCCGAGCGCGCACGTGCGCCATCGACGACGTCCCAGTCGCCGGACGTCAGCTGTCGCAGCAGCTTACCGTCGTTGTCGTACAGGTACAGGTGGGCATGGCCGCTGCGCTCGGAGCTCCAGATGAATTGCGGCCGCGACTCGAGAAAGCCCAGCGCATTGTGAAGATTGATCCAGGTGCCACTGGTCTCGGTCAGCAGGACCCGGGATTCGCCACTCCGCGTGTCTATTTTCAATAGTTCCACCGTCTGCTGGTCGCGCGACTGGCGCTGCACCGCGAGGAACCGGCTGCCGGGGAACCAGTCCACGCGCGGCAGGTAGATATCCGCTTCCTCACCGATGTCCATCCAGCGGAGGTCGGTGCCGTCGGGCGCGACCACGCCGAGCTTTACCAGCACATTCGGCGTGCCGGTCGCGGGGTAGCGCTGTTCGTAGACCTTGAAGTCCTCCGCATGGATCTCGAAGCGCTCGGCCACGTGAACCGGTGATTCGTCGACGCGGATGAACGCGACGGCCGAGTCGTCCGGCGCCCACCAGTAGCCGGTGTAGCGGTCCATCTCTTCCTGGGCGATGAACTCTGCCATGCCGTTTCGGATCAGCCCGCCGCCATCCTTCGTCAGCCGCAGTTCATCGAATGACTCCAGGTCGATGGCGATCAGGTCCTGGTCGCGAATGAAGGATACGTACCGTCCCGTGGCGCTGAATTTCGGGTCGGTCTCCCCCGGCTCGGTGGCGGTGAGCTGGCGGGTCTCGCGACGCTCGAGATCGTACAGGAAGAGGTCGCCGCTCAGCGGGAACAGCAGGCGATTGCCATCAGGCGAAAACCGGTAGCTCACGATGCCGCGCTGGCCGACGATACGCAGCCGTTCGCGCCGCGCGAGCTCCTCCTCCGATAATGTCTCGTCGCCGGGGACCAGTGCCGTAGAGTCGACGAGCAGCCGCATCTCCCGGTCGGCGAGGTTGTATTCCCAGAGGTCCATCTGCAGCGGGTCTGTTTCCTTGCCCCGCAGGAACGTGACGCGGCTGGAGTCGGGCGAGATCTTCACGCCCAGGGGAGACGGACCGTCGAGATCGGGCGCCGCGTACAGTCTTTCTATTTCGAGAGTTGCCATATCGTCGGTATCGCTCGCTTTGTCAGGGCCGTCCGCAGTCCGTTCCGCCCCGTGGGCGCTGCCATATAGGGCCATGAAAGTGCACAACAGGATCAGGATTGTTCGCATTGTTCTGTCCTCGGCCTTGGTGATCAGGCGCTCTGTTTCGTCCGGGTATCCCGCAACAGGGGTTTCAGGTACTCGCCCGTAAACGATCGCGAGTTTCGAGACACGTCTTCCGGGGTGCCGGCAGCAATCACTTCGCCACCGCCGTCGCCACCCTCCGGACCGAGGTCGATCACCCAGTCGGCCGTCTTGATCACGTCGAGATTGTGTTCGATGACCACGATCGTGTTGCCGCGATCGCGCAGGCGATGCAATACCTCCAGCAGGTGTTCGATGTCGTGGAAGTGCAGGCCGGTCGTCGGCTCGTCCAGGATGTATAGGGTCCTGCCGGTGTCGCGCTTCGACAGTTCCTTGGCCAGCTTGACGCGCTGGGCTTCGCCGCCGGACAGTGTCGTGGCGTTCTGGCCGAGGCGAATGTAGGACAGCCCGACGTCCGTCAGCGTCTGCAGCTTCTTCGCGACCATGGGCACGTTCCTGAAGAACTCGAGCGCATCCTCGACGGTCATCTCGAGCACCTCGTGGATGTTCCTGCCCTTGTAACGTATCTCCAGTGTCTCGCGGTTGTAGCGCTTGCCGCGGCAGACGTCACAGGGAACGTAAACATCCGGCAGGAAGTGCATTTCCACTTTCAGCACGCCGTCGCCCTGGCAGGCCTCGCAGCGGCCGCCCTTGACGTTGAAGCTGAAACGGCCGGGCATGTAGCCGCGCGAGCGCGCCTCCTGCGTGCCGGCGAAAAGTTCGCGGATGGGTGTGAACAGGCCACTGTAGGTGGCCGGATTCGATCGTGGCGTGCGGCCGATCGGGCTCTGGCTGATGTCGATCACCCGGTCGATATTATCGAGGCCGAAGATTTCGTCGTGGGGAGCCGGGTTGCGGCTGGTGCGGTTGAGGAGGTCGGCGACGGCCTTGTACAGCGTGTCGTTGACGAGCGTCGACTTGCCGGATCCGGAAACGCCCGTGACACAGGTCATCAGGCCGACCGGGATCGAAGCGTCGATACCTTTCAAATTATTGCCCCTGGCGCCGACGATCCGGATCTGGCGTTCCGCGTCCGCGTCGGTGCGGTCGCCGGGAACCTCGATGGCGCGCTTGCCCGACAGGTACTGGCCCGTGAGGGATTTCGGGGAGCGCATGATTTCTTCGGGCGTGCCCTCCGCAACGATCTGGCCTCCGTGGATCCCTGCACCGGGACCCAGGTCGACGACGTGATCTGCCGCCATGATGGCTTCCTCGTCGTGCTCGACCACGATCACTGTGTTGCCGATGTCCCGGAGGTGGGTCAGTGTGCCGAGCAGACGCTGGTTGTCGCGCTGGTGCAGGCCGATCGACGGCTCGTCGAGGATGTACATGACACCGACCAGTCCGGAGCCGATCTGGCTGGCGAGACGGATGCGCTGTGCCTCACCGCCGGACAGCGTTTCCGCGCTGCGGTCGAGCGACAGGTAGTCGAGGCCGACATCCGAGAGGAAGCCGATGCGATCGCTGATCTCCTTCACGATCTTGTCGGCGATCGTGGCCCGCCAGCCCTCGAGCTGCAGGACATTGAAGAATTGCTTCGCGTTACCGACCGACTTGCGCGTGATTTCCGGCAGTGAGTGGTCGCTCACGAAGACGTGGCGGGCGGCGCGGTTCAGGCGCGTGCCGCCGCATTCCGGGCAGGCCTGGCTGTTCAGGAACCTGGCGAGTTCCTCGCGCACGGCGCCGGATTCCGTCTCGCGGTAGCGCCGCTCGAGATTCGGAATGACGCCTTCGAAGCGGTGCCGCTTGCGGACTTCCATGCCGCGGGAATTCTGGTAGAGAAAATCGATCTTGTCGTCGCCGCTGCCGAACAGGACGATTTGCTGCAGCTCCTCGCCGAGTTCGTCGAAGGGCGTCTCGACGTCGAAATCGTAGTGGTCCGCAAGGCTGCAGATCATCTGGTAATAATAGGTCGTGCGCCGGTCCCAGCCCCTTATCGCTCCCCCTGCAAGCGATAGCGACCGGTTGACCACCACCCGTTCCGGGTCAAAGAATTGCCTTACGCCGAGGCCGTCGCAGGATGGGCAGGCGCCCGACGGGTTGTTGAACGAGAACAGACGCGGTTCGAGTTCCGTGAGGCTGTAGCCGCAGAGGTTGCAGGCGAAGCGGTCGGAAAAGATGATTTCGTCCTGGTCCGCGTCGTCCATCCACGCAATCCGCGCCACGCCGTCGGCGAGCCTGAGCGCGGTCTCGAAGGACTCGGCGAGACGCAGGCGCACGTCCTGCTTCACGCGGAAGCGGTCCACGATCGCCTCGATGGTGTGTTTCCGGCGCAGGTCGAGTTTCGGCGGCTGGTCGAGTTCGTACACCTCGCCGTCGATGCGGGCGCGGATGAAGCCCTGCGCCATGAGGTCCTGCATCAGCTGCACGTGCTCGCCCTTGCGCCTGTCGACGACGGGTGCCAGCAGCATAAGCCGCGTACCCTCGGGCATCGCGAGCACCTGGTCCACCATCTGGCTCACGGTCTGGGCTTCCAGCGTGGTGTCATGGTCGGGGCAGCGGGGGATGCCGGCGCGGGCAAACAACAGGCGCAGGTAGTCGTAGATCTCGGTCACCGTGCCCACGGTCGAGCGCGGGTTGTGCGACGTGGATTTCTGCTCGATGGAAATCGCGGGCGACAACCCGTCGATGTGGTCGACGTCCGGCTTTTCCATCATCGACAGGAACTGCCGCGCATAGGCCGACAGCGACTCGACGTAGCGCCGCTGTCCCTCGGCGTAGATGGTATCGAACGCGAGCGAGGACTTTCCGGAGCCCGACAGGCCGGTGAAGACGATCAGTTTATCGCGCGGCAGGCTGAGATCGAGATTGCACAGATTGTGCGTTCGAGCGCCGCGGATATCGATGGATTTCATAAATCGAGGAGAGTTTGCCGACCAACCTGCTAATATACGCCGCCCTGCAACTCCGGCGCAAAGACAGAGAACGATGGGTCCGGGAGAGAGTGACAGCACCAATACGTGGTTGCCGGCGGAACGGCGCGCCGTCGGCGTCATTGCGCTGATCGGCATGCTGCGCATGTTCGGCCTGTTCGCGCTGTTGCCGGTGCTGGCGCTGCATGCGGCAACGCTCGAGGGCGCGACGCCGATCCTGATCGGCATGGCCGTCGGTGCTTACGGGCTCACCCAGGCCGGCCTGCAGATACCGCTCGGTGCTCTGTCGGATCGCATCGGCCGTGTTCCCGTCATCGTGGGCGGGCTCGCCGTGTTTGCGGCGGGCAGCATCCTTGCGGCCTACAGCGACAGCATCGGGGGCGTGATCGCCGGGCGCCTGCTGCAGGGGGCGGGCGCCATCTCGGCGACCCTGACCGCGCTAATCGCCGATGCGACCCGCGACGGCGTGCGAACACGGTCGATGGCCGTATTCGGGGTAGGCGTGGGCGGCGCTTTCATGCTCGCAATGATATTCGGCCCGAAGTTCTCCGGTCATTTCGGCGTGCCGGCACTGTTCCTGTTCGCTGCATTCCTGGCCGTGCTGGCGGCGGTGTTGCTCGTCGCGCTGCCCGGTGACATCGAGCGACCGGAGACACCGCGACGGTGGAATTTCGGGTCGGCCTTCCGCCCGGAGCTGCTGCGCGTAGACACCTATGTCTTCCTGCTGCACGCGATCCTGACGGCGAGTTTCGTCGCGTTGCCGTTCCTGCTCGTCAACCGGCTCGAACTCCCCGTGACCGACCACTGGAAGATGTACGTGGGGGCATTGCTGCTGTCGCTTGTCGGCACGATTCCGCTGATCCTTCGCGACGAGCGGCAGGGCAAAGGCTCCACCATAGGCATCGCGGTGACGCTCATGCTCGCCGGCCAGCTCGTGCTCACGTTCGCGGGATTCACCGTAGCCACCGTATTCGCCGGCCTGGTGCTGTTCTTCGCCGGCTTCAATTTCCTCGAAGCGGGCCTGCCGGCGCGCCTGTCCCTGATCGCCGACGACAATTCGCGCGGCGCCTCGCTGGGGCTGTTCGCGAGCGCGCAGTTCTTTGGTGCCTTCGTCGGGGGGCTGATCGGCGGCCGATTCCTGGCGACGGGCCGCCCTGCCGACGTGTTTTTCGTCTGTGCGCTGCTCGCCGCGATCTGGCTCGCGATGCAGAGCTTCGGCCGCTCCCGCAGCCCCGGAATAAAATAGACTGGCGCCTCGCGGCGCTTGATCCGTAGTCGGACCTCGTTGCACGCCGGCGAGGAATTCCTCTCGGTCATGGCTCGGCTCGCTACGCTCGCCTGCGCTTTACTTCCCTCGAGGAACACCCCGGCTGGCGTGCCAAGTCCGCCTCCGCGCCGCTACCAAGTACTCCCAGTCCAGGCTCCGATGCGGCCGCGTGCGCCAAGCGGGCGTTTCGGGGCGTTTTTCGACCGAAGTAAAGCGCAGCGAAGCGAGCCATGAGGGAGAGAAATGACCCGAAACGCCTGCAAGGGGTCCAGGTGGCAGGCACGACGTGGCGGATCGCGGCCGCAGATCGCGTTGGGGGTGTTCTCGGGAGAAAATCGGCTCGGGTGCCAGAAATCGGGGTGGTTTTCGGGGGGCAAGGCTCTACAATATGTGCCCCCTCGAGAGGGTATGCACACCAATCGCGCCGCAAAGGCGCCACAAGCAGAGAATCGTTATGTCCCGTGGAATCAACA
>JAACFE010000101.1 GCA_009937525.1 Gammaproteobacteria bacterium
CAATGACGAGTGCCTCGGCAGACCTTGGCGCGATATAGCGGTTGCGGTCTTCGTAGTGCGCCGCATCCGCGAATGCCGGACTTGCGGCGCCGACAAGCTGGCAGCCGCAAACCAACGTCGGCAAGAACGTCTTCCGCAAACTCATTGCAGCGTCCTCGCGACGGCGACGTCGCAGGTAGCGAGCTCGGCGGCCAGTGCAGGTTGCCCCGGGCACACCCAGCCGTGAAGATCGGCACGAATCTGCGCCCCGATCCATTCATTGAAATCATTATCCGAGCACAGCGCCAGATCGAACCCCGGCGGATCGCCGTTAACGAATTCGTCCGCCATGTTGTCGAGTAGCACCCGGTAGGCCCAGCGCTCGGCTGTCCAGGTTGTACCTGCGGGCAGCATCCGCAGCCAGGCTCTGGCGACATCCTCCGTGCGCAATTCGGCACCTCTGTCTTCGAGCAGCAACAGCGCGAGCACGGTGTAGTTGATGTCGTCGTCGGGTTCCGCGCGCTCGATAAAGCCGCGGCAGCACTCCCGCCCCAGCTGGTCCACGAGCGTTCCCTCGCGCAGCGGCACGTAGTCCCGCAGTGGGAATGCGCCCGCCTCCCGCAGGTAGGATTCGAGCCCCTCGCGACCCTCTTTGAACGACAGGACCTCGACCGGTTTGCCGAGCAGGCAGCCGGAAACCCTCCCTTCCCAGGCCCCGCGAATACGGGCAGGTACGGTTGTATCCGCACCAAAAAAATTCTTGTCGTTGCCCCGAACCATAGTAGTTTACTTTATAAATCAAAGTGTTAACAACAAAAAGGTACACGTTGCACTGAAACCAAATTGCTGTTGACAGCGCTGTCAGCATGAATTATAAATGCAATCTGACAGCGTTGTCATATTTTTGAGAGGGACGCTGTCCGGGAGAAGTTTCAGTTTCGAACAAGGGCGGCGTTGTGGCGTCGTTGCTTCACAAAGCAGTCTCAGGCTGCAAGTTTCAGGGGGTTCAAATGAACAAGCCATCTTTCCACAAGACACCTCTGGCTACGGGGGTCGCGCTGGCGCTCGGAGCTACGGTGGCATCGCCGGTCATGGCGCAGGAAGGCGCTGACGAGGACGTCATCGAAGAGGTCGTGACGACCGGCATTCGCAGCAGTCTCATGACGTCGATGAATCGCAAGCGCACCGCCACCGGCGTTGTCGATGCGATCACGTCCGAGGAAATCGGCAAGTTCCCCGACCAGAACCTGGCCGAGGCGCTCGCGCGAATCACGGGCGTGTCGATCCAGCGCATCAACAATGAAGGCTCGCAGATCACCGTGCGCGGGATGGGGCCGGAGTTCAACCTGGTCACGCTGAACGGGCGCTCGATGCCGACGCAGGGCAGCCGGTCGTTCGACTTCGGCGATATCGCGACAGAGGGCATCAGGGCAGTTGAGGTCTACAAGTCTGGCCGGGTGGATATCCCTACGGGTGGAATCGGTGCGACGGTCAACATCGAGACGGCTCGTCCGCTCGATAACCCCGGCTTCCGCAGCGTCGTCAGCGCGAAGGCCGTACACGAGACGACTTCGTCCGACAGCACCATCGGCGGCCTGAGCGAATTCACGCCGGAGCTGGCCGCGCTCGTCAGCAGCACCTTTGCGGACGACACGATCGGCGTACTGGTATCAGCGTCCTACCAGGATCGCGACAACCGTGAGGAGTATGCGGATGTCGCCGAGTGGATACCCAACTACGCGGCCGCTTTCAACGGCGGCATCGTCAACGACAACAACCAGCGCGAAGATGATCTGTTCTGGCATCCACAGGACATCCAGTACGGTTTTGCCGAGATCTCACGCGAGCGCATCAACGGACAACTGGTTCTGCAGTGGGCGCCGACGGACCGCATTACCACGACCCTCGACTACACCTACTCCGAGGTCGACTTTGAGAAGGATACGCACTTCTTCGGTCTGTGGTTCGAGAGCCCGAACGTCGAATCGACCATCAACGAGCGGGGCACGGTGACCGAGGTTGCGATGGCAGGAGGCGACTATGCTATTCATGTCGTTCGCGATCACACAATCAAGGAAAACGATTCGCTCGGCCTGAACCTCGACTGGCAGGTGAACGACACGCTGTCCCTGAATCTGGACGTGCACGACTCGTCGTCGACACTTCGGGGTGCAGGACTGGGCGATGGGGTTCCGGGCAGCAAGACCGACCTCATCATCGGCAACACCTTCTGTAACTGGTGTGGCTTCGTTCCAGGGGCGGGCCCATTCACGGCCAACATTGGCACGAAGTCGGCCGTCTATCCGGCCAGCGGCATCCCGCTCTGGAATGTCGACTTTGTCAGCACGGAAACCGGAGAACCAGTGGATGTCGCCGCGCAGGATATCGGCATGCTCTTCGCCCAGTCATTTGACGTCGATAACACGAACGACATCACGCAACTACAGCTTGGCGGCACCTGGGACAATGACGGTGGCGGCGCGATCACGGGTATCGACTTCGGCGTTGGATACACGGACCAGGAGTTCGTAAACCGCAACGCTTTCTCCGGGCTCCTGCCCGCAGGTTTCTGGAACGATTCAGCGTCGCAGGTGCCAGACGGGGAAGTGAGACAAGCGAGTTTCGCCGGACTGCTTGGCGACTTCTCTAACGGCGGCAATTTTGCTTACGACAGTTACTCTATCGCGGACTTCGGCAGCATCGTTAATTGGTACGAAACCGCCAACTCGGTCGATCAAGGTCTGAGAGACTGCTGTTACTGGCAGGCCGTCCCCGGAGGGGCGTTCTGGGGTCCGGATTTCGTGTCGGCGGATGGAAGCCGCGGCTTCATAAACCCCGGTCCGATGGGTAATGCGAGCGGCGCGGGCATCGAGGAAGAAATTCTGGCGGCCTATGTCCAGGTCAATTTCGATGACGAGCTGAATGGCATGCCGTTCAGCGGCAGCTTCGGGGTGCGCTACGAGGATACAGAGACGACCTCGACCGGTGACGAGGTTCCTGTGACGGCCGTCATCTGGTCCGGCGGCGACGAATTCGCGTCCGAGTTCGGCGATCCGACGTTTGTGACCCGCAAGGGCAGCAACAAGCAGTGGTTGCCGAGCATTAATATGAATCTGGAGGTCATCGAGGACGTCATCACCCGATTCTCGTACAGTCGGACGCTTGCGCGCCCTGATATTGGCGCCCTGAGCCCTGTCAGGACCTTCGTCGGCAACCCGAATATTGGACGTCGCAGCGCCACTGCCGGAAACCCGGACCTGGTTCCATATCTCTCCGACAACCTGGACCTCTCCGTCGAGTGGTATTACGGAGAAGGCAGCTACGCGTCGGTGACGCACTTCCGCAAGCGCGTCGACAACTTCATCGTTTCGACGACCACGCAGGAAGACTTTGCTGACGAGGGCGGAGCCCTCCCCGATCCATTCGAGGGTGCACAGGCGGAGCTGGCGCGTCAGCAGCTGGCGGATGAGGGGATTCCCACCTCGAACCAGAACGTATTTGCCCGGATCAACGAGAACATCGGTGCGCCCATCGGGTCGCCGATTCGCGCAGAACCCGGTGACCCGAACGTTGTCTGGGATGTCACGACGGACACGAACGCTCGGGTCGGCAACCTCTGGGGGTGGGAGTTCCAGGTGCAGCACATGTGGGACATGGGCTTCGGTATCCAGGCTAACCTGACGACCGTCAGCGGCGACGTCGATGCCGATCGCAATGTGATCGGTGAGCAGTTTGCGCTGCCCGGCCTTAGCGACTCTGCGAACGTCGTCGCGTTTTACGAGAACGACTGGATGTCGGCGCGTGTCGCCTGGAACTGGCGTGATGAGTATCTCCTGACCTTCGATGCCAATGACGCGCCGGTCTTCTTCGAGGAGTACCAGCAGGTCGACCTGAACTTCACCTGGTACGCGATGGAGAGGCTGGACGTGTTCTTCGAGGCGCTCAACATCACCGACGAGACGATTCGCCAGTACGTCCGTTACCCGCAGCAGTTCGATTTCGGTGCGCAGTACGGTGCGCGTTATAATATAGGCGCACGTTACACCTTTGACTAAGCACAAATAGTCGTTAAATTAAAGCCGCTGCCCTGCAGCGGCTTTTTTTTCTCTGATAGCTACGGAAATGAGTAACGATATCACCCGCATCGTGATCGTCGGTGGCGGCGCCGCCGGATGGCTGACCGCAGGACTGCTGGCGAGCGAGCACATCGCGCGTTCCGGCCGTGACGTCAGCGTGACGCTGATCGAATCGCCCGATGTGAAGACGATCGGCGTCGGCGAGGGCACGTGGCCGACGATGCGTTCGACCCTGCAGAAGATCGGCCTGTCGGAGACCGAGTTCCTGACCGAGTGCTCCGCGTCGTTCAAGCAGGGGACGAAGTTCGTCGGCTGGGTGACGGGCGACGAAGACGATGCCTACTATCACCCGTTCACGGTGCCGGCCGGCTACTCGAGCCTAAATCTCGTGCCCTTCTGGCAGGCGCAGAAGGACAAGTCTTCCTTTGTCGATGCCGTCAGCGTCCAGGGTCGCGTGTGCGACAGGGACCTCGCGCCGAAGCAGGAGACGACACCCGAATACGCCGCTGTCGTGAACTATGCCTACCACCTCGACGCCGGCAAGTTCGCGGAGTTGCTGCATCGACACTGCACGCAACGGCTCGGTGTGAAGCACATCCTCGATCACGTGACGGGGATCAATGGCAAGCCGGACGGTGACATCGAGTCGCTGACGACGGCGGCGAGCGGCAACCTCGAAGGTGATCTGTTCATCGACTGCACGGGCATGGCGGCGATGTTGCTCGGCAAGCACTACGGAGTCGGCTACCGGGATCGTAGCAATATCCTCTTCAATGATTCCGCGCTTGCCCTGCAGGTACCTTACGCCGACCTGAACGGGCCGATCGCCTCGCAGACCCTGTCCAGCGCGCAGTCCGCAGGCTGGATCTGGGACATCGGCCTGACGACGCGGCGCGGCATCGGCTACACCTACTCGAGCCGCCACATTACCGACGAGGCGGCGGAGCAGGAACTGCGCGCCTACGTCGAAGCCCTCAAGGGGATGAACACAGAATCACTGGAGCCGCGGAAGATCTCGTTCAGCCCCGGCCACCGCGAGGCGTTCTGGCACCGGAACTGCGTTGCGGTCGGCATGGCGGCCGGGTTCCTCGAGCCGCTGGAGGCTAGTGCTTTGGTGCTCGTGGAGTTGGCCGGCAGGATGATCAGCGAGGAACTGCCGGTATCGCGCGCCGTCATGGACATCGTCGCGAAGCGCTACAATGAGACGTTCCTCTACCGCTGGGACCGAATCATCGATTTCCTGAAACTGCACTATGTGCTCAGCAAGCGGTCGGACAGCCAGTACTGGATCGACAACCGCGAACCGGAGACGATTCCGGAGAGCCTGCAGGAACTGTTGCAGCTGTGGCGGTACCAGCCGCCGTGGCACAACGATTTCTCGCAACGCGAGGAGATCTTCTCCTCGGCGAGCTACCAGTACGTCCTGTACGGTATGGGTTTCGAGTCGGCGGCAAGGTCCAGCGCCCCGGAATCACACAGTGCCGGTGAAGCTCAGCGGCTTTTTGCGGAGACTAGTCAGATGACAAACAAGATCGTCGCCAACCTGCCGGGCAACCGGGAACTGTTGACGAAGATCAGCCAGAATCCGTCGCCGGCACACCAGCGCTGATCGCCGCGACGACGACGTGACCGGGAGACCATATGACCACCCATGTAATGCTCGACAACGTGACGCACAAGGACCTCCGGGTTATCCGGGACTACGCGCAGGCTCCCGGCTACGACGTCAGTGCGGCGCGCGTCTTCCCGAGCGAGTTCATGCAGCTGCAGATGGAGTACCCGCTGTTCTTCATAAGGAACAAGGAAGAGGGCGGTTTCGACCCCATTGCCCTGCTCGGGTTCGAGGACAAGGAAAACCTGTACCTGGATGAGAGCGGCTGGGATGCTGGCTATGTCCCGTTGTCGATCGAACGTGAGCCGTTCCTGATCGGCTTCCAGGAGCAGCTTGTCGACGGCGTCCCTACACGGGCACCCGTCGTCCACATCGACCTCGATCATCCAAGCGTCAGTGAGTCCGAAGGCGAGCGGGTATTCATGCCGCACGGCGGTGAGAGCCCGCTGCTCGAGCGGATCTCCTCGGTCCTGATGAGTATCCACCAGGGGCACGAGGCTGCGAAGTCCTTCTCCGAGATGCTCGTCGGCCTCGAGCTCATCGAGTCGATGACACTGGAGGCGGGGCTCAAGGATGGCTCGAAGCAGAGCCTCACTGGCCTCTATACGATTAACGAGGACAAGTTGCAGAACCTGAATGCGAACGCGCTGGAATCGCTGCACAAGAAAGGGCACCTGCGGGACGTCTACATGATGGTGGCGTCGTTACCGAACGTATCGCGGTTGATCGAGCGCAAGAACCGGCGGCTGCCGAAATAGACGGAGCCCGGTGATAAAAGTCGATCAAAAAATCAGGGAAGTCAGCGACGTAGGTGCTGACGACGTTCTTGATCATATTCGCGGGGTGAACGAGCCCATCGTATTCAGAGGCCTGGTCTCGGGCTGGCCGCTGGTGCAGAAGAGCCGGGCCTCGGCCGCGGACGCCGACAGCTACCTGAGAAGCGCCTACGACGGAAAGCCCGTTACGGCTTTCGTGACCGAAGACGATGTCGATGGTCGCGTCTTCTACACCGAGGGCCTAACCGAGACGAACTTCAGGCAGATCAAGACCGATCTGGGCTGGGTGCTCGACCAGATTCGCGACTACGAGAACGACCCGGCGCCGCCCGTCGTCTACATGGGCTCGATGGCGCTGTCCTATTGCTTGCCGGATATCAAGGCAGCCAACAGCCTGCCACTTCCGGGACTGGATGCATCTGTAAGGATCTGGATCGGCAACCGGTCTCGCGTCGCGGCACATTACGACGTTCTCGAGAACATCGCTTGTGTATGTGCCGGCAAAAGGCGTTTTACGCTGTTCCCGCCGGACCAGCTGGCGAACTTGTACATCGGCCCGATCGACTTCACGCCGGCGGGCCAATCGATCAGTCTGGTCGATTTCGACGAGCCCGATCTCGAGAGGTACCCCCGGTTCGCGGAGGCCCTGGAACATGCGCAGGTAAGTGAGCTCGCCCCCGGCGACGCCATTTTCATACCAAGCATGTGGTGGCACCACGTCGAGGGGCTCGAAAGCCTGAACATCCTGATAAACCACTGGTGGCGGATTTCCCCTCACTACCTGGGCGTACCGCAGGACGCACTACTGCATGCCATCCTGAGCATACGCGACCTGCCCGAAGAGCAGCGTGAGGCCTGGCGCGGGATATTCGATCACTATGTCTTCCATGCGGACGAAGCGTCCGTGGAGCACATTCCTGCCGGGCGTCGCGGTGTGCTGGGAGAGCTCGACGAGACTGCGGCGCGAAAGCTCAGGGCCACACTGCGCAATAACCTGAATCGGTGAGAGAGACGCGATGATACCGTTCAACAGGGTCGTAATCGTCGGAGGCGGAACCGCAGGTTGGATGGCGGCGGCCGCGCTGTCGAAGACCTTTCGCGAGAAGATCAGCATCGAGCTGATCGAGTCCGAGGTGATCGGCACCGTCGGCGTCGGCGAGGCCACGATTCCCAACATCAAGTATTTCCACCTGCTGCTCGAGCTGGACGAAGCCGAGTTCCTGCGAGCCGTCCACGGCACGTTCAAGCTCGGCATCGAGTTCGTGAACTGGGCCAACCTGGGCGATCGTTACTTCCACCCCTTCGGGCCGCCGGGCGCCGATTCCTGGGCCGCGCAGTTCCATCACTACTGGCTGCGGGCGAAACAGCAGGGTGAGACCGCTGATTATGGCGAGTTCAGCGTCGAAACGTCGATGGCCAAGGCCGGCCGGTTCGGCATGAACGGCGAGCGCAAGCCGAACTACGCGTATCACTTCGACGCCGGGCTTTACGCGCGACTGCTCAGGGGGTTCAGCGAGAACCTCGGCGTGAAACGTATCGAGGGCAAGGTCGTCGAGGTTCAGACACATCCGGAGTCCGGCCATATCGAGTCCGTGAAGCTGGAGTCGGGCCAGGTCGTCGCCGGCGACCTGTTCATCGACTGCACCGGCTTCCGCGGCCTGCTGATCGAGCAGGAGCTGAAGACGGGGTGGGAAGACTGGTCGCACTGGCTGCGCAACGACAGCGCCGTCGCGGTGCAGACGGAATCCGTATCGTCGCTCACGCCCTACACGCGTTCCACGGCACGGTCGGCCGGCTGGCAGTGGACGATCCCGTTGCAGCACCGGGTCGGCAACGGCCTCGTATATAGCAGCGGCTACATGCCCGACGACGAGGCGACCCGGACTCTGCTGGATAATGTCGACGGCAAGACGATCAACGACCCGAAGGTGATCAAGTTCCGGACCGGGCGGCGCCTGAAACAATGGAACAGGAACTGCGTTGCGCTCGGTCTTTCAAGTGGTTTTCTCGAGCCGCTCGAGTCCACGAGTATCCATCTCATCCAGAACGGGATCATCCGCCTGATCAAGCTGTTCCCGTTCCAGGGGATCGATCAGGCGGCGGTCGACCAGTACAACGAGGACGTGAGGACGGAGATCGAGTTCATCCGCGACTTCATCATCCTCCATTACCATCTAACGCAACGCGCCGATTCGCCGTACTGGGACGATTGCCGCACGATGCAGGTGCCCGACACCCTGCTTCACAAGGTCAGCCTGTTCGAGAGCAGCGGACTGATCGCGCAGCACCCGTACGACCTGTTTGCCGACCAGTCCTGGGCGGCCGTCATGCTCGGGCAGGGGATCGAGCCGAAGGGTTACCACCCGATCGTCGAGATGGCCGGCGATGACGAACTCAAGCGCTTCCTGGCCGGCATCCGGGCGTCGGTCGGGCAGATCGTCGAACTCCAGCCGATGCATCGCGACTATGTCGCACAGTACTGCAGCACCCCGGCGCAGGATGCTTAGTCTTTCGCGCGCAGCCGGTCCCTAGGACTGGCAGTTCTTGCAGTAGTAGGTTGCCCGCTGCCCCTGGACGATGGCGGTGACCGGCCGTTCGCAGTGGTGGCAGGGTTCGTCTTCCCGGCCGTAGACGTCGAGTTCCTGCTGGAACCAGCCGGCGTCGCCGAAACCGCCGTAGTAGTCCCTCAGCGTCGTGCCGCCCGCGCGGATGGCCCGCTGCAAAACGGAGCGAATCGCCTCCGCAAGCACCTCATACCGGGCAAATGCGATGCGACCCGCGGCACGCTTCGGGTTGATGCCGGCCAGGAACAAAGACTCGCTCGCATAAATGTTGCCGACGCCGACGACGACATTCGCGTTCATGATGAACTGTTTCACGGCCACGCGCCGGCCGCGCGATTTCCGCCAGAGGTACTCACCGCTGAATTCGTCGCCGAGCGGCTCGGGGCCGAG
>JAACFE010000031.1 GCA_009937525.1 Gammaproteobacteria bacterium
CGAGGCTGGCATTGATCGCGCCGTTACCCAACGGGAAGCTGCCGGTCAGCACGGCCGCGCCGGCCCACTCGGGCGCCCAGAACAGCGGGCTGCCTTCACAGGAGTCCACCGTCTCACCGTCGCAAACCCGTTGTACGCCCTTTGCCTCGGTATCGAGCCAGCTGGCCGCGAGATACAGGTCCCAGTTCTCGCTGAAGGCAACGGTCAGCGAGCCTTCGACACCCGCGCCATCGACCTGGCCGACGTTCTCGACCGTGTTCGCGCCGGAATCGGTATCGAAGAAACTGATCTGCAGATCCTTGTAGTCGTAGATGAAGCCGGTCAGGCGGAGGTCGGCCTTACCCTCCGCGAACGAGCCGTTGTAGCCCAGTTCGTAGGAATCGACGCTTTCAGGCTCGAATTGCCGCGACCGGTAGCCGTCGGCTTCGCTCAGGTCGGTCTCGCAGCAGCCGACCTGGACGCCATCCGGATCGTTGAGGGCAAAGCTGCCAAAGCCACCGGACTTGAAGCCCTCCGTAAAGCTCGCATAGACGAGATGGTCGTCGTTCAGGCGGTAGCGCCCCACCACGCGCATCTGCGTGTCCGACCAGCTGTTCGACGAGTTGATCGGGCCGTCCGTACTGAACAGGTAAGCCCAGTAAGGCCCGAGGGCGAAGTCGGGATTGGGCACGTTGATGCTGAAATCCTTCTTGTCGTCGGTGTAGCGCACGCCGAAGCTCACGTCGAAGCTGTCGGTGAACGCGTAAGTCAGGTCGAGGTAGGCCGCCCAGCCGGTGTATTCGCCGATCACGCGGCCCGGCTCGGTCAACAGGCCGCCAGGGCTCGGCTGCCAGGGAGAGCCGGGATAGAGGTACTCGTAATAGCTCGCGCAATCGGTGATGTCGTTACCCGGATAGTAATAGTTGCCGTAATAATTACAGAAAAGATCTTCAGCTCCGGAGTTCGTGAACAGCGTATCGATCTCTTCCCGGTAGAAGGATGCGCCCGCATACCAGGACAGCGGTCCGTCGTTGTTGGATACGAGCCGGAACTCCTGCTGGAAGTAGTCCCCCTTCTGGTCCTGCTGGTAGTTGTTAATGTTGAGCGGCGTGCCGTCGTAGTCTTCCGTGTAAAAGAAGTCGTGGTCCTTGTATCCCGTGATGGAGGTAATCGTGAATGCATCCATCTCGTAGTCGATCCGGGCACCGAGGGTCAGGATGTCCGAATTGTCGTTGTCACCCAGCGACTGGTCTGAGTCGGCGTCGCGCTCGCCGCCCGCCGGGGTGATGCCGGGGCCGAAGATGCCGAGCAGGTTGTCCCAGTAATCGCCCTGGGTGACTGCCCGGTAGACCGAACCCGACTGTTCGCGGGTCTCGTACTCGACCCAGGTATTGATCGCGAGACTGTTCTTCTCGAAAGCCGTGGACCAGCGGATGCCCTGCTTGTCGTGCTCGATCAGGTCGGAGTCCGAGGCGAAGTTATAGACGAAGCCGTCTTCCTGCGAGTGATAACCGGCGAAGCGCATCGCGAAGGAGTCGGACATCGGGAGGTTGATCGCACCCTCGAACGTGAAACGGCCGCGCTCACCAGCATCAACGTCGACGTAACCCGAATAGCCGCCGTCGATATCCGCCTGGCGCGTGTGCACGCTGATCGCGCCGCCGATGGAATTACGGCCGAACAGGAAGCCCTGCGGTCCGCGCAGTACCTCGGAGCGGTCGATGTCGTACATGCTGGTAACAGCCGAGCCGTTGCGCCCTTCGTACAGCTCGTTCTTGAAAATAGCGGCAGACGGGTCGCCGCCCACGCCGAAGTCCTGCGTTCGCACACCACGGATGCTGACGGCGTCGATGAAGCTGTCCTGGCTGTTGCCTGTGATGCCGGGCGTGAAGGAAATCAGGTCCTTTACGTCGTCCAGGTTCACCGACTCGGTGAAGTCGCCCGTCAATGCGGTGATCGCGAGCGGAACCTCCTGCAAGCTTTCCTCGCGCTTCGTGGCAGTGACGATGATTTCCTCGACCTGCTGCGATTGCGCGGGCAGGCTTGTTGCAAGCAGTGCCGCCGACACCGCAGTGGCGACCGCGGAACGTTGCGGAAAAACACTCGTGTTCTTGTTCGTGTTGCGCTTCATGACTCCCCCTCGATGCATCCGGATACGTAAGCCGAACGCGGACTGTTCATTCAAATAAATTTAGCAAATATTGGCGGTTTCCCCTAACGAAAAATCATGCCCCTGCGCCGCGGATCTCGATGCCATGCTGTTCGAGAATCTTTCGCATTGGCTGCAACTGAGTTTCGTATCTTCGCCAGCGTCCGATGGATCTCGTGTGCGCCGGTTCGCGCACCTGGACCGCGCTGGCCGTCGACACGGCGTGCTTTTGTTCGTGGAACCGCAAACAGGCGTCTTCCCACGGCAGATCGAGGAACTCGACGAGGCGCCTTGCGTTGGGTTCGATGTCCGACACCGTGTCTTCGTAGGAAATATCGAGGAACCGCTCCCCGAAACGCTCGCGCCACACGCCCATGAGCCGGCGATAGCGGCAGTGGTGCCGCGCCATCTCTTCCAGGTCGTAGGAATGCAGGTAAGCGTCGGCGAACAGCTGCTTGTAGCTGGCGAAGCAGGAATCCATCGGATCGCGTGTCAGGTGGACGATCCTCGAGTTGGGTAATGCCTTGAGGATCATCGGTATATAGAAGTAGTTCTGCGGCAGTTTGTCGACGAAACGGGGTGTGTCGCCCTGGACGCGCCGGGTTGATTCCATGTAGACAGCGCCGACCCTGGCGCAGTCCAGCCCGAGGGCGGATTCGAACAGCTGTTTCGAAAAGCGCCTGGGGTCCGTGTGCTCGCTCAGGCGGCGGACCGCCATGCCGAACTGCTGCAGTTCGCCCGCGGAATGTACCTGCGAGTGGCTGGTGATGATGCGCTCGATGAGCGTGGTCCCCGTGCGCGGCTGCCCCAGCACGAAGATCGGTGCGTTCGAGTCGTGCCCGGTCGAGCCGTCATCGACCCAATCCGCAGTAAATCGCTCTGCGAGAAATTCGAACATCTCGATCTCGGCTGCTTCGTCGTACTCCACGGTCTTGCGACGGACGGTCGCACCCCGCTGGAAGGCCTCGAACGCGTCGTCCCACGCCTGCAGGTCCTCGAGCTCCTTGCCGATCGCGTAATGATAGAAAGCCTCGAGCCGCGGGTGTTGCTTGTGAGACGACAGCAGTGTCTGCATCAGCTCGATGTGAGCGCGATCCTCGGCCTTGCGTGCGCTGGCCAGCACCCAGTGCGCCTGGGGATTGTTCTCGTCGATCGTGATGATTTCGCGCAGTACCTTCTCGGCGTCGCCGGTCTCGCCGTGGTAGACGAGATTGTTGGCGTAATTGAGCAGGTAAGGCGGGTGCTTCGGCCTGATCTTTATCGCCTTCCCGTACCACTCTCTTGCACTGCCGTGCTCGCCCATGCGCGTGTAGATCGTGCCGACGAGATCGCACACCAGCGGATCGTCGGGATCGGCCCGGGCTACTTTCTCGAGCGCCGCATCGGCACGATTCAGCTGACCGTCACCAATAAACAACTTCGCGAGCTGCGCCCACGCGGCCGGATGGTCCGGCTGCAACTTCGTGACCGACCCGAACGCGCTGAGCGCCGTCCGGCGGTCTCGCATCTCGAGCGCGACGAGGCCGACCAGGAAATGGCCCTCCACGAGGTCGGGCTGGATCCCGAGGATCTGTCGGCAGCAATCGCTCGCTCGCTGAACCTGTCCCCGGTTCAGCGCCTCGAAGCCCTGGCGCAAAAGGGTCTGCAGCTGCGCGGTCTTCGCCGCGTTCGGTTTCATGACCATACACGGGCCATGATAGCGTCGTTCAGCCCAGCGCGATATCGAAGCGATGCAGCGGCAGCCCGGTCTCCGGGTCCTCGACGGCCGACGTGATCAGCAAGTGGCGCAGTTCTGCCGGGGTGCCACGCATGACGACGTCACCTTCGATGAGCGGGTCGCCCTCGAAGTACATCTGCGTCGTGATGTTTCCTGCGGTTTCATGCGCGACCTTGAAATGGATGTGCCGCGGCCGCATGCCCGAATCGCCCATCGCCGACAGCGGGTAGGGCGCGGGCCTGATCGTGCGAAAGCCGTAGTAGCCGTCAGCGTCGGTATGGGCGATACCGATGCCCTGGAAGTTGGGATCGAGTGGCGCCGGGTTCTTGTCGCCGGGATGCGCGTACCGGCCCCAGTGATTGGTCTGCCATATGTCGACCCGGGCGTTGGCCAGCGGCTTGCCGTCAAGGTCGGTGACGCGGCCACGCACGAGTATCGTATCGCCGGCAGCCCTCTCGGTGTGACCATCGAGCAACGTCAGGTCGACATCGGTCTCCGCGTGTGGCGCCGGCGGATAGAACGGGCCCTCGGTCTGCGCCGGTGTCCTCGCCAGCGCGCTCGCGATTCCCGGCCCGAACAATGCTGCGCCCCCGGCGATCGAGCCCAGCTGCTTCGTGATCGCGCGGCGCGAGTATTTCCTGCGCTTCATCAGAATACCCCCCATTCGTTGTCCCAACGCTGAACGAGCGCACTATAGCAGTCAACACTTCGGAATATCGTCATTGACGTTCCCGCATGCCTGGTTGAAGCTTGCGTCCCATCCGAAACGAAACGGCAAGAGTCATGCAGCGTACCGACAATCATCCGGACAGCTACTACGTGGTTACCGCGAAGGAGATGGTCGAATACCCGAAACTCGAGGGTGCCGAGCGCGCCGATGTCTGCGTAATAGGCGGCGGCTTCACGGGCGTATCGGCGGCGCTGAATCTTGCCGAAAAAGGTTTTGACGTCGTGTTGCTGGAGGCCGAACGCATGGGCTATGGCGCGTCGGGTCGTTGCGGGGGGCTGATCGGCAGCGGCCAACGCAAGGACGTGCTCGAAATGGAGCATCTATACGGCCTCGAGCAATCGCGGGTTCTCTGGGCCTTCGCGGAGGCCGCGAAGGAAGAGATACGCGGTCGCGTGGCAAAGCATGATATCCAGTGCGACCTGCAGAAGGGCCAGCTCGTCGGCGTACACAAGCGAAGCTACTGCGACTGGCCGGAGGAGCTCGCCGATGCCCTGGCCGAACGATACGACTACCCGCATTGTCGTGCGTTGAATGCGTCAGAAGCTCGGGAGATGGTTGCAACACCGACATTTCTTGGTGGCCTCTGGGATGCCGAGGCGATGGTCCTGCATCCACTGAACTATGTGCTCGGTCTCGCGCGAGCCGCGAGCGAAGCCGGCGTTCGGATTTACGAGAATTCCAGGGTGCGATGGTACACGCGCAGGGATCCCGCGGAGGTAAAGACCCGGCACGGCAGTGTGCAGGCATCGTTCGTCGTACTGGCCTGTAACGGCTATCTCGGCAAACTGGAGAGGCGAGTTGCCGGCAAGATCATGCCGATCAACAACTTCATGATTGCAACGGAGCCCCTTGGCGAGGGCCGATGCAACGAGTTGATCAGCGGACGTTTCGGCGTGCACGACACGCGCTTCGTGGTCAATTATTTTCGCCTCTCGGACGATCACCGGCTGCTATTCGGGGGCGGCGAAAACTACCGCCCGGGTTTTCCTCGAGACATCGAAAATTTCGTGCGGCCTTACATGCTCCGGATCTTCCCGCAGCTTGCGGACGCCAGAATCGATTACGACTGGGGCGGCACCCTGTCGGTCACCGTAAACCGCATGCCGCATTTCGGCCGCCTCAGACCGAACGTGTATTTCGCACAGGGTTACTCCGGGCACGGCATATCGACGGCCAGTTTCGCGGGCAAGGTGATCGCTGAAGCGATTGCCGGGACGGCGGAGCGATTCGACGTGATGGCCGGCATACCGATCCACACGTTCCCGGGCGGGACGCTGTTGCGCTACCCGGGGATGGTGCTGGGAATGACCTACTATTCGATTATCGACAGACTGTAGGAGCGGTTCTGGAACCGCGAAGGGTCGCGCGCCGAGGCGCGCTCCTACGGGATGCGTTGATGTAGGAGCGGTTCTGGAACCGCGAAGGGTCGCGCGCCGAGGCGCGCTCCTGCGGGATGCGTTGATGTAGGAGCGGTTCTCGAACCGCGAAGGGTCGCTAGTCCCGGGGCCGGTCCGGGTGGGTAATCTCCAGCATGTATTGCGCGGCGGCGGCAACTTCATCGTCCGTGAAGCGACCGTCGTGGCCGTGCGGCGGCATATTGAAATAGCCTTTCTGAGCATGCTCGAACAGCACGGCTTCCCAGAGCGAAGAGCGACCGGCCCACGACTCTGCATCGCCCGTCCGCGGCGCGCCGTCCTTGCCGGTTTCGTGGCAGTCCGCGCAGGCGTGTTCGTAGGCGACTTTCGGCGTTACGTGCGCGGGTCTCGCCCGTTCGTCGACGTTCGCCGGAGCGGGTTCATCGCGATCCGCCTGCTTGCACGCGGTGCACACAACGGCCAGCAGCAATAACTTCAACACGCGCAGCATTGGACCACCTCCTGTGCGTACAGTATGTTACTGCACTGCGGGCCGGCGCAACTGCGGAACCTGCCTGACGCCGCAGCGAGAAGCGAATGACTGTCGACATCAACATTGCCGTCGTAACCGGGGGCGGGCACGGCATCGGCCGTGCACTGTGCAGGCGCCTGGCCCGGGACGGTGCCACTGTGGTTGTTGCGGACCTCGAGCCCGATGCAGCCGCAGGCGTGGCCGCCGATATCGGGGGCACAGCGCGGGTCGTCGATGTCGGTGACGAAGCAGCCGTGCAGGCACTGGTCGAGCGTGTGGAACACGATGTCGGACCGATCGACCTGTTCGTATCCAATGCGGGCGTGGGATTCGGTGATGCGAACGGCAGCGCGGCGTCGAAACAAGGCGGCATGGTCCCCTGTGACGACCGCTGGCAGGCGTGCTGGGACGTCAATGTCATGGCGCACGTCTATGCGGCGCGCGCCCTGTTGCCGCGCATGATCGAACGCGGCGGCGGACAGCTCGTCAACGTCGCGTCTGCCGCCGGACTGCTGAGCCAGGTTGGCGACGCCGCGTACTCGGCGACCAAGCACGCTGCTGTGGCATTTGCGGAGTCACTCGCGATAACGCACGGGGAACAGGGCATCCGGGTTTCGGTCGTTTGCCCTCAGGCCGTGGCGACCCGCATGATCGGCATCGAGGACGACGCGGAGTCGTTCGACGGCGGCTTCGGTGGCAATGACGTCGACGGCATCCTGTCGCCGGACCAGGTTGCCGACGATATTGTTGCAGGGATTCATGCGGGGCGTTTTCTCGTGCTGCCGCATCCGCAGGTGCGCACATACTTTCAGCGCAAAGCGGCCGACCACGATCGCTGGATTGCCGGCATGCAGCGTTTCCGGCGAAAACTCTTGGGAGAACATCGATGAAAACGGATCTGTCTGGAAAGGTGGCGCTGGTCAATGGTGCGTCGCGCGGCATCGGCGAAGCCATCGCGCGCGGCCTCGCGGACTGCGGGGCAAAGGTGGTCTGCACCAGCCGCAGGATCGAAGGCGTGCAGGCGGTCGCCGATGCCATCGCGGCCGCCGGCGGTGAAGCGCTCGCGCATACCTGCAATGCCGGCGATCTCGAACAGATCGAATCGCTGATGCAGTTCATCAAGGGCGAATGCGGCCGCCTCGATATCCTGATCAACAATGCGGCGGCAAATCCCTACTACGGACCGGCAACGGATCTTCCGCCGGATGCCTTCGACAAGACCGTGGCGGTGAATCTGAAAGGCCCTTACTACTTCATGAGCCATGCCGTCCCGCTGATGATCGAATCCGGCGGCGGCGCGATCGTGAATGTCGCGTCGATTGCGGCGCTGCTTTCGATGCCGGGCCAGGCGGTGTACTCGATGACCAAGGCAGGCCTGATCAGCATTACCGGGGCGTTCGCGCGTGAATACGGCCAGAGCGGTGTTCGCGTCAATGCGATCCTGCCGGGCGTCGTGGAGACGAAGTTCGCGGAGGCGCTCACCTCCGACCCGGGCGTGCAGAAGTGGCTCAAGCGACTCCCGATCGCGAGGGCGGGGCAGCCGGAAGACATGGTGGCGGGCGTGCTTTACCTGGTTTCCGACGAAGCGGCTTACACGACAGGCACCACCCTCGTCATGGACGGCGGCGCCACGCTCGGCTGATTGCGCTCAGTCCATCCGGAACACGACCTTGCCGCGAACGCGGCGGGCCGTGATGGCGCGGAACGCCTCCCTGTACTCGTCGAGCGAATAGGACCCGGTAACCCTCGGGCGCAACAGTCCCCTGCCGATCATTTCGCCCATTGCCTGCAGGTTCTGCGCCTGGATCTTCGGGTTCCGGTTGGCCCACGGGCCCCACCACACGCCCATGACGTTCGCTTCCTTCAGCAGGATGAGATTTGCAGGAAAGTTCGGTATCGCTCCGCTCGCGAACCCGATGACGAGGTAGCGGCCGCCGCGTGCGATCGATCGCAGGGCCTGTTCGCCCGTGTCGCCCCCCACGGGGTCGTAGACCACGTCTGCGCCCGCGCCGCTCGTAATTTCCCGCACGGCATCCCTTAGTGATGTCTCGACATAGTTGATCGTCTCATCGGCGCCGGCGGACTTTGCAAATTCGAGCTTTTCGTCCGTGCTCGCGGCGGCGATGACGCGCGCGCCGAGCGCCTTTGCGATCTCGACCGCGGTGATGCCGACGCCTCCGGCCGCGCCGAGGACGAGCACCGTCTCGCTCTCTTTCAATTTCGCGTGCTGCACGAGAGCGTGATAGCTCGTGCTGTAGGTGATCGTGAACCCGGCCGCCTGGCCGAAGTCGAGCCCCTCCGGCACCGGCATTGCGAGGTTCTCCGGGACCGCGCAGCGTTCCGCGAAGGCGCCCGAGGAGGGGGTGACAATGACCTTGTCGCCGACCGCGAATCGTTCAGCTCCGTCGCCGACCGCGGTGACGACGCCGGCTGCCTCGTGACCCGGAATGAACGGTGGCGGCGTCTTGACCTGGTACTGGCCCCCGATCACGAGCACGTCAGGGAAATTCAGCCCCGCGGCCCGGATGTCGACGACGATCTCGCCGGCGCCGGCGACCGGGTCATCGACATCTTCCAGGACCAGTGCATCGGGAGAGCCGTAGTCCTTGCAGACCAGTGCCCGCATCAGGCGACCTCGAACAGCGATGCGGCACCCTGTCCGCCGCCGATGCACATGGTGCACACGACGTACTTCGCGCCCCGGCGCTTACCTTCTATGAGCGCGTGTCCGACCATGCGGGCGCCGGACATGCCGTAGGGATGCCCGATCGAAATCGCCCCGCCGTCAACGTTGAGGATCTCGTTCGGGATGCCCAGCTTGTCGCGGCAGTAGACGACCTGCACCGCAAACGCCTCGTTGAGTTCCCACAGGTCGACGTCGTCCATCTTCAGGCCGCTGCGCTCGAGGAGTTTCGGCACGGCAAACACGGGCCCGATGCCCATCTCGTCCGGCTCGCAGCCGGTAACAGCCGTGCCGCGATAGATGCCCAGCGGTTCGAGACCGCGTTTCTCCGCCACGCCGGCTTCCATCACGACGGCCGCCGATGCGCCGTCCGAGAGCTGGCTCGCATTGCCGGCGGTGATGAAGCCGTCTTCGCGAACCGGGGGCAGTCCCTGCAATCCCTCGAGCGTGGTCGACGGCCGGTTGCCCTCGTCCTTCTCGAGCACCACCTCCTCGAACGTGATCTCGCCGGTTTCCTTGTTCATGACTCCCTTGTTGGACGGCAGCGGCACGATCTCGTCGTCGAAACGCCCGGCTTCCTGCGCCGCGGCGGTGCGTTGCTGGCTCTGCAGCGCGTACTCGTCCTGGGTTTCGCGGCTGACGTCATAACGCCTGGACACGACTTCCGCCGTATCGATCATCGGCATGTAGATGTGTTCGTGCATTTCAAGGAGTCGCGGGTCCCTGGCGCGGAACAGGTTCATGTGTTCGTTCTGCACCAGGCTGATGGACTCGAGCCCGCCGCCCACCATGATGTCGACGTTATCGACCATGATCGTCCTGGCGGCTACGGCGATGGCCATCATGCCCGAGGAGCACTGACGGTCGACGGTCATGCCTGCCGTGGTGACGGGCAGGCCAGCGGCGAGTGCGGTCTGCCGTGCGATGTTGTGGCCCTGCGTCCCCTGCGGCAGGGCGCAGCCCATGACGACGTCTTCGACTTCCTCGGGGGCCAGGCCGGCACGCTGCACGGCGTGCCGCACCACGTGGCCGCCGAGCGTTGCGGCTTCGGTGTTGTTGAACGCACCGCGGTACGCTTTTCCAATGGGTGTGCGTGCGGTGGAGACGATTACGGCTTCGCGCATGTCGGGTTCCTTTGTTGCGAGTTCAAAATACGTACATCGCCAGCATCTCGGCGATGAGTGCCGGCTTGTCCTCGTTTTCGATATCGATCGTGATTTCGGTTTTGACGAGCCAGTGACCGGGTTTCTTCTCGGTGACGTCGATGATCTTCTGGCGCGCGCGTATGCGCTTGCCGACCCGCACCGGCGTCAGGAATCGCACCTTGTCCGAACCGTAGTTGAGCGCCATCTTCAGGCCCTCGGGTCGAACGGCGTTTTGCTGTGCCAGGTGACTGATCATCGACAGGACCAGGAAGCCGTGGGCAATCGTGCCGCGGAACGGCGTGAACCTGGCGCGCAGCGGCTTGACGTGAATGAACTGGTGATCGTGGGTGGCGTCGGCAAACTGGTTGACCTGCGCCTGGGTGATTTCGAACCAGTCCGAGGGCTCCAGTTCCGTCCCTACCAGCGACGGCAGGTCCTGTGCCTTGATCGACGCCGTCACTCAGCTCTGCCGGGACTTCACATAGGGGCGCAGCTCACTGCGCGCGACGACCATTCGGTGCACCTCGTCCGGACCGTCTGCGAGGCGCAGTGTCCGGGCGTTCGCGTACATGAAGGCGAGCGGGAAGTCCTCGGACACCCCGGCCGCGCCGTGCATCTGTATTGCGTCGTCGATGATATCGATCGCGATCTTCGGCACGGCCGCCTTGATCTTCGAGATCCATACCTGCGCTTCCGGCACGCCCGCGGTGTCGATCGCGTAGGCCGTACGCAGCGTCAGCAGCCGTGCCATGTCGATGTTCATGCGCGCTTCGGCAATGCGATCGTAGTTACCGCCCAGCTTGGCGAGCGGTTTGCCGAAGGCCGTCCTCGATACCGACCGCGCGCACATCAGTTCGAGCGCTCTTTCCGCCATGCCGATCGCGCGCATGCAATGGTGGATCCGGCCCGGTCCAAGGCGACCCTGCGCGATCTCGAAGCCGCGGCCGGGCCCCAGGATTACATTGTTTCCCGGCACGCGCACGTCCGTAAAACGGAGGTGCATATGGCCGTGCGGTGCGTGGTCGTCGCCGAATACCTCCATCGGCCTCACCACGTCCACGCCCGGCGCCTCCATCGGTACCAGGATCTGCGAGTGCTGCTGGTGGCGGCCGGCGTCGGGATTCGTGAGCGCCATGCAGATCAGGATCTTGCAGCGGCGATCGCCTGCACCGGAAATGTAGGTTTTTTCGCCGTTGATGACCCACTCGCCGTTTTCGAGCACCGCCGTCGTCGAGATGTTGGTGGCATCAGACGATGCGACGTCCGGTTCCGTCATCGCGTAGGCTGACCGGATCCTGCCGTCGAGCAACGGCTCGAGCCACTCGCGTTTCTGTTCTTCCGAACCGAATCGTTCGAGTACTTCCATATTGCCCGTGTCGGGCGCGCTGCAGTTGAACGCTTCGGCCGCCAGGTGTGAGCGGCCGGTCTCCTCGGCGATGTACGCGTACTCGACCGTGTTCAGGCCGTGACCCCGTTCGCTGTCGGTGAGCCAGAAATTCCACAGTCCCTGCTCGCGCGCTTCGTCTTTCAGGCCCTCGAGAATCTCCTGCTGACGCTCGTTGAGCGCCCATCGATCGCCGTTGTCGACTTCGGCCAGGAACTCCTCTTCGACGGGTTCGACCTTTTCGCGGATGAAAGTCTTGACGGCCTTTAGAACCGGCTCGAGGCGGTCTGTGATACCAAGGTTCATTGTTGTTGTCCTTATACGGTCGATGGGTCAGGCCCGTTGCTATTGTGTCTGCGACGCGATCTGCCACAGTATTGCCGATCGTGTACCGCTGCGGCAGTAGCCCAGAATCGGGCCATCGGCGTTTCTTATGACGTCGAGAAACTGCTGCAGTGTTTCCGGGCTGACCGCACTGCCTCGCATGGGGATCATGTGGAAAGCGATGCCGTGTCGTACGCAGGCCTCCTGCACGGAGGCGCTGGTGGGCTGCCCGAATTCTTCGCCGTCCGGACGATTACAGATAATCGTGGTGTAACCGTCCTGCGCAAAGGATTCGACGTCCTCCGGGTCTATCTGCATGGTGACGGAGTAGTTGTCGGAAAGCTGCACGATTCTCATTGCCGCCATTATCTCACGGTTAAAAACCCAGCGCGCCGGGCAGCGACCGGGCAAGAATATAGATTCCCATGACGATCAGGAAATAGCCGAACCAGCGCTTCAGCCTGTCCTGGTGGATCCGCCGTGCGAGCCGGCTGCCCACGATGCTGCCGGCGATGCCGAGTATTGTGATCAGCCAGAGCACGGGCCAGTCGAGGCTGAGGTCCTGTTCGTTCAGGACGTCGAGGTACTTGTAAAAGCCGCTGAACGATTTCAGCGCGATAATGACCAGACTCGTCGCCACGGCATGGTGCATGGTGAGGCCACCGAGCAGCACCAGCGCCGGTACGATCAGGAAGCCGCCGCCGACGCCGACGAGCCCGGTAACGATGCCGACGACGAGACCGTCACCTGCGATCTTCCACAGCGCACGCGGCGCACGGCTGCCTTCGGTCAGCGCGATCGGACGCAGCATGAGGTAGGACGCGAGCAGCATGACGACGGCGAACAGGGCCAGCTGCGCCAATCCGCTGACGTACGCCGCGATCGCTGCGCCGGCATAGGTGCCGGCCATACCGGGCACGCCGAACGTCGCTACGCTGCGCCAGTTGATGAATCCCGCACGAATGAACTGCAGGCTGCCGGCCAGGGCAATACTGCCGACGATAAACAGCGATCCTGCGATCGCGACTTTCTCGTCCTGCCCGACCAGGTAGACGAGCACCGGCACCGTGAGTATCGAGCCGCCGGAACCGAGCAGGCCCAGGCTGATACCGATCGCGATGGCGCCCGGCCATGCCATGACTGACGCGAACATGATGCCTGGCCCGGGCCGTCAGGACCCGCCCTACAGGACGTCCAGCGGTATCTTCAGGTAGCGTACGCCATTCGATTCCGCGTCCGGCAGGTGACCCGCGCGCACATTGACCTGGATGGAGGGGATGATCAGTTTCGGCATGCCGAGTTCGGCATCGCGGCTCTCACGCAGGGCCACGAACTCGTCCCGGGATACGTTTCCGTTGACGTGAATGTTGTTGCTACGCTGCTCGGCGACCGTCGTTTCCCAGGCATACGTGTCGCGTCCGGGCGCCTTGTAGTCGTGACACATGAACAGCCGCGTGTCGTCGGGCAACGCGAAGATCTTCTGTATCGAGTCGTACAGCATTCCCGCGTCGCCGCCCGGGAAGTCGGTGCGCGCCGTGCCGAAATCGGGCATGAAAAGGGTGTCGCCGACGAAGGCAGCGTCGCCGACGACATAGGTAATGCAGGCGGGGGTATGGCCGGGGGTGCCAATGATCGTGCCTGCAATGCTGCCTACCCTGATTTCGTCTCCGTCCACGAACAGCTGGTCGAACTGGGTTCCGTCCGTCGCCAGGTCCTCGATGTTATATATGCCCTTGAACGTTTCCTGCACGGCAGCGACGTTCCCGCCGATCGCAATCCTGCCGCCGAGTTTCTCCTGCAGGTAGGGTGCCGCCGTCACGTGGTCGGCATGCACGTGCGTTTCGAGGATCCAGTCCACGGTAAGGCCATTGCTCCCGACAAAAGCGATAACCTCGTCCGCCGACGCGGTTGACGTGCGGCCGGATGCGGGCTCGTAGTCGAGGACCGGATCGACGATTGCCGCACGTCCCGTCTCCGGGTCTGCGGCTACGTAAGTTACGGTAAAGGTGGCCTCGTCGAAAAACGCGGTTACGGCGAGCGGACTCATAAGGCTGCGAGGACGCGCTCCAGTTTTTCCCTGACCTGCTTCGCAAGTGGCTCGACATCGGGGTTGTCGACCAGGCCGAGGACGCTGCCCGGGTCCATGAAGCTTACGTGCACCTTGCCCTCGTCGTCTTCGCGAACGAGCACATTGCACGGCAGCAGCAGGCCTATCTCGGGAACGGCGGTGATTGCCTGGTGAGCCAGCGGCGGATTACATGCGCCGAGAATCCGGTACGGCCGCATGTCTTCGCCCAGCTTCTTCTTCAACGTCGCCTGGACGTCGATCTCCGTCAGCACGCCAAAACCTTCCTTGCCGAGTTCCTCGGTCACGGTCTCGATCGCTTCGTCGAAGCTGAGGTCGACGGGTTTGCCGAATCCGAACTTGGTGTCCATCAGTGTCTGTCCTTTGTCCTGGGGCGACCGCCCGTCCCGCAGAAAATGTCGTGGAGTACGTTGATAACCCGGTCGGCGGGCCCGTCGCAGAGCGAGTAATGTATGACCTGTGACTCGCGCCGCGTCTTTACCAGCCCTTCGCGGCGCAGGCGGGCCAGCTGCTGCGACAAGGCGGACTGGCTCAGCGGTATGATCTCGTTGAGTTCGCCGACCGAATGCTCGCCTTCGGCGAGCGTGCACAGGATCATCAGCCGGCTCTCGTTGCCGAATGCCCGCATTAGGCTGGCCGCATCCGCCGCATGTGCCTGCATCTCCTGAGGCTCCGAGGCTGCAGGCCGGCGCCTGCCAGCCGCATCGTTTTCCCTTTTCACCCGTCTTCCTCGCGCTGGGTGTCGAACAGTAGCTACTATAGCGAATAATAAATTAGAAAGCTATAAATTAGAGTAAACTAATTTAGATATCCATCCAGACTACCCTGGCGACTTGACTCGAGCCGGCAAGATCGGTCAGCGTCTGGTCAGGGCAGGTGATTGAGTGAACAAGCGATGTCCGAGGGCCAACGGGAGTGCCGCCGAATCAACAGCCGGCGGACCATTTTCGCCGCCACGTTTGTCGCAGGCGCCGCTGTCGCCCTCGCCGACGGCGGCCAGCTGGTGCTCACCAGGGACGCTGGTTTCGAGCCTTTGCCGGTCGCGGTGAGCAACAATGCCGTGGCGTCCGTGAAAGCCGGCCGCCGCGAGTATGTCGTCAGCTTCAACGGCCTGGCCGAGGGCAAGACGCGCGCCGATACGCTCGCATCCACGTATGTCTATGACTCGCGTTCGAAGCGCTGGTCTGAAGCCGATCCCGTCCCCGGTGACGCGGGCAGGCTCGCGTCGGCAGCCGCGTCGGCGACTGGGCGGGTGTACGTCTTCGGCGGGTATACGGTCGCCGCGGATGGTTCCGAAGTCTCCACGCCGTGGACCCATGCGTTCGATCCGCGCAAGCGAGTATTCGAGGAGCGCGCGCCGATGCCCGTGCCGGTGGACGACGCCGTTGCCGTTACCTTCGATGACCGCTACATATACCTGCTCAGCGGCTGGCACGACCTGGGCAACGTCAACCTCGTGCAGCGTTACGACACGCGAAAAGACACCTGGGTGCAGGCAACGCCGATACCCGGCCCGGCAGTCTTCGGCCACGCGGGCGGTATCGTCGGGGATACGATCGTCTACTGCGACGGCGTGGCGATCGACGTGCATGACGACCGGCCGCGCGATTTCGTTGCGGTGCCGGACTGTTTCCTCGGGATCATCGACAACGAGGACGGGCGCCGCATCGACTGGCGCAGCGTCGACTATCATCCCGGACTGCCTCGCTATCGCATGGCCGCTGCGGGCGTCCCGGAAGTAGACGGCGTGTTGTTCATCGGTGGCAGCGAGAATCCGTACAACTACGACGGCATCGGTTACGACGGCCGCCCATCGCAACCTGCACAGGGCGCGCTGCTATTCGAAATCGACACGCAAAGCTGGCAGGTGCTCGAATTCCAGGGCGACGCGACCATGGACCATCGCGGGCTCGTGCCGTTCAAGGGCCAGTGGCTCACAGTAGGCGGCATGACGGCGGACCAGAGCGTCACCGATCGTGTGACCTCTTACGAGCTTGACTAAAAAAAGGCGGGCCAGCAGGCCCGCCGAAGGGCCGATATTGCTACCGGCTTGAGGGGGGATGAGGTCGTATTGCCGACCGGTTCTGACAATACCGCTGTTCATTGCGTATCTGCTCTCGACGTAATCTCACGAACTCTGTCCGCATAGTTGCCGGCTCGTTTCCCGAGTTGCGAAACCATGATCGTCAGCTCGCGTGCCCGGCGTTCATCGAACAGCGGGGGCAACTGGCACTCGTGCCGGGTGACATGCTCGTGGAAGGGGTACATCAGGGACCGAAGTGCGGCGGCCATGTCCCGTGCAACGTCGGCATCTCGCATCAGGATCTCCATCGCAATTCTCGACACTTCGGCATCCACGCGCGCGCGCTCGAATCGTGCGCGAATCGTCACCCAGACGAGGTCCAGCTGGTCGTTCGAATGCGCCAGCGCGTCCGCAAACAAGGCCGGCGCAACGTACGCCACCTGGTCCTTTAATTCGCCGGAAACACCGGGCTCATTGGCCAGGGGTGCGAGCGACGCCTCGGCGGCGTCCTTGCCGACCAGGAAGATCCCGGTCTGTGCCTCGGCGTCGATTTCACGAATCAGGTTCTGGTAGCAATACTCGACCGGATCCTCGGATGCATGCGCCAGTTCGATCTTGGTGAGGTTCTCCACCGTGACTCTGCGCTGCGTCCAGCGGTCGACGTTGGACAGCAGTCCGTCGTCGGCCGTGAATGCCTCGTAAAGATAGCGCGAGACTTCGGCATGGATGGTCTCGGAAAGTGAGTAACGCTGCGTATCGTTCGGGACCAGGTTGAGCATTTCTTCCTCCTGCGAATTCAGGGGACTAATGTAGGCGGGCAGGCGCCGACGTTCTGGTCAAAACCGGTCAGGGCTTGTGCAAACGGCATCAAGCTGCGAAACGGCTTGAGCCCTCGCCCTTATTGGGGTTCACTGTCAACTGCCATGCTCTACGAACCTACGACACTGGCGAACGTTGCCCGGCTCATCGGCGAAACGCTGCAGAGGGACTACGGAATAGAGCCCGCGCCGATCTTTGAGCAGGTAAGTATCGATACGCGCAAGTTCCAGAGGCCCGGTTCACGCGTGCCGTTGTCGAAAATGACCCGCCTGTGGGACACGGCCGTCTTCATTACGGGTGATCAGCAGTTCGGCCTGAAAGTGGGTGCGCACGCAGAGCCCAGCGATTTCTATGTGCTCGGCCATGCGTGGCTGGCGAGCGCGACGTTAAGGGGCGCGCTGGAGCGCCTGTGTCGCTACGCGCACGTGCTGTCCACCGCGATCACCAGGGCCGAGGTCATCGACGAAGACGGCATGGTCGTATTCGTCGAGTCCTTTCCCGACCCGTCGATCGTGATCAATCGCGCGGCTGACGAGGCAGGGATGGTCGCTTTTTTCAAACTCTGCGAGATCATCAAGCGCGAACCGGTACGTCCGCTGAAGGCGGAACTGATCTTCCCGCCTGACAAGTCTCGCGACTACCTCGACAAGTTTCTGCAGTGTCCCGTAAGCTACGGCAACGAACGCGAGAAGTTCTATTTCTCGAAAGAACTCTTCGAGGAACGCCTGCCCGGCTACATCCCCGACGTACTGAATTCCACGTCACGGATCGCGGAGCAGTACCTGGAGTCGCTCGATCAGAGCAAGGTGGCCACCGACGTCAGGCGTCTGCTCGTGCAGATGTTGCCCGCCGGCAAGGCGGACCAGGATACGATTGCCAGCCGCCTGTATCGGAGTACCAGCACGCTCCAGCGCCAGCTAAACGCCGAGGGCACCAGCTATCGCGACATTCTCGAAACCACGCGTCGCGGCCTCGCCGAGAAGTACCTCAGGGACGGCGACTACACGCAGGCAGAGATCGCCTACATGGTCGGGTTTTCCGACCAGAGCAACTTCGCTCGCGCCTTCAAGCGCTGGACAGGCATGAGCCCGGGGCAATTTCAAAAAACGGCCTGACCGCCGTCAGCCGGAGAGCACCGACTCGCGGATTTCGTCGATCTGCGGCTTGATGGCCCGAGGCCGCTTGCCCAGGCAATGCTTGTCGCGGGGGCAGGCAGAACTTCGCGGACAGATTATCGTCGCCTCTCGTTGCGCGCCGTCCGCGATCCAGCCGATATTGAGAATCCGGCCGATGCTGTCGAGCTGGCGGCGGGCTTCGGCCGGAATCAAACCTGAGCCGCCGTTCGCATTGCAGCTGGATTCGATCATATCGATGGTCGCGCGCGGGTCGAAGCCCTGGGATTCCAGCGCAGGTGACAGGTCGACGCCCGCGCAGAGGACGTGCCGGTTCCCGGCGGCGTCGCGGCTGCGGATCGACTGGCAGCAATACAGTCGCTTGTCGTCGCCTGCCGGCAGCACCGAGATCTGAGACGAGGGTTTGTTCGAGCGACTGTGCAGCATCCGGAAAACGGCCCAGTGCTGGCAGGGGTCGGAAATCATCGACATGTTGCCCCAGGGCAGGGGGATGCCGTTGCCGCGATAGACCGCGCGAAAACTGCCCGGCGGGTAAGCGTCGAAATAGTGCCAGTGAGGGTAGGGCGACACGCTCGGCATGCGCCGCATGACCAGCGTCGTGGTCAGCTCGACCTTGTCGCCCGCGTTGATCGCATAGGAGTTCCGGGCGAGGAACTGGCGGAACGGGGTCTTCGGCGCGAGCAACGCGGCAGCGAAATAGCTGCATTCGAAATCACGCCACGCGTAGAGTATGTCCCGGGCGTCGACGTTTTGTGTGCCGTTGTCCACCGGGCGCGTCGAACTCCTGCCGCCGGAGATTTGCGGGATACGTGCACCGTCGCCATCGTGCAGGACCTTGTGGGCGACCTGATTCGCGAGGTCGAATTTCAGTCTTGCGGGTGCCTTCTCCAGCGCGCGGTTCAGGTAGACCCGGTTCGGCGCATCATAGAAGGATCGAACCAATGACTTGATCGGCAGGTTCTCGCCGGCATCGTTGGCCGGCGGCTTGTCGAACCAGCGAATCTCCAGGCCGAGGTGTTTCGCGATGTCGAACACGTTTTCCAGCGACATCGGAAACTGCTTGTTGCCGATACTCTCTGCCGCGCGCTCGATATCGGGGAAGCGGTTCTGGTTCGTTTCCTGGTGCGCGCGGATCAGCAGGTGCGCGAACTGCCGGCCGGTCGTGCCCGTCTGGCTGAGGAGCTCCGGGATGGCGAGCTGCAGCAAGCTCTCCGAAAACAGGAACCCCGGTTCCAGCGGCATGCCCCCGACGGGCGCCTCGGGCGCCGTATCGATCGCGGTCTCGTCGAGCGACTCGTCGAGAAACCAGTGAACGTCCTTCTGGAAGATCTCGGCGATGATCGCGAGTAGCCGCTCCGACGGCACGCGTTTGCCGTTTTCGATCATCGACAGGTAAGAAACGGAAGGGCCGGCCTCGGGATCGATCTGCACGCATCGCACCGAGAGGTCTTCGAGCGTAAGATGGTTTCGTTTCCTGAGCATGCGCATCTTGGTGCCCAGAAAATGCGATTTTCGCCGGAGGCTATGCGGAGAAGACATAAGATATTTGTGAAATTGACACTGTGAAATTTTTGCTGTGAAATTTCATTATTCGCCTGCGTACTATAGCGCCTGAAAGCGCCGCTTTCACGCAAAATGAAGACTGTTTACAGGACAGGGTGTTCGTCATGAATCGAGAAGAGCAGATCAGGAAGCTTGAAGCCGAATGGGCCGAGAGCCCCAGGTGGAAGGGTGTCAGACGGGATTACAGCGCCGCAGACGTCGTAAAGCTTCGCGGCACGGTACATATCGAACACACGCTGGCGCGCCGAGGCAGCGAGAAGCTCTGGAATTATGTTCATGAAGACGAGCCACTCTGTGCGCTCGGAGCGCTCACCGGCAACCAGGCAGTCCAGGAAGTCCAGGCCGGGCTCAGGGCGATCTATTGCTCCGGCTGGCAGGTGGCCGGCGACGGCAACAGCGCCGGTGAGATGTATCCGGACCAGAGCCTGTACCCCGTCGACTCGGTGCCGAAAATGGTGGAGCGTATCAATAATGCGTTTATTCGCACGGACGAGATACACGCGCTCAACGACGATGACAGCATCGACTGGTTCGCGCCGATCGTTGCCGATGCCGAGGCCGGTTTCGGCGGCAACCTGAATGCCTTCGAGCTCATGAAGCACATGATCCGCGCGGGTGCGGCGGGCGTTCACTTCGAAGACCAGCTGTCGTCGGCCAAGAAGTGCGGCCACATGGGCGGCAAGGTACTCGTTCCGACGCAGGAAGCGGAAGCAAAGCTGTGTGCTGCCCGCCTCGCAGCCGATGTGTACGATGTGCCGACCGTACTGATTGCCCGCACCGACGCCGACGCGGCAAACCTCATTACGGCGGATTCGGATGAGCGGGACAAAGAATTCATCACCGGCGAACGCACACCGGAAGGCTTCTACCGTACCAACGCCGGGCTCGACCAGGCGATAGCGCGCGGCCTGGCTTATGCACCGTATGCCGACATGATCTGGTGTGAGACATCGAGGCCGGACCTCGAACAGGCTCAGCGTTTTGCCGACGCAATTCATGCAAAGTTCCCGGACCAGCTGCTGGCGTACAATTGCTCGCCGTCGTTCAACTGGCAGGCAAACCTCGATGACCAGACAATGAAGGTCTTCCGCGAGGAACTGGGCAAGATGGGCTACAAGTTCCAGTTCATCACGCTCGCCGGCTGGCACGTGCTGAACTCGAGCATGTTCCGGCTCGCCCGCGCCTACAAGGCCGAGGGCATGTACGCCTATTCGCGGCTGCAGCAGCGCGAGTTCGCCGATGAGCAGCACGGTTTCAGGGCTGCCAAGCACCAGTCCTTCGTTGGCGCCGGCTATTTCGACGCCGTGCAGAATACGATCATGCACGGACTGTCATCGACGACCGCCCTCGAAGGCAGCACCGAGGAAGAACAGTTCGTCGCATAGACAGACGGGTGTCATGAGTAACGATGAGAAAGGCCGGCGGGAAGTCGGTGGTCTCCGCGTCGACACCGCCTTTTTCGATTTTGTCGAAAAAGAGCTTCTGCCGTCGATCGATACGGAGCCGGCGGCCTTCTGGTCCGGTTTCGAGGCGCTGATCGACGATCTGACGCCGGTCAATCGCGAGCTGCTGCAGAAGCGTGACATCCTGCAGCAGCAGATCGACGAGTGGCATCGTGCTCGCCCGGGCGGCGATTACGATCACGCAGAGTACGTCACCTTCCTGAAATCCATCGGCTATCTGCGCGATGCCGGAGAAGCGTTCTCCATCGGTACCCAAAACGTCGATCCGGAAATCGCCGACATCGCCGGCCCGCAACTGGTCGTTCCCGTCAGCAATGCGCGCTTCGCCCTGAACGCGGCGAATGCACGCTGGGGCAGCCTGTATGACGCGCTGTACGGCACCGACGTCATCAGCGAGGACAACGGCCAGGAGCGGGCGGGACCTTACAACCCGACGCGTGGCTGCGCCGTCATCAGGTACGCGCAGGGCTTCCTCGATCGGGCCGTCCCGCTCGACGGAGCTAACCACGCGGACGTGTCGGACTATGGCCTGGCAGGTAACGAGTTCGTTGCGGTCGTCGACGGCAAGACCGTCAGCCTGGCGGATCCCGCCGCATTCAGGGGTCATGCTCGAGACGGCGATGCGGCGACCTACCTGTTCGCGCACAACGGCCTGCACGTCGAGATTCAGACCGACCCGCATCACCCGATCGGCCGCGAAGCCGCCGCCAACGTTGCCGACATTATCCTGGAGTCGGCGATCACGACGATCCAGGATTGCGAAGATTCCGTCGCGGCTGTCGACGCCGAAGACAAGGTCGGCGTCTATCGCAACTGGCTGGGTCTCATGCAGGGAACGCTCGAGGCGACCTTTGCCAAGGGCAGCGATACCAAGACGCGGCGCCTCAACAGTGATCGTGAATACACGGGCGTCGACGGCAAACCTGTCGTGCTCTCCGGCCGCAGCCTCATGCTGGTCCGCAACGTCGGCCATTTGATGACCAACGGTACGATCCTCGACCGAAATGGCGACGAGGTATTCGAAGGCATCATGGATGCCGTCGTAACGACGGCATGCGCGCTCGCCAATCGCAAGCTGCAAGGCAGCCTGCCGAACAGCCGCCACGGCAGCGTCTATATCGTCAAGCCGAAGATGCACGGACCGGACGAAGCCGGGTTTACGGATACCCTGTTCTCGCGTGTCGAAGACCTGTACGGCCTCGAACGCAATACGCTCAAAGTGGGCGTCATGGACGAAGAGCGCCGTACGACGGTTAACCTCATGGAGAGCATTCGCGCCGTGAAGGACCGGCTGGTGTTCATCAATACCGGTTTCCTCGATCGCACCGGGGACGAGATCCACACGAGCATGCAGGCCGGCCCGATGAAGCCCAAGGAGGCGATCAAGCAGCAACCCTGGATCAACGCCTACGAAGACTGGAACGTCGACATCGGTATCCGCTGCGGCCTGCCCGGCCGGGCACAGATCGGCAAGGGCATGTGGCCGAAACCCGACGAAATGAAACAGATGATGGATACCAAGCAGGCGCACCCGGAAGCGGGCGCCAACTGCGCGTGGGTGCCTTCGCCGACGGCGGCGACTCTGCACGTCATGCACTATCACTACGTGGACGTCGCGGCGCGGCAGCGCGAACTCGCGTCGCGGCCGCTTGCGAGCCTCGACGACATTCTTACACCACCGCTTTGTGATCCGAACACCCTGGATGCACAGACCATCCAGAGCGAACTGGACAACAACGCGCAGGGCATCCTCGGATACGTGGTCCGCTGGATCGACCAGGGCGTCGGCTGTTCCAAGGTGCCCGACATCAACGACGTCGGCCTCATGGAGGATCGTGCGACCTTGCGTATCTCGAGCCAGCACATGGCCAACTGGCTGCTGCACGGCATTACCAATGAAAAGCAGCTGCGCGAGACCTTCGAACGCATGGCAGCCATCGTCGACGATCAGAACGCCGGCGATCCGGTCTACATCCGGATGAGCGACGACTACGAAGGCAGCATCGCATACCGCGCCGCCCGCGACCTGGTCCTGAAGGGCTGCCAACAGCCGAACGGTTATACTGAACCTTTGCTGCACGATTATCGTCAGAAGCTGAAGGCCAGCCGTTCGGGGTAGCACCATCACGCAACGACTTCTCCTCGCCGCGTTGATCCTGTTGCCGGTCGCCGCGACCGGAGAGGAATACGTCACCGTCGCCGTGGCTAGCAACTTTGCCTCGACCGCAAACGACATCGCGGAGCAGTTCTCGCGGGAGTCGGGTTTCGACGTCCGGATCACCACGGCTTCCACGGGCAAGCTCTATGCCCAGGTCCTCAATGGCGCACCGTTCGACATACTCCTCGCTGCGGATGCCGAGCGGCCGCAGCGCCTGGAGACGGCGGGTGCCGGCGTCCCCGGGACACGATTTACCTATGCGCTCGGTGCACTCGTATTGTGGTCGCGACGGGCGGACGATTGCCGGGCGGTCTTACGGAGCGCTGACGGCGGACGTATCGCCATCGCCAACCCCGAGACCGCCCCGTACGGAGCTGCTGCGAAGTCATACCTGCGACAATCGGGGCTCTGGGAATCGGTGATTGATCGCCTCGTCATTGGAGAGAATATCGCGCAGACGCTGCAATTTGCGGCGTCGGGAAATGCGCGGCTCGGTTTCATCGCCCGCTCGCAGCTGCGGGCACCGTCACTGCCGCCGGCATCGTGCAGCTGGCCGGTTCCGGAGACGATGCATGCCCCGATCGAGCAGCAGGCGATACTGCTGCGGCGGGGAGCGGACGCCGCGGGCGCGAAGCCATTCCTCGCGTTCCTGCGCGGCGATGCCGGACGTGCGATTATCCTGCGCCATGGATACAGGCTACCCGAGGTAACGGACTAATGGTGCCGACGCTGGGGCCCCTGCTGCTGTCGCTGCAGCTGGCCGCACTGACCACCCTGGTACTGGTTGTCCTGGGAACGCCGCTCGCATGGTGGCTGTCTCGCACCCACTCGCGCCTGAAGCCCGCGATCCAGGCCGTCGTGGCCTTGCCGATCGTCCTGCCGCCCACCGTCATGGGGTTCTACCTCCTGATCGTGCTCGGACCTTACGGGGCCATAGGGCGATGGTGGGTCGAAGTCACCGGCGAAGCGCTGACGTTCTCTTTTACCGGCCTGGTCATAGCCTCATGTTTCTACAGCCTGCCGTTTGCGGTACAGCCGCTGCAGAGCGCATTCGATGCGCTGGGTACACAGGAAGTCGAAGCTGCGCGAACCCTCGGCGCCTCGGAACTCGATGCTTTCTTCACCATCGCCGTTCCGCTCTCGGTGCCGGGATTCCTTACCGCGATGGTGCTCAGTTTTGCGCACACGCTGGGTGAATTCGGCGTCGTGCTGATGGTCGGCGGCAATATCCCGGGAGAGACTCGCGTCGTATCGATCGCGATCTACGATCACGTCGAGTCACTCGACTACGCCAGTGCGCACCAGATGTCCATTATCCTCGTGGTCTTTGCATTCGTGGTGCTGCTGGCGATGTTCCTCGCCAACCGCCGCCTGGAGAGGCGCTCACGGTGAGCGGGAATATTTCGGTACGGTACGAACTGCAGCGCAGCGACTTTTCGCTGGACGTCGGCGTCGACATACCGATGCGGGGAATCACCGGGGTGTTCGGCGAGTCCGGCGCCGGCAAGACGGCTCTCTTGCGGTGCATCGCCGGCCTGGAGCGCCGGGCATCCGGACGGCTCGTTATAGCCGAGGAGATCTGGCAGGACGAGGCGATTTCGCGCCCGGTTCATGAGCGGGAGATCGGCTACGTATTCCAGGAACCACGCCTGTTCGCACACCTGAACGTGCGCCAGAACATCGAGTACGGTCAGCGCCGTGGCCGCCGCGAGGACGTCGGATTTGACGAGGCCGTGGAGCTGCTCGGTCTGCGCCACCTGCTGGAACGTAGCGTCGATACCTTGTCCGGCGGGGAAGCACAGCGCGTCGCGATCGCGAGGGCGCTGTTACGATCACCGCGGGTGGTGCTAATGGACGAGCCGATCGCATCGCTCGACCGGGCGCGCCGCGATGAAATACTGCCGTTCCTCGACAGGCTGCACGCTGTACTCTCCATTCCCGTCATCTACGTCAGCCACAGCATCGACGAGGTCATCCGCCTGTGTGACTACCTGCTGGTCATGGAGCGCGGCCGGATCGTCGCTTCCGGAAAGACACAGGACGTCCTGTTGCGAACCGACCTGCCCATGCTGGGCGGCGAGGAGGCCGGGGCCATCATTCACGCCAAGGCGCTCGTGCATGATCCGGAGGACGGCCTGACGAAGATCGCTTTCGACGGCATCGAGATGTGGGTGCCCGGGGCCTACGACACCGGGGCCCGGCTGCGACTGCGGATTCGTGCGAACGACGTCACAATCAGCCGCGAGAACCCGGGTCCGTCGACGGTTCTCAACGTGCTTCCGGCGTCCATAGAATCGATTGACGCCGATGGCGAGTCTTCGGAACTCGTGCGGCTCGCTATTGGCTCCGAGTACATACTCGCGCGCATTACCCGCCGCTCGCGGGCGCAGCTCGATCTCAGGCCGGGCGAACCGGTGCTGGCGCAGATAAAGTCCGTTGCCGTCAAGAATGCTCCGGCCACGGGGCGCTGATCAGAGCACCGGAGACGCCAGTCGCGCGATTCGCGTGGCGACCCTGAACAGGTAGTTCTTGTTCTCGTATTCGCCCTGTTCCATGCGGCGCGAGTGTTTGAAATCCTCTTCGAACATCGCCTCCACAGCTTTGGCAAATTCCTGTTCGGCCACGACCGCGGTGATTTCGAAGTTGAGCCGGAAGGAGCGATTGTCGAAATTGGCGGTGCCGACGGTTGCGACCGAGTCATCGACGAGTATGACCTTGCCATGCAGGAATCCGTCCTGGTAGCGATAGAAACTCACACCCGCAGAGCTGACTTCGTCGAAGTAGGAGTAGGCCGCGAGCTTGACGAGAAGGCTGTCGGATATCTCCGGAATGAGGATGCGAACGTCGACGCCGCGAAGAGCTGCAAGTTGCAGCGACTGGACGATCGCATCGTCCGGTACGAAGTAAGGGCTTGCTATCCAGATTCGGCGCGTCGCTGCGTTGATTGCCTGCGTATACATCAGCGATGCCGTTTCAACGTCATCAGCCGGGCCGCTGGCAATGACCAGCGCCTGTGCGCTGCCGTCCGGCGATTTCGCCGGTTCCCAGTCGAGCGCGTTCAGCGTTTCGTCCGCCGCCCACCGCCAGTCCTCTACGAAAGCGATCTGTGCGCCGAGCGCGGCCGGTCCCTCGAGACGCATGTGCGTATCACGCCAGCGCCCGAACTTCGATGACCTGCCGAGGTATTCGTCACCGACATTGTGGCCGCCGATCCAGGCTTCGCGACCGTCGACAACGACTGTCTTGCGATGGTTGCGAAAATTCAGTTGAAAGCGATTGCCGGACCCCTTGCGGCTGTGAAACGGCAGGATATTCACGCCACTGTCACGGAGCTCACCGGTGTACGAATCCGGGAGGCCGAGACTGCCGATTTCGTCGTACAGGAACCAGACCTGGACGCCGCGCCCTGCCGCAGCGATGAGACGCGACTTGAGCTCGTTGCCGATGTCGTCGGCGCGGACGATATAGAACTGCACGAGCACGTAGTCCTTCGCCGAATCGATCCCGGCGAAGATGCTTGCGAACGTGGCTTCACCATCGACCAGCAGTTCGACCTCGTTAGCGCCGGTGAACGGTAGCCGAGCGAGGCGTTCGATGCCGCGGACCACGGTATTGCCCCATTCGGTTCCAGCGTCGAGTCGCTCGATCCCGAGCCTGGCGCGCCGGGACAGGTCGTCGAGCCTGCCGTCGTCGGCGCGCCTTGCAAGCACGTAGCCATTGAACTTGTTGCGCCCGAACACCCAGTAGGCCGGCACGGCGACCACCGGCATGATGACGAGCGACACGGTCCAGGCGATCGACCCCTGCGGCGTACGGACGTTCATCACGGCGTGCATTGCCGACAGGATGCCGAGCACTTCGAATACAAGGACAAGGCTTACGATCACTGTCTTCTTCCGTTGCCTCAGTTGCTGGATGTGTTTGCGGATGCCCGCCATTGCCTGTTTCGCTTGCCAATCCGGGCATAGAGACTTATACCTATGCGTCGGAGATATATCTTGTTAATTCAGTAATTTACCATAATTACTCAAAGTATTATGTCTTTTACCTGTCACGGTGTTTCGCTACAATCGGTGAAACGCAGCCCGCGACAACAACAACAGAGCAGGGGATCGCGTTTTGAAGACAGTACGGGCACGTTTGCAGAGTGGTCCGGCCATCGCCGGGTTCGCCGTACTGGTGACGGTTCTCCTCAGTTCGACAATAGCCTGGGCGAGCGGTTGGCCCCCCTTCGCGGTAAGCGATGCGGCGGTCGTTGATCGAGGCGGAACGGTCGAGGAGCTCACCACGGGCGCGAGAAGCGTCCTCGACAACGATTTCGACCTCGAGCGCGACAGCCTGACGGCAGTGCTCAGCAAGCAACCTAAGCGTGGCGATCTCATCCTGCGCAGCGACGGCACCTTCCGCTACCAGCACGACGGCAGCAAAGGCGACGACGACGAATTCAAGTACCGCGCATTCGACGGCACCGGGTATTCGCGAGAAGCGACGGTGACCATCACGATCGAGGATGTGCCCAATTCGCCGCCCTTCGTCGTGAGCGACGTTCCCGACCAGACCATAATGGAGGGAATCCAGTTTCGCCTGACGCTGGCCGGAAACTTTGCCGATCCGGACGAGGGCGACGAGCTGCGCTTCAGCATCGAAGGCCTGCCGAGCAGCGGTTCGCTGCAGTTCGACGAGGAACTCGGTATTCTTGCGGGCACGCCGGTACCGGGTGACATACGTAGCCGACCGTACACGATCCAAGTCACTGCCACGGATCGGGCAGGGGCCTCGGCCAGCCTCCAATTCGAGCTAACTATCGTACGGCGCAATTCGCCGCCAGTCGTGGTGGCACAGGTCCCCGACCAGGAAGCGATCGAAGGGATCGCCTACAGCCTGGACCTGGCTGCAAACTTCGATGATCCGGACGACGGTGACGTGCTGCGCTTCAGCGCCAGCGGTCTGCCGGCCAGCGGTTCGCTGCAGCTCAACGCGGCGACCGGCCTGCTCTCGGGCACGCCGTCGCTGGAGGACGCGCGCGACGAACCCTACGTGATCATGGTGCAGGCGACGGATCTGGCCGGCGCTACCGCGAGCCTGAGTTTTCGGCTGTTCGTATTGCGCGACAATCGTAGCGATCTCGTGCTCGGCATTACACTGGAGGCGAACCCGGTAACGGTCGGAGAGGACGTCCGGTGGAATATCCAGATCGAGAACAAGGGCCCGGCCGACCTGCAGGAAGGCCAGTTGTTCGCCGGCTGGGTTACGAGCGGTCCACCGCTGACGGTCACGACGCCGGAGGGCTGCATTGTTACGGATAACGGGACCAGTGCACCTGTAATGGATTGC
>JAACFE010000004.1 GCA_009937525.1 Gammaproteobacteria bacterium
ACCGTTTTTACGGGGAAAAGAGAGGCGTTCGGGTGGCTCGAAAGCACCTGACCTGGTACTGCGACAAGCTCGCGAATGCAGACGAGTTTCGTTACCAGGCAGTGCGCGTCAACAGCGCTTCTGAACAATTGCGTTTAACCAAAGAGTACTTCGATCGCGACGACGGGGGGCTTTCTCTGGCAGCGTAGTTGATCGGGGGTTTTGGGGAGAATGGCTCGACGAGCGGCGAGCCGGCGTACCGGGATTGATCAACGTGGCCAGCAAAGCAAAGCCGAAAGAACACCAGGAACTCACATCGAAGAAGAGCAAGAAACCACTTTGTAAGCACACTGAGGACGCACTCAAAAACTATTTCGCAACCCTGAACGGAGACCGCCCCGGCGATCTTTACGATCTCGTACTGGGCGAAGTCGAGCGTCCGTTATTCAAGGCCGTGATGGATTTTACGGACGGCAATCAAAGCCAGGCTGCAGGGATTCTCGGTATCAATCGGGGAACGCTGCGAAAGAAACTCAGAACCTATTCGCTGATCCGATAGATGTTCAATGTTCGACGTGCGCTCGTCAGCGTCTCTGACAAGAGCGAACTGATCCCCTTCGTGAAGGGCCTCGCCGACCTCGGCGCGGAAATCCTGTCGACGGGCGGCACCGCGAGGCAGCTGCGGGACGCCGGTATCGAGGTCGTCGAAGTGTCGAGGAAGACCGGATTTCCCGAAATCATGGACGGGCGCGTCAAGACGCTCCATCCGACGATCCATGGCGGGCTTCTGGGCCGCCGCGGCACCGATGAGGGCGTGATGGCAGAGCACGGCATCGAGCCCATCGACCTGCTGTGCGTCAATCTCTATCCCTTCGAGGCAACAATCGCGCGTGACGATGCGACGATCGACGACGCGATCGAGAATATCGACATCGGCGGACCGGCGATGATTCGTGCCGCATCCAAGAACCACGATGGTGTCGCCGTGGTCGTGGACCCGTCTGACTATGATGGCGTTCTTGCGGCGCTGACGGGCGACGGACTGGGCCTCGAGGACCGCCGCCGCCTGGCGGCGAAGGCATACGCGCATACCGCGAGCTACGACGCCGCGATCACGAAGTACCTGTCCAGGTCGCTGGGCGACGATCCGCTCGGTGCGCGAATGCTCTACTCGGGACGCCTCGTCGAACGCATGCGCTACGGCGAGAACCCGCACCAGGATGCCGCGTTCTACATCGATCAGCAGGCGCCCCAAGGATCGCTCGCGACCGCGAAACAACTGCAGGGCAAAGCACTCTCCTACAACAATATCGCCGACAGCGACGCCGCGCTCGAATGCGTGAAGCAGTTCGGGGCGCCGGCCTGCGTAATCGTGAAACACGCGAATCCCTGCGGTGTGGCCGTGGCGGAAGACATCCTCACCGCCTACGACAAGGCATTCAGTACCGATCCAACCTCGGCGTTCGGCGGGATCATCGCGTTCAATCGCCCGCTCGACGAGAAGACCGCTGCCGCGATCATCGACCGGCAGTTTGTCGAGGTCATCGTCGCGCCTGGCATCGAACCCGCTGCGGCAGCGGCCTGCAGCGCAAAGAAGAACGTGCGAGTGCTCGAAACCGGCGACTGGCCGGCCGCGGCGGAGCCGGGATTCGACTTCAAGAAGGTATCGGGCGGCCTGCTCGTGCAGAACACTGACCTGGGAAGCGTTACAGCCGATGATCTCAAGGTCGTCACGAAGAAAGTACCGACGCCGAAGCAGATCGAGGACCTGCTGTTTGCCTGGACCGTGGTCAAGTATGTGAAATCGAATGCCATCATCTTCTGCAAGGACGGCATGACGATCGGCGTTGGCGCCGGCCAGATGAGCCGCGTCTACTCGACGAAGATCGCCGCGATCAAGGCTGCGGATGAAGGCCTCGAAGTGGAGGGCTCGGTCATGGCCTCGGACGCATTCTTCCCGTTCCGCGACGGCATCGATACGGCGGCCGAGACCGGCATTGCCGCGATCATCCAGCCCGGTGGCTCGATGCGCGACGAGGAGGTCATCGAAGCAGCGAATGAGCACGGGCTGGCGATGGTGTTCACCGGGATGCGGCACTTCCGGCATTGAGTTATTGTCGATTTCGGAGCTTATTGAATTATAGGAGCGGTTCTCGAACCGCGAGCAATCGCGCGCCGAGGCGCGCTCCTACAAACATGCGATTGGCGTAGGAGCGGTTCTCGAACCGCGAGCAATCGCGCGCCGAGGCGCGCTCCTACAGGAAGGCGAATGAAAATATTGATCATCGGTTCCGGCGGTCGCGAGCATGCGATTGCCTGGAAATGCGCACAGACGGCCGACGAAGTGCTGGTCGCGCCCGGCAATGCAGGCACGGCTCGCGAGGACAAGGTGCGCAACGTGCCTGTCTCGTCAGACGACCTGGACGGCCTGGTCGAGCTCGCGCAGGCGGAAAAGGTAAACCTCACGATCGTCGGCCCGGAGGCGCCGCTCGTAGCGGGCATCGTCGACCGTTTCATCGAAGCCGGCCTGCCCTGCTTCGGCCCGAGCGCGGCCGCGGCACAGCTCGAGGGTTCGAAAGCATTCACCAAGGATTTTCTCGCCCGCCACCACATCCCGACGGCTGCATACAGAAATTTCTCGGGACTCGATCCGGCGCTCGCCTACATCCGCGAGCAGGGTGCGCCCATCGTCATCAAGGCCGATGGCCTTGCGGCGGGCAAGGGCGTTATCGTGGCACACACGCTCGAAGAGGCGGAACAGGCCGCAACGGACATGCTGGCCGGCAACAAGTTCGGCGACGCCGGTACGCGCATCGTTGTCGAGGAGTTCCTCGACGGCGAAGAAGCGAGTTTTATCGTCATCACCGACGGCGAAACCATCCTGCCGCTCGCAACTTCCCAGGACCACAAGGCCCGCGACGAGGGCGATACGGGCCCGAACACGGGCGGCATGGGCGCCTACTCGCCCGCGCCCGTGGTCACGCCCGAGGTCGAGGCGCGCATCATGCACGAAGTGATCGAGCCGACGCTCAAGGGCATGTACATCGACGGTACGCCTTATCTCGGCTTCCTTTACGCGGGGCTGATGATCATGGCCGACGGCTCGCCCAGGGTCATCGAGTTCAACTGCCGCATGGGCGATCCGGAAACGCAACCGATACTGATGCGCCTGAAGTCGGACCTCGTCGCGATTTGCAAGGCAACGCTCGACGACACGCTGGACAAGGTCACGGCGCAGTGGGACGAGCGCGCGGCGCTCGGCGTCGTCATGTCCGCCGGCGGCTATCCCGGCAGTTACGACAAGGGCAAGCGCATTGCTGGACTGGATGAGGATTTCGGCGATGACCAGAAAGTCTTCCACGCGGGCACGGCCCTTGACGGCGACGACGTAGTCACCAGCGGCGGTCGTGTCCTGTGCGTGGTAGGCCTTGGCGACAGCGTCGCCGCAGCGGCGGAGCGCGCCTACGACGCCGTCGACAAGATCTGCTGGGAAGACGTCTACCTGCGCCGCGACATCGGCCACCGCGCCATCGCCCGCGAACAGGGCTGAAACGGACGTGCTGACGACCGTCGAAGCGACGCACGCCATCAAGCAGGCGATGGCGTCCTTCGACAGCGAAGTCGTGCCTCTGGACAGGGCCATCGGCCGCGTCCTGCGTCAGTCGGTGCACGCCGAACGCGACCAGCCCCCGTTCGATCGTGTCATGATGGACGGCATCGCGCTCCGTTTTTCGGACTTCGAAGAGGGGCAACGCAGGTTTCCGATCCAGTCGCGGCAGCATGCGGGTGACCTTGCACACACGCTCGAGGCCGGGAAATGCATCGAGATCATGACCGGCGCTTGCCTGCCGGAAGGGGCAGACTGCATCGTGCCCGTGGAGCGGATTGCTGTCGGCGAGGGTGCCGCCGAGATCGAAACGGGCTATAGCGCAAAATTGCGGCAGCACGTGCACGGCCGGGGTTCCGATCATACTGAAGGCACGCAGCTGTTGCGGCCGGGCACTCGCATAGCTCCTGCCGACGTCGCGATCATCGCCTCGGCGGGCAAGCCCGATGTCGAAGTCAGCCGCGTACCGGCGATACGTGTCGTTTCGACCGGCAACGAACTGATTGCGCCGGGGAAGCCGATTGAAGCGCACCAGATCCGCGAATCGAACGGACCGGCGGTCGTCGCGATGCTGAAGGAACACGGGTACACGGACTGCGAACGCGACCATCTCGTCGACGACCTGGAAATCCTCGAGGAAAGAATCGCCACGCACCTCGAGGAGGCCGACGTTCTCGTGCTCTCGGGCGGTGTATCGATGGGGAAAGCCGACTTCGTGCCGCAGGTGCTGCAGGAACTCGGCGTGGAAGTCGTGTTCCACAAGATCAGCCAGAGGCCTGGGCGGCCGATGTGGTTCGGGATCGGAGCGAAGCAGCAGGCCGTGTTCGCATTGCCCGGCAATCCCGTGTCTACGCTCGTCTGTTGCCGCCACTACGTTATCCCGGCTCTGGCGCACGCGTCCGGCGTCTCGCCCGGTAACCCCGAATTTGCAGCCCTGGCCCAGGATGTGGCATTCCGGCCGAAGCTGACCTGCTTCCTGCCGACGCGGCTGGTGTCAAACGCGGCGGGCACCCTGCTCGCCCTGCCCGTGCACACGAATACCTCGGGCGATTTCGCGTCGCTCACCGGAACCGACGGCTACGTGGAGCTCGCGCTCGAGGACACGTTCTTCGAGACCGGCACGACCGTGCCGCTGCATCGCTGGTGACTCGCACCGAGCGATGCCCCTGCCTTGCGAGGTCGGCACGCGTGCCAGATACTAGAACGTATTTCGGACGGGACATCAGCAGACGGGGCCGCTAATGAAATCAGACCACGATAAAAAGTTTTTCGAACGCGCCGACGCGTACATCACGCTGGCCAACGAACAGGCAGCCGACGCCACCCGTGGCGAGGTTAGCGCCTCGATGATGTTTGCCACGGCCCGATTCAACGCCTGGGTGAGCGCGAGCGGCACGGAGTCGGGCGAGGAACTGGCGTCCGTGAAAGAAGAAGCACTCGAGTACTTCGCCACCGAGTACAGGAAGATGCTCGAGGAAAACCTCGACGAGTACATCGAGAATTTCGATAACTATATGAAAGCCTGATGAACTCCCTGCAACTCAGCCTCGTGTTGGTCGCGTCGATCTGGGCGGCGATGAATACGCTGATTGCCGGCTACAACGCGGTCAACGCGACGCGCGACCGGATTCTCACGGGCCGGACCGATGAGGGTATCCCCCTCACTTACGAACATCGCCGCATCATGTACCAGAATGACTGGCTTCCCCTGAAAGCAGGCCTCGCCTTCGTGTCACTCGCTTTTGGCGCCTTTCTCGTCTTCCTTCCGGAGCTTGCAACGGATTCAGGCATTCTCAGACCGCTGTGCTACGCGGCATCTCTGTTGCCATTTGGAAGCTTCTTCGGGTTCTTCTTTCTCGGATTGCGCGACAGGCGATTGATCACCGAAGTCCTGTACGCGGCGAGACAAGAGGGATAGCAACCTTGCATTCCCCCGGTGCCGGCAAGATACTGGATACTCGTCGAACGAAGATTACCGGCCGAATCACCGTGACCATTCCACGCAGCTGCGGAGTGATTCTCGTGGCCCTGTTGCTGGCAGCAACCACGAGCCACTCGCAGGCAACTGAAACTCTCGAGCGCGGCGCGGAGCTTCTCACTCCCTTCAAGAAAGACCTCCAGCGGGCCCTGAAGTCCGGGCTGGCAGAGGGCCCTGCCGAGGCAATACAGGTTTGCCGGATCAGGGCGCCGGATATTGCAGATGCACTATCGGTCGACGGCGTCCGGATGGGTCGCAGCAGCCACAGGCTTCGCAACCCCGATAACGAAGCGCCGGAGTGGGTCAGGCCGATCATGCAGGCCTACCTCGACGACCCATCCAGCCGCACGCCGCGTGCCGTGGAACTGGAGGAGAACCGATGGGGCTACGTGGAACCAATCGTGGTGCAGCCGCTTTGCCTGACCTGCCACGGTTCGGAGCTTGCACCCGACATCAGCGCGCGGATTGCCGAACTCTACCCCGACGACCGTGCGACAGGTTTCGAAGCGGGTGATTTGCGTGGGGTATTCTGGCTCGAGTTCCCCGGAGAAGCACCATAAACAGCGCTCGCTCCGTGAAGAGCATGTCTTTCTACCTGGGCCTCGCGCTCCTGTTCACTCATGAAATGGACTCGATGCCGAATCATGAATGGCGAGTGCTGCCGTTATTGCGTTCGTTGTCGGAGTCGGCCGGGGAGACGGTTTTCATCATTGCCCACATTCCCTTATTCGCACTGTCGATTGCGTACCTGGCAAGCCTGAACACCCGGACGCGCAAGCTGGCTCGGGACATCGCGTGTGGATTCTTTATCGTGCACGCGATATTGCATGCTTTCTTCGCGGGGCATCCGGCCTACGAATTCTCGTCATTGCTGTCATCGCTCCTGATATACGGCGCCGCCGCCTGCAGCGTCGCTTATTTTGCCGCCAGCCTGCTTCTGGTGGATGGAGATCCGGCATGACGAGGAAGAAGCCGCTGATGGGCATCTACCAGATCACGACCTTTCTTGCGGTCGTTCTTCTGCTGCTGATCCTGTTTGTATCTGCCGCTTATTTCTTCGTTATCCCGTCACCGGACAAATCGTCCGGCCAGGGCACCATTCTCGCGGAACTCGAAGCAATGCGCGTCACCTGGAATTCGGAGCGGCCGGCTTCCTACCGCTACGTCGTCGACCGTGACTGCTATTGCGATCCGGCCTACGTAGAGCCCTATGTTGCGACGGAAGAGGACGGCGGCAAGTCCGCAACATTTATCATCGAGATCGAATCGGCCACCGGCGAGTTCATATCGACGCCTCCCGGCCCCGTCTGGATAGACGATCTCTTCGACCTCGTCGAGCAGTCCGTTCGGGACGACAGGCAGGTCGACGTCAGGTATGACAAAGAACTCGGGTTCCCGGTGTCGATCGTCGTGCGCCCCGATCCGGCGCCGCCGGATTCCGTGTACCGCGTCGAAGTCCGCGACTTCGAGACTCTCGAGTATCGTTAGGTCGAGCAGGGTATGGTTGCTGTTTCTCGCATGGGTTACCGTTGTGCCATACGTAATCTGGAGACTCGTTGATGCGTAGAGGAATTCTCGTCCTGCTTGCACTATCGTTACATTCGCCATTGACCGCCGGCGAGGTGCTGGCTGCCCGCGAACTTGCGCATCCCCACGAGAACGAGCAGCCGTTTACACGATCACTGAGAGGCGCCCGCATTCCTGACGGCATGGATGAGGTCGTCATACGGGCGAACGATTCCGTACACGGCGATGGCGGAAAGACAATGACCGTCATGCTGCGTCGGCACCAGGGAGGCTCTGCGAAGTGACTACCGCCGAACAGCGCCGCCAGTGGATCGAAGCCCTGCATGCCTACCGCGACGATTCGGACCGTATGTTTGCCCTGGTTGCGAGCCTCGCCAACCTGCTCGACAAGGAGCTCGTCATCGAGACCATGGAATCCGTGCTCGGCGTTAGCGCGGTCCACGATGGCGACTGCATCATCTTCGATGATCTCGCGATCCAGTTCGGCAGGGACGATCGGGTGAAGAGCGTGTTCAGGACGATCGACGGCACGGCAGGCGACCTCGGGCAGTTGGATTGAGCGTCGCGGAATGGATACCTTTCTCCAGGCAGCCATCGATGAAGCACGCAAGAGTTTCGAATCCGGCGGCATACCCATCGGTTCTGTCCTCGTTCTGGACGGCGAGATTGTCGGACGCGGCCACAATCAGCGCGTCCAGAAGGGCAGCGCCGTGCTGCATGCCGAGATGGACTGCCTCGAAAATGCGGGCCGGCTGACATCGGAGGACTACGCTCATTCGGTGCTTTATTCGACGCTGTCACCCTGCGACATGTGCAGCGGCGCTATCCTGCTGTACAAGATCCCCAAGGTCGTGATCGGCGAGAACAGGACATTTCGCGGTCCCGAGGAGCACTTGCGGGCTCGCGGCGTAGAACTGGAGGTTGTCGACAATGACGAGTGCGTGCGCTTGATGAACGACTTCATTCGCGATAATCCGGCACTCTGGAATGAGGACATCGGGGAATGAAAGGCAGACGATCGAAAATGCTGTACGCCGCGTATGGCTCAAATCTGCATCCGGGCCGGCTGCGGGAACGGATCAGATCCGCGACGCTTCGCGGTACCGGTTTCCTGCATAAGTACACGCTGCAATTCCACAAGCGCGGCCAGGACCGTTCCGCGAAATGTGGATTTACCGAATGCGGCGAGGGGATGCACGTGGCCGTTTACGAGGTCGACGACGCCGACAGGAAGATCCTCGACACCATCGAAGGCGTCGGCAAGGGCTATGACGTGGATGAGATCAGCGTCCCGCGTTTCGGCAAGTGCTTTACCTACGTCGCAGCTCACACCCACATCGACGAGTTCCTTCACCCGTTCGACTGGTACCGTGACATGGTGCTACTGGGCTGCCTCCGGCACGCTTTCCCTGCGCCCTACTGCGAGCGCATCGCGGCGCTCCCGGTGATCGCGGACCCGGACCCGGTCCGGCGCGAGAGAAACCGGCGCACCGTGGCACGGCTGAAACGGCGATGAGCGATTCGACCTTTTCCGGACGCTGTTTCTGCGGACAGGCCCGCTTCGAGCTAACTGGCGAACCGGCATTCGCCTGTCACTGCCACTGCGAGAGTTGCCGGCGCGCGGCGGGCGCGCCGTTCGTTACCTGGGTATCGTTTGACTACGCTAATCTGTCACTGACGTCGGGCACGATCACCGAGTATCGTTCCTCGCCAGGCGTCCGCCGCGGTCACTGTGCCATCTGCGGAACGACGATTACGTACTGGTCGGACAAGCGGCCGGGCGAGATCGATATCGCACTCGCGAGCCTGGACGAGGCCACAGGCATCGAACCTGCAGCACACATCTGGGTCGAGGACAAGGTGGCCTGGCTGGTCATCGACGACGGCCTGCCACGTTACAAGACGACGGTCACGGCCGGGGATGTGATCCGGTAGGCGTTCGCGATCACCCTGTAGTGGCGCGCCTCGGCGCACGATCAGCGTCGCTGGATTCCCGCTTCAGGAAGCGCTCCTACGGCACGGATCTCAAGGTGCCAGCGGTCCTTGCTCCTACCGTTTCATGGCCTCGAAGAACTGCGTATTGGTCTTGGTGTCCTGGAGTTTGTTCAACAGGAATTCGATCGCAGCGAGTTCGTCCATCGGGTGCAGGACCTTTCTCAGGACCCACATCTTCTGCAGCTCGTCCGGAACCGTCAGCAGTTCTTCCTTGCGCGTGCCGGAGCGGTTGATGTTTATCGCCGGGAATACCCGCTTCTCGGCAATGCGGCGATCCAGGTGGATCTCCATGTTACCGGTGCCCTTGAACTCCTCGTAGATAACCTCGTCCATCTTCGATCCGGTATCCACCAGAGCGGTCGCAAGGATTGTCAGGCTGCCGCCTTCCTCGATGTTGCGCGCGGCGCCGAAAAACCGTTTCGGTCGGTGCAGCGCATTCGCGTCGACGCCGCCCGTCAGAACCTTGCCTGACGACGGCACGACCGTGTTGTAGGCTCGGGCCAGGCGAGTAATCGAGTCGAGCAGGATAACGACGTCGCGTTTGTGCTCGACGAGCCGCTTGGCCTTCTCGATGACCATGTCTGCCACCTGAACGTGGCGGCTCGCCGGCTCGTCGAAGGTCGAGGACACGACCTCTCCGCGCACGGTGCGCTCCATCTCGGTCACTTCCTCGGGGCGCTCGTCGATGAGCAATACCATGAGGTCCACTTCGGGGTTGTTCGCAGAAATCGCGGACGCGATATTCTGCAGCAGCATCGTCTTACCGGCCTTCGGCGGCGAGACGATCAGGCCGCGCTGACCTTTTCCGATCGGCGCAACCATGTCGATGATGCGCGCGGTGAGGTCTTCGGTGCTGCCGTTGCCCTGCTCCAGCTTGAGCCGGTCTTTCGGAAACAGCGGCGTCAGGTTTTCGAACAGCACCTTGCTGCGTGCGTTCTCCGGAGCGTCGAAATTGATCTGCCCTACTTTCAGCAGCGCAAAATAGCGCTCGCCTTCCTTTGGCGGACGGATCAGGCCGGAAACCGTGTCGCCGGTCCGCAGCGCAAAGCGGCGAATCTGGCTGGGGCTGACGTAGATATCGTCGGGCCCGGCAAGATAGGAACTGTCTGCCGAGCGCAGGAAGCCGAAGCCATCCTGCAGTATCTCGAGGACGCCCTCGCCGTAGATGTGCTCGCCCTGCTCCGCGTGTGCCTTGAGGATCGAGAAGATGATGTCCTGCTTGCGCGAACGCGCCAGGCCCTCGAGGCCGAGCTTCTCGCCGAGTTCGACCAGTTCCGCGGCGGGACGTGTCTTGAGCTCGGACAGGTTCATCGTGTCCTTGCTCTGCTCGAGTTCCTCCGGCGGTATTACCTCGAGGCTGCCATCATCGTCAGGGAATTCCGACTGAGGCGGACGCCTGCGGCGCCGGCGGTTCGGACTACCCTTGCTTTTGTTGCCGGACTGTTTTGGCCGGCTCTTCGTTGAATTACCCAAGTACCCTCTCACAGATTGCTGTCCAGGAATTCCATCAATTGAGATTTCGACATTGCGCCGAGCTTTTGCGCAGCGACCGCACCATCCTTGAATAACATCAGCGTCGGGATGCTGCGGATGCCGAATTTCTGCGGCGTATTCGGATTCTCGTCGATATTGAGTTTGACGATCGCGAGTTTGTCCGCGTATTCGTTCGCCGCCTCGTCGAGCAGCGGCGCGATCATCTTGCAGGGACCGCACCACTCGGCCCAGAAATCGAGCAGGACGGGCTTGTCGGACTGCAAGACGTCCGCGTCAAAATTACTGTCATTGGTGTGCACGATGTTGTCGCTCACCGGCCACTTCCTCCACAATGAAGTTCGAATCAATTCGGTTTTGGCGGGCTCGTCATCAGCTCCCCCGATAAACGAACCCTGTAAAATGGATGACGCTGCCCTCAACATCAGGCAAACTATCGCGCTTTAACGCCGACTAATTCCGGCTTCTCTCTGGAATTGATGATTACGAATACGGCGGGTGCGACGATTGTCGCGTCGAATTAGGGCAATTTGAACGCTTCGCGAGCCATTTTGCAAGCTTTTCACGCACATTTTCCGACTAAATTCCTATGAGCCAAGATCATCTGAGCGACCTCAGATTCGACGAACTCGACATTCACGAACAGGTGCGGGTGGGTATCCGCGATTCCGGTTTCGAGTTCTGTACGCCCATCCAGGCCAGCACCCTTCCGATCGCGCTCAAGGGTCACGACGTGGCCGGCCAGGCGCAGACGGGAACGGGCAAGACCGCCGCGTTCCTGATATCGACCTATCAACGCCTGCTGGCCTCACCGCCCGCCGACGATGAGAAGAAGCAGCCGCGCGCATTCATGCTGGCACCGACGCGCGAACTCGCCGTGCAGATCGCCAAAGACGCAGTATTGCTCGGCAGCCACACCGGGTTCAAGGTTGGACTGGCGTACGGCGGTACGGATTACGAAAAGCAGCGGCGCACGATCGAGGAAGGCATCGATATTCTCATCGGCACGCCCGGGCGCATCATCGACTATTTCAAACAGGGCGTATTCAAGCTCGATCGTGTCGAGGTAGCGGTGCTCGACGAAGCCGACCGCATGTTCGACATGGGCTTTATCAAGGACATCCGCTACCTGCTCAGGCGGCTGCCGCCGCCCGACAAGCGCCTGAACATGCTCTTCTCCGCGACGCTTTCGCACAACGTGATGGAACTCGCCTACGAACACATGAACGAGCCCGAGCTGATTCGCATCGAGCCGGACAAGGTCACTGCGGACAAGGTCCGGCAGGCGATCTTCTTCCCGTCGAACGAAGAGAAGATGCCGCTGCTGGTCGGCCTGATTCGCGAAATGGGCCAGGCCCGAATCATGGTGTTCGTCAACATGAAACGGGAAGCAGAACGCGTGCAGGCCTATTTACAGGCGAACGGAATCGATGCCCGGGCGATCTCCGGCGATGTGCCGCAGAAAAAACGCCTGCGCATGCTGATGGACTTCCAGAGCGGCGACCTGCCGGTGCTGATCGGCACCGACGTCGCATCCCGCGGCCTGCACATTCCCGACGTTCAATACGTCATCAACTACGACCTGCCGCAGGACTCGGAAGACTACGTGCATCGCATCGGCCGCACCGCACGCGCGGGAGCAAGTGGTGATGCAATCAGTTTCGGTTGCGAAACCTATGCCGTCTCCCTGCCCGATATCGAGGACTACATCGGCCACAAGATCCCGGTCGCAAACTACGATGTCGCCTTGCTGCCCGAACTGAAAAAGCCGAGGTCGCGGCCGAGAAATAAGACCGACCAGCATCGCGGACGAAGCAGCAAGCGCCCCAGCCGCCGCAAGCGACCGCCGAAGAAATCATAGGAGTGCACCTCGGCGCGCCATCGTGGCTGCAGGAGCGGTTCCTGAACCGCGATCGTGCGCCTCGGCGCGCTCCTACGTGTCCAACAGGTCGGCCACACCCATCACGCCCGTGTAGTCGGACGTCTCCCTCACGGGCTCCGATGTGTCGGGCTGACTGATCTCGACGAGCATCTCCAGGCCGTAGGCATCGGCGCTTTTCAGCACGGTCCGGTTGTCGTCCACGAACAGGGTCGACCCTTTCCCGAAGCCTTCTTCTTCCTGCAGTGCGTGCCAGAATTCCTGGCGTTCTTTCGCGTAACCGAACTGGTGCGAGGTGTAGATCGCATCGAAATAATCCGCGAGCCCGGTCACTTCGTCCTTGAGCGCCAGCGTATCCGGATGTGAGTTCGTTACAAGCAGCACGCGCACGTCGTGTTCGTGCAGCGCCTGCAGAAAGCGCTTGGCGCCAGGCAGGTAATCGATCCGGTGATTGACCCCACGATGCAGCTCGAGCACATCCAGACCGAGGCGCTCGCTCCAGTGATCGAGGCAGTACCACTGGATATCGCCCTGTATTGCACGGTACTTCGCATACAGCCGGCTGCGGGCAAGGTCTACACTGATGCCCTTTGCTTCCGCGTAGTGCTCGGGCACCAGTTCCTTCCACACGTAATTGTCGTAGGCGAGATCGAGCACGGTACCGTCCATATCGAGCATGAGCGTCTCGCACTCGTTCAGCATGGTTTTAGCGTCGTTGTTCACCGTATACTGCGCGCCCCGTCAGCCAATAAGGATGCTGCAATGAATTATGTCGAACTCATCGAACCGGCCGTCGCCCTGGCGAAGCAGGCCGGCGATGCGATTCTCGAAGTCTACGCGAGCGACTTCGACGTTCAAAGCAAGGATGACGAGTCTCCATTGACGCAGGCGGATCTCGCCTCTCACCGCCGGATCGTTTCGGGATTGGCCGAGATCACGCCCGAACTGCCCGTGATTTCGGAGGAATCCGGACTGCCACCCTTCGAAGAACGCAGCAGATGGCCGACGTACTGGCTCATCGACCCGCTCGACGGCACCAAGGAGTTCGTGAACCGGAACGGCGAGTTCACCGTAAACATTGCGCTCATCAACGACGGCCGGCCGGTGTTCGGCGTCGTGCACGTGCCCGTTCAGGGCAAGACCTACGTGGGCTGCGAGGGCCACGGCGCCGAGCTGCGCGTCGGCGGGGAGCCACCGAGGCAAATCCATGTCGCGCACAGCAGTGCGCGACCGGTGCGCGTCGTCGGCAGCCGTTCCCACCGCGGCGCCAGCCTCGATGCCTTTATCGAGAATCTCGGCGACTGCGACCTCGTCCCCATGGGCAGCTCCCTCAAGTTCTGTGTCGTCGCGGAAGGCGGTGCCGACGTCTATCCGCGCCTCGGGCCGACCTCGGAATGGGACACTGCGGCCGCGCAGGCCGTCGTCGAACAGGCCGGCGGCTCGGTCGTGACGCTTGATGGTAAGCCTATGAAATATAACCAGAACGAGGACATACTGAACCCTCAGTTCATGGTGATCGGTGCAAGCGATCGTGACTGGCTGGCGCTGCTCCCCGACCGCGAGTAGCATGCGTGTAACGGTCTACTACTATACTAATAGCAACAACCGAATCAGCTACATACGGTCCGCATGTCCGAAAAAGTCGATACCGAATCGTTCAAGCAACTCGAGCGCCTGCGCGAGTTGCGAGTGAGCCACAGGGACCTTGATTACCTGATCGACCGTCTGCAGCACGACCCGATGGTCGACCAGCTGCGCATTCGCCGCCTGAAGAAACGCAAGCTCCTGCTCAAGGACATGATCACGGCGCTGGAGAGCGAACTCATCCCCGACCTGGACGCCTGATGCAAATCGCGCGCCGAGGCGCGCTCCTACAGTCAGATCTTCCGCTGTAGGAGCGGTTCTCGAACCGCGATCAGGTTAGAGTTTCTGGCCGATGTGCCTGTCGCCGCGCTGTTCGGCAAGGGCAACCTGCTTGCGGCGCTCCTCCAGCCGCGCCGCGCGTTCCTCGTCGATCTCTTTGACGCAGTGCGGGCAGGACACCCCTTCCCGGTAGTCGGGTGACTGCAGGTCCTCAGCGGACAGCGGCCGTCTGCAGGCATGGCACTGCACATAGCCGCCCTCCGCGAGATCCTTGTCGACCGCCACTCGGGTATCGAACACGAAGCACTCGCCCTGCCAGCGATTCTGATCTTCGGGCATCTCCTGGAGGTATTTCAGAATTCCTCCCTGAAGGTGATAGACCTCTTCGAAACCCAATTCGAGCATCAGCGCCGTCGCTTTTTCGCAGCGGATGCCACCGGTGCAGAACATCGCAAGCGGCCGGTCTTTCGACGTCTCCGCGAGCTGCCTCGCAAACTCCGGAAACTGCCGGAAGCTGTCGGTGCCGGGGTCGATTGCGCGCGGGAACGTGCCCACCTCGACCTCGTAGTGGTTGCGCGTATCGACAAGCAGTACGTCGGGATTCTCGATGAGCGCGTTCCACTCTTCCGGCGGTACGTACGTGCCGGTCTTCCGGTGCGGCAGGATATCGGGACGCCCGAGCGTAACGATCTCTTTCTTGACGCGCACACGCATGCGCCGAAACGGCGCCTCGCCGGCATCGGTCCAGCGCGCCTCGATTGGCGTATCCAGCCCGAGGCGCCGCCCCATCCAGCTGAACACGTCGCGGATCGACTCTTCAGGCCCGCATATCGTGCCGTTGAAACCCTCCGCCGCCACGAGAATGGTTCCCAGGACGTCGTGCGCGTCGCAAAACGCCTGGAGGTGATCGCGAAATGCATTCGGGTCGGCGAGATCGAGGAAACGATAGAACGATGCGACCATCATACGTCGGCCTCGGTGCTCTCGAATGTCAGTGACAGGATACTGTGGCGGATCTCCTCCCCCAGCACCAGCCGGGCATCCGCGCCGATGCTGGTGAGATTGTCGTCGAATTCGAGCTTGCCGTCGGCATTGCGGCGCAGGACGTCCAGGTTCTGCAATTTCCTGATGAAATCGTGAAACAGCGTTTTGTTGAAGAAGTCCGGCGAATGCAGCCCGTAGATCATCGATAGTCGCTCGGCACTCTGCTGGCACAGCGCCTCCAGGTCTGCCCTCGTGAGCTTGGCCGACCCATGGTGCACCAGGATTGCGATGACGAGGTAAAACCGTTGCAGCATCGGCACCATCGATTGCCCCAGCATGAGCAACTGGTAGGCCTTTGCCGACCCGGCGCGTGGACGTATCAGCATCTTCTTGTTGCGGCCCCGCGTCAGCAACTCGTGTTCCAGAAGCGCTTCGATCGCCTGCGTGGTCACGTCATCGATATCCGCGTAGTCCCACTTCAGGCAGAGTTCCTTGCGCATGAACGGATATATCAGGCGAATGAGCCGCTGCAACTCCGCATGCTCGAGTTCGCGGCCCTGGATAAAGCAGCAGGCAACCGCGGCGGGAACCGCGAGCAGGTGCAGTATGTTGTTGCGGAAATAGGTCATGAGCACCGCGGTATGCTCGGTCATGTGGATAACGTCGCCCATCGGGTGCGAGGTTCGGCTGATGACATTCAGCTCTTCGCCATGGCGGATGATCTTCTCCGGCGACCAGTCCGGCAGCGTCACCGACGGGGAGTAGCTGAACATCTTCATCAGCGACAGATACAGCTCCAGCTGGCGCTTGAGTTCCTGCGCCCCTGTTTTCTGTTTGGGTGTCGCCAGCAGGACGCAGGCGAGCAGGCTGATCGGCGTTACAGCCGCGGCGGCGTTGATACTGCTCATGATGTCGATGCCCAGCTCATCGACCACGCTGCCGAGCCATGCCGGTCGCTCGCCGTTTTCAGGCACCGCATCGCGCCAGTCCGCTTTGAGATTATCGAGTACGGCGTCGAGCTCGATCGGCTCGGCGATGTTGACGTAGACCTTGCCGAAATTCTCGCGCAGCGAATTGATGGAACGGATCAGGCCGAAAAGCGACTCCTTCTTTTTCTCGGAGCCGCTCAGCTCGCTGATGAACAAGTCGCCCTCGATCAATTTCTCGTATCCGAAGTAGACGGGCACGAACACGATCGGTCGCTTCGGGTTCTTGATGTACGAGTGCACGGTCATGACCAGCATGCCTCCCCTCGGCGCGAGCAGCCGCCCGGTGCGGCTGCGAGTGCCCTCGACGAAGTACTCGACCGAGTAGCCCCGCTGCAGGAGCTGGTCCAGGTAGGCGTCGAACACGGCCGCATACAGCCGGTTGCCCTTGAAGCTGCGCCGCAGGAAGAACGCGCCGCCGCGCCGCAATATCGGGCCGACGACGGGCAGGTTCAGATTGATGCCGGCAGCAATGTGCGGCGTCTGCAGGCCCTCTTCGTAAAGGATGTAGCCGAGCAGCAGGTAATCGAAATGGCTGCGATGGCAGGGTACGTAGATGACCTCCTTTTCCCTGGCCACATCGTGCATACGCTCGGCATGGGCGATGTCGATACCGTCATAGATGTTCGTCCACAGCCAGCGCAGCACGCGTTCCAGCACCCGGATCGTCGGGTAGGAGATGTCCGCCGCAATCTCGTACGCATAGCGGCGGGCCTCCTTACGTGCTTTTTCCTGCGCGGACGGGTCGTCGCCGGCGTCGCCCGCAATCGCCTTACGGACGCCCGGGGTTCGCAGCACCTGGTTGACGAGGGTGCGGCGGTTCGACAAGTCGGGTCCGACGGTGGCCGTGCGCCGCTGCCGGAAGTGCACGCGCAGGATTCGCGAGACCTTGCGGAATGCCACCTCGGAATCGAGGTCCTCGGCAACGATGGAGCTCAGCGGCAGCGGCTCGCTGAATCGGAGCAGCGTGTTGCGGCCGAGAAGCAGGGTCGCAAAGAACTTTCGGCTTCTGCCCGCAACATCCCAGTTCTCCGCAAACAGGAGCTTGAACACCGACCGCTCCTTCTGCGGCGAACGCCCCCAGTAGATCGCAACAGGAATCAACAGCAGCTCTTGCTGCTTGGCGTCGGCTGCGGCGACGAGACGCCGCAGGCGGGGTGAGCCATTCGTGGTGCGGCGGCCAAAAACGAAGCCCTGCGTGCGCCGCATGACAACGACACGACGCGACTCACGCTTGTCACAACACTTGAACGATTCGCTCGGCGACGGCATGCCGTGAAGTTTGCAGGCGCGTTCGAGGGCCAGCATGTCGGCAAGGCCGCCCGTTTCGAGCACGTAGCAGACGGCGTCATCCTCGTTACCCAGGAGCTCGGCCGGCACCTCCGGCTGGATCGCGGGCCGCGCCCAGATTGCGAAGATCTTGCCGGCCAGCCAGTACAGGGGCCGCAGCAGGAATCCGGCGATATTCATGGCGAGTCAGTCTACCGAAAAGACCGTGCCTGCAAACCCTTGTTTTTGGCCAAAAATGCGCTACTCGTCGGCGTCGTCGACCGCTTCGTCGATCCTGTCTTTGGACTCGAGAACGAGGCCCTCGACCGCCTCCGCTTTTTCGACGGGCGCTTTGGCAGCGTCGAGCAGAACGCCCTGGCCATCCTCCTCGTCGGGTTCGGCCGAGCAACCAAGGATTGCCATGCTCGCAACAAGCACGATGTATTTCATTCGGAGTCCTCCTGGCCGCGTGTAACCGTTCGTATGAATCGTTTCAGATGGGCGCAGATCTCGACAATGTTGTCCGTCAGCCGATGATCGCCGTCGATGAGATGCAGCTCCGCATTGCACTGACGCGCAAACCGGATGCTGTTGTCAACGGGGACAACGTCATCGTTCCAACCGTGCACGATGCAGATCGGGATGCCGGGAGCGGGCGGCGTGAGTTCTTCGTAGCCCTGCATGTAGTAGGCCGGCGCCAACACGAACAGGCCGGCTGCATTCACTTTCCCTGCTGCTGCCGTCGCAACATGTCCTCCCATGCTGGATCCGACGAGAATCAGCGTGTCGTCGATACTTTCGCATTCGGCAAGCAGTTTCCCGACGCGCTCCGTCGGGTCCGATATGCCCTGGTAGTCAATGCTATCGGCGTGGCACCCGAGTTCCCTGGCCATCGCCGCCATGGCTTCGATCTTGGTGCCCCACGGCCCGCTCTCCTGGCCGTGCGAAAAGATCACCGTCGTCATCTGCTTGTCTCCCGAGTTCAACGCTCATCCCAGGCCGAGGTCGGTTTCCACAGCAGTTCGTCGAGCTGCGGCCGCCAGCGATGTTTCTGCATATCGACACGACCGGCAATCACGGGGATATCCTCACCCTCGAGCAGCGTCTTTTGCTTCTCGAATCCCGCGCTGCCAGCCTCGAAGGCGATTCTACCCGAGGCCGTGATGACCCTGTGCCAGGGCACATCCTGCCCCCCGGGCAAGTGCTTCAGCGCCCAGCCGACCTGCCGGGCGCCGCGCGGGATACCCGCGATCTCGGCAATCTGCCCGTAGCTGGCTACGCTGCCGCAGGGAATGTCGCGGATCGCTTCGTAAATGCGCGCCAGCCGTGCCTGCCTGTCCACGTATACGCCCTCAGCCCAGCTTGAGCCGCGCGCGAATTTCTCGCCGGGCATCCCGCAGCACGGACTCGCGATCGAGATCGTCGAGTATCCGCTGCACCACCTGCTTCGGTCCACCGTCCCCCCAGGACTTGCCCTTCGCAAGGTATTCCGCGGCGATCTGCCCTACCACGTAAGTGCTGTAATACGCGATCGCGCCCTGGGCGCCCGCCGTCAGGATGGTGGAGAGCCCGACTGTGCCTACCTTGAGTGCGCTGGACACGAAATGCAGCGCCCAGACCGTGCCCATGAGCGCAGCCGACTCGGCGACGATGACTCCGACGAGGGACCCGGCTTCCCGGTTGCTGAGCGGAAGATCGTAGACGCGCGACAGGTGCACGACCATGCCGACATCGATGAACGCCGCTGCGAACAGATCGGCGACCGGCACCGGGTTGAAGGCGACCGCGATACCCTTGCCGATGCAGTAGGTCCGCACGAGCTTGTCGCCAATCTCCCGTCGTGCGGCGAGGATTCGACGTCCGACCTGGTCGCTCAGGTCCGCGGCGAAGAGGCTCGCGTTCAGCGCCGCCAGCGTCTTACCCTCGGCATCGAGGATGTCCCACAGTGCGACCCGCAGTTCCTCGACATCGGGCGGTCGTTCGCGCTGCGTCGTCACCTCTTTGCCGGCCGCATCGATCTCGACGACGACCTGCGGCCGTGGCTGCGCAGCCGCGGAAATGATGTGTGATGCGTCGATCAGCCCTTCGGCGCGCGAACGCAGCGACGCCAGCAGCTGCGCCTGCTCGTCCGCCGTGAACAGGTCGCGCTTGTTCAGCACCACGATGACCGGGCGCCCGCGGCTCAGGAGCGTGCGAAGCGAGTCGAGCTCGGTTTCCGTGATGTCTCCGTCGACGACGAACAACACCAGGTCGCATCGGCCGGCCACTTCCTTCGCCAGCTTTTCGCGTTCCTCTCCCCCGGCCTCGTCAAGGCCGGGCGTGTCGATGAGAAACACACCGCCCGCCTCTACCTCCCGCCAAGCCTGCATGGAGGACAGCTTTGTCTCGCCATGCAGCGGGCTCACTGTAAAGCGGTCTTCTCCGATCAGCGCGTTGAGCAGCGACGATTTCCCCGTACTCACGCGGCCGAACGCGGCCAGGTGAATGTGGCCGTGCTCGAGCTTGTCCAGCATCGCTCGCACGGCGTCGTAGTCCTGGGACAGCGACTCGCGCACGCCCGCCGGAAGTCGCGTGTCGCCGATCAGCTCTCGCAGACTCTCGCGGGCGAGATTGAGGTGGTCTTCGCCACCCTCCTCGTCAGCCGGCGTCCGCTTTTTCTTCCAGGGCCAGCCTGGCAACGCGTCGAACGCCCGCTTCAATATGTTCACTGATTCCTTCCTCGAATTCTTTTGCTGCCTCCTCGGGCACCAGCTCGCCATTCCGCTTGAGCGTCAGCACCAGGCTGCGCCCCAGCGCATCGAATATCAGGCCGTAGGCAACCGCGTGAACGAGCCCGCCAGCCACGGTGCCGATACCGGGAAATGCCTTCAAGCCGTTCCCGGCAACGGCCAGCGTCAGCGGCAAAGCTCTGCCGACCCGGCTCTGGCTCAGGTTGAGAAATTCCTCGATATCGAGATCCCTCGGCGCCGCACCGTATAACGTACAAAGCTCCTGCGTCATCGTGGTGCCGACGTAACCCTGGATAATGACGTCGGTGCCGGGACTCACGGCCGCGAGGGAACCGATGACAGCCTTGCGCGTCGAGTTGCGGATGATCTGCTCGGATCGCTGCTCGCGGTACTGCGCTTCGGCTTCGACGAGTTTCTCTGCGGCGAGCCGGAACACGGCACGATCGCGGCGCACGTCGAGCGGCTGTGCTTCGTCTTGCAGCATTCGATTGATGGCCACGACGAGGACGCCTATGTCGGCAGGCCGCTTGCGTCGCACGACGCTTTCCGAACCATCCTCGCTGCGCTGCACGACATCCATCTCTCCGCCCGCCGACACGGCTACGACCCTGTCGCGCTCGAGGGAGCCGCCCATATCGTCGACGCGCCGCAGGAGTTTCTGCATGATCGCCGCCTGCTCCCCGACGTCAAAACGGTCGGCCTTGTTCATTACGAGCACCAGCGGCTTATCGAGCGCAAGCAGGTGTCCCACAGCCTGGCTCTCGGCCCGTGTGAGATCACCGTCGCAAACGAACAGCACGACGTGGGCACGCTGTGCTTCTTCGAGCGCCACCTCGTCCAGGCTTTCTTCATGGCCCCCGGTACCGGGTACGTCGGTCAGGAGAATCTCGCTGCCTTCGTTATTGCGCCATCGGTAATGGCGCACTTCGCCGGTCGATCCGCCGACGACATCGATGGCGACGTCCGCTTCGGGCACCAGCGCCTTTATCAGGGAACTCTTGCCCGTGCTTATTTCACCAAAGAAGCACAGGTGAATGACACCCGCCTGCTGTCGGGAGGCCAGTTCCTGAAGTTCGCGCTGGGCTTCGCCGACGTCGACACCCGCCGCCTCGGCGTCGCGCAGCCGTGATTCGATTTCGTCGCGAGTCAGCGGCGGCGCCGCGGCCGCCTTCCTTGCGGGCGGCGCCTTGCGGCGAACAAGCAACAGCCAGATCAGGTAAACGGCCAGGATCACCAGCCCGATCATGGCGCCCACGTAACCCCAACGAAGCACCCACGGACCTTCGAGAAGCCGGTCCCAGACATTCAGCGCAGTTTGTGTGAAAAGCAGTAGCGCCCCGATCGCGATAAAGAACACCACGACGATCAGCAGGCCGAGGACGATGCGTATGAACTTGTCCAGCTTCATAAGGCGTCACACTGCCGGAAAAGACGGCCGATAGGAACCCTGGACAGGCGTGTCGGTGCTCAGGTGCAGTCGCCGTTCACGGGGGCAAATGCGGTGCTTGCAACCCGAAACCCTTCCACCGACTGGTGCAGGCTCAGCGAAATCGGTTTGTCACAGCCCTGCGGCCGGAACGAGATCAGTATTGAGATGCCGTGATTCCTGCCGTCGGGATTTCGACGCAGTCCGGCGTCACACTGCACGTCGATCATGTCGTCCGCAAACGCGCCCATGTCGGTGAGCGCGCTGAGAAATGCGAATACCTGGCTCTGAATACGATGTGTCAGGAACTCGTCGACGCGTTCGAACACCGTCCACCGTGTCGCCTGTTCGATCGAGTTGACGATATGCAGGCACAGGCGACGAACCGGGAGGCTTGTCAGGGGACGCTGCATCTCGCTGCCGCGCGCCATCGTTGCCGAACCCGTCACTCGCGCCCTGCCCGCGTCACCGGGCAAGATGACGTTGATCCCTTCACGCGCGAGAGCCTGCGCTGCTTCATCGTCAACACTTACTGCCGGCACGAACCCCCGGCTCAGACCGAGCCCGTGTTGATCGAGATGCTGCCAGGGACCGTAGTTGCAGTCGAGTTTGCACAGCAGACCGGCGATCGCCCCGCCAACCGCTCGCGGCTGCACGTCGCTGTCCTTGCGGAACGCCATCCGGGGAAAATAACTCAACATATTCGGACTGGCGTAACCTTGCTTGCGTACTTCCCGCACTACGGCCTCGGGGTCATCGAGGCTGGTTCGCGGATCGACGATCAGCATCGCACCACGGTTCCGGCAGTAGCGCTCCGCTGCAAGGATGGCCGCGGGCCCCAGGTCGATGCCTTTTCCCGGTGGTGGCAGATACAGGATGTCGAACTTGTCGACCGAGTCCAGTGCGAACATTCCGGTGTGGTCACGGCGCGAGCCCACCAGGTCGTAGTCGGACAACTCCTGGCCGTCGGTGCCGTCCTGAGTGTGATCGACGTAGCTGGTACCGCGCCAGGCATCCTGCGGCGCTGTCCGCTCGGGCCTGTGCGAAGGATAGGGCTTTGCGACTCGAACCAGCGACGACGTCAGCAGTGCATCGGCAACGAACGAGTCCGCTTGCTCGCGGAAGCTGAGCTTGCGGTACATCTCCTGGTCGATAACGAAGCGCGAAGCCATATCGACGCGCTGCAGCGTCAGGTTGAACAGTTCATCGTTACCGGGATCGATGCCGTCATAGTCGACGGCCGCCCGGACGCATTCCGTCGAGCCCGGATCACGTGCACGCAGAACCAGTGCGGAACCGCTTGCCGGCAGGCAGATCATCGCACCGCGGGCATTGTTCGCAATTCGCACGACATAGAGGTTCCTGCCGCCGTGTTCGAAGAACTGCCTGACCGCCGGGCCGAGACTCGAACGCGACCAGACGTCGCCGAAACGGCGGCGGAACTCTCCGAGGTTGTGAAGGAGAACCGGCGTATTCAGAGGGCCGCGAAGTGCACGTCCGACAAAGGCCGCCGTGGTTTCGGGCGCTGCGTCGATAGGCTGGTCCATCGACGCAATCTCTGTGACCGTGATGCCACGATCGACCGCATCTGGCAACTTGGTCTCCGTGAGTCAGATTACCGTGCCCGCATTCTAATCAGTGAAGTTTGCTTATGCCATCGCTCGTTGCCAATATGATTACGCCATCATGACCGATTTCCTCGTCAACGCCTATCCGGCACTCGCGGGCAAGCTTCGCAAGGTAGCACTCGCGAACCTGCCAACACCGTTAGGCAGAGGCTCGATCCCGGGTCCGTCGGGCCTGCGTGATGTCGGCATCAAGTACGATAACCTGACGAGCTCGTACTATGGCGGCAACAAGCTCCGCAAGCTCGAGTATCTCTTGCAGCGCGCGATCGACAAATGTGCCAGGCGTGTCGCGACCTTCGGCTCCGTGGCGTCGAATCATGCACTTGCGACGGCGCTTTATGCCCAGCGCCTCGATCTCGGCTGCACCTGCCTCTTATCCCATCAGGTGAAATCGCCTGCCGTCGTCAAGGTCTTGAGATTGCTCATGCACTGCGGTGCCGAGATCGTCCCGTACGGCGGAGATAGTCATTCCCGCGTCCAGACGATGCGGCACCACGTCCAGGGGCGCCGCAGCTGGGTCATCCCGCTCGGCGGTTCGTCGTGGCTGGGCGCGGTCGGTTACGTCGGCGCCGGACTCGAACTCGCCGACCAGGTCAATGCCGGCGTGATCGAGGCGCCGGCGCGAATCTACATCGCGACCGGAACGATGGGGTCCGCCGGCGGCCTTGCGCTCGGACTCGCGCTCGCCGGACTACCAGGCGAGGTACACGCTGTACGGGTATCTCCGGAACAGATCATGAACCGCACGCGGCTGGACAGGCTGATGGCGAAGACGGCCCTCATGCTCAACCGGCTGGACCCCGGCATTCCAGCCGATCTCCACCGGCGCGCGCGCGTCCAGGTTCGGCATGAGTTTTACGGCGACGGATATGCCAGGAGCAACCCGGCCACGGACGCTGCGATAGCCGTCGCTCGGGATTCGCTCGGACTCGAGCTCGAGTCGACCTACACGGGCAAGGCGATGGCAGCGCTGCTTCACGATGCCGGGCAATCACGATACCGCGATGCGTCCCTCATGTTCTGGAACACCTACAACTCGAATCCGCTGCCGGACGTGCGGGAATCCGATATCGATCTGGAACAGCTGCCCGCAGAGTTTCTGCGCTACTTCGACTGATCGTCGTCCGATTCTTTCGCTTCCTGCTCGCGTCGCTTCTGCTCCTCTTCGGCTTCGCGTGCTTCGCGTTGTTTGCGGGCGATCTCCTCGAGCATAACGTCGAGCCAGTCGTTCACAAATCCTTTTCCTCTTGCTCCGGTTCCTCGGCCATCACCTCATCCATGATTTCGCGTACTTCGGTAAGCGTCGGAGCATTCGGGTCGGGCTCGACCGTATTTCGAACGAGGCTTGCGCGCGCGAATACCTCGTGCGCATCGTGATAGCTGACCAGGGACGGCACGCCGTTTGCGGTACTCGCGAGAGAGCGGATGTGATCTGCGTCGCGCTCGCCGAGCCCCGCCTCGGCCTTGGCGCTCTCCAACAGCAATTGGAGCCGTTCTTCGGCGGGGTTCGCATCGTCCTCGAGTGGCGCATGCGCCTCGAAATACAGTTCGCCGTTTCGCCAGCCGAGGAGATAGGGCTCGTTGACGATGCGGACGGTTTCTCCGACGCCGACCAGCGAATAAAGTAGCTCGATGTTCTCCGGGTACAGCCGCACGCATCCGTGGCTGACGCGCATGCCCACGCCATAGGGCTGGTTGGTGCCGTGAATCAGGTAGCCCGGCATCGCGAGCTTGAGCACATGCGACCCGAGCGGATTGTCCGGTCCGGGCGGAACCACGGATGGCAGCGGGTTGCCCGTCTCCGCGTGTTCCTGGCGCACCGACGCCGGCGGGAACCAGTGCGGATCAGCTGCTTTCGACACGACCTCCGTCGCGCCGACAGGGGTCTCCCAGCCGACCCGCCCGATCCCGATCGGATAGGTGAGTACGGTCTGCGGCTGGCCCTCGGGGACCTCCGGGAAATAGAACAGCCGCTTCGAGGCAATATTGAGCACGATGCCTTCGCGAGGGACATCGGGGACAACGTACTGCGTGGGCAGCAGAACCGGTGTCCGATCCCCCGGCAGCCAGGGGTCGACGTCCGGATTGGCGGCAATGATCTCGTCGTAACCGAGCCCGTATTCCCGCGCCAGATCGGAGAGGGTGTTCTCGGCGTCGGTGTAGACGATCTGCGGCGCGCCGATAACGGACTGCGTCTCTGTCTCGAGCACGAAATAGTTGCGGGAGATCGGCTCCTCCAACGGGCGAGCCTCCAGCGGAACGGGCTCGGGGCGCGGCTCGCCGGACTGGCTGGAGTACAAATCCTCCAGGAAAGCGCAGCCGGCCAGCACGACAGGTGCCAGCAGTACCGTACAGCGAAGAGCGGCTGGAAAATGCGTGTTCAAGGCCCTGACCCCGGTTCCGAAGGCGCTATCTTCGCAAAAATCGGCGGGCGAGACTAACTCAGAGCTTCGTGAGCCTCAAGGTCAGGGGCCAGCTCACCGTTTGCGGCGCCGCGCCCCACGCGTCTCGCAGATCGTCTTCGATCGATCCGACCGGGTCATCGCCGCGTTCGCGCCGGTAGCGCTGGCATGCCGACCAGGTGCGCAGATAGCCGAGCATGTCATCGACAGTCCAGCGCGCCGTCATCTCGAACGGGGGCGGCGTCAATTCCGTGCCGGGGAAGACAATGCCTGCGTAGCGTTTTTCGATCAGGCGCCGCTCCGGCGGCCAGAACGGGCCGACGATATCACTGTAGAGCCGTCCGACGACGGCATCGCAATCCGGGGAGACATTGCACAATTCGTAGCACCACGCCGCAACGGCGCCGCCCGCCACGAGCACGCGGGATGCCTCCCCGAAGAAACGCTCCGTGTCGAACCAGTGCAGCGCCTGGCCGACGGTGATCAGATCCGCGGAGTCAGCGGGAAGCCCGGACTCCTCTGCGGTGGCGACCCGGTAACTCACGGCTGGGTGAGCGAGGGCCGCATCGATCTGTGCGCGGCTGGCATCCGTCGCGATGACCCGGTCGAAATGTTCGGCGAGAGCCAGCGCCGCCTGTCCGTTGCCGGTCGCACAGTCCCACGCGAGCCGACGGTCCGAGAGACCCGCGAGATACGCGAACAGTCCGCGAGGATACAGCGGCCGGTAGCGCGCGTAGCCTGCGGACCGGGCGGAGAAATGGTCTTTGAAGTCCGGCCGTGCCGGCACTACATACTGCAGGACGGCGACTTTCCGGACAGCTTCGCCTCGTTGTAGAGCTTTAGCGTCGTTCCGAACTGGCCGACGAGCTGGTCGATGCGTTTCTCGCTGGAGGGGTGCGTCGACAGGAACTCGGCGGGAGCTTGCCCGGCTTCGTCGTTCATGTTCTGCCACAGCGGCACGCTCTCACGCGGGTCGAAGCCCGCCTTCGCCATGTACTCCAGTCCGATAACGTCCGCCTCGCTCTCCTGTGAGCGCGAAAACGGCAACATGATGCCGAGCGCCGCACCCGCCTGCAGCGCTTCGTACGCCGTGTAGGTCGCGCCCTGGTGGCCGCCCCCCAGCAGTACCGCGGCAACCTGCACGCCGACGTTGGAGAACGAGCCGCGGGACGCACGCTCGTTCGCATGGCGCGCGGTCACATGGGCGATTTCATGGCCGATAACGGCGGCCAGCTGATCCTGGTTCTGCGCCGCCTTGAGGATGCCTGTCATGACACCGATCTTGCCTCCCGGCATGGCGAACGCATTGACGGAGTCGGACTGGAAAATTGCCATCTCCCATTCGAGGTCGCGGTATTCCGGCGGCAACTCCATGACCACGGCCTGCGCTACGCAGTGAATGTAATCGATCTTGGCACGGTCTGTTTCGAGCGGCATGTTCGCCTTCATTTCCGCGAACTGGCGGGCGGCCTCGACCGCCAGCTCCTGGTCGTTCTTGAGTACCACCTGTGAGCGCCCGGTCGGCGAGGTCGAGCACGCTGCACCGGCAACGGCGACCAGGACCAGGACCAGTGAAATCAGTGACTTGAAGTGAAGCTGGGGCATGGTTACTCCTTGCTAACGAGTTGGACAGCCCGGCGTTGACTCAGTTCCAGGGGCTTCGCGGAAGCCGTGACTCGAAACGGCGCCGCCAGCTCGCGGCGTCGACCTTCTCGAGCGCACTATCGATGTTATGCATGATGCGTTTCTGCAGCGGCTGCTTGATCTTGTAGCTGACGTGATAAAGGTCGCGCTCGGCGGCACGCTGCAGTAACAGTTCGTCGCTGGTCAGAATTTCGTCGGCCAGGCCGAGTTCGAGCGCGCGCATGCCGTACCAGTGCTCACCCGTGGCGACGGTCTCGAGGTCCAGGTCTGCCCGGTAACGGCTGACGGCCGCCTTGAACAGCGTGTGGACATCTTCGAGTTCCTCCCGAAGCTTGGCGCGGTCCTCGTCGGTGTTCTTGCCGAACATCGTCACGGTGCGCTTGTACTTGCCGGCCGAGATCTGCTCGAAATCGACGCCGTGACTGTCGAGCAGGCGATTGAAATTGGGGATCTGTGCCAGGACGCCGATGGAACCCAGGATCGCAAACGGGGCCGCGTAGATCTTCGAGGCGACGCAGGCCATCAGGTAACCACCACTCGCAGCGACCTTGTCGACGCAGACCACTAGCGGAATGTCCCGGTCCCGGATACGCGCGAGCTGCGAAGCGGCCAGTCCGTGCTCATGCACGATACCGCCGTGGTTTTCGAGTCGCACGATGACCTCGTCCTCGGGCGTCGCAGTGTCGAGCACGGCACTGACTTCCTCGCGCAGCGAGGACACCTCGCTGGCCTTGAGGTCGCCCTTGAAATCGATGACGAAGCTGCGCGGCCGGCTCGGCGCCTTGCCCTCGGCCTTCTGCTGCTTTTTATCCTGCTTCGCCTGTTTCTTCCGCTCGCCTTTCTTCATGACCGCGGAACGCAGCGCGGCGGCCGTCTCGCGGTACTTCTTGTTGAGGTTTTCGACCTCGAGGCCGTCCTGGCCCGCTTTGCGACCCGCAGCAGCACCCGCAGCGATTACGATCACGATCGCGACGACGATCGTCGCGACCTTCAGCAGGAACATTCCGTACTCGGCAAGAAACTCCATGTTCGTGATATCCGTACCAGTACGCCGTCGCAATCAGCCGGCGGCCAGGCCGACGTTGTTCTTCTGCAAGACCTGCTCGGCGCGGTAGCTCGAACGCACCATCGGACCCGCCACGACTTCGACGAAGCCGCGTTCGAGACCCTCCGCGCGGTAAGCCGCGAACTCGTCCGGAGTCACGTAGCGTTCGACCGCAAGGTGATAGGGCGTAGGCCGGAGGTATTGTCCGAGCGTCAGTATGTCGACCCCGGCTTCGCGCAGGTCGTCCATGGTTTTCATGATCTCGCTGTCGCGCTCGCCGAGGCCCAGCATGAGGCTGGTCTTCGTCAGGACCTCGGGGCGGTGCCGCCTGGCATGCCGGAGCACGTCGAGCGTCTGTTCGTAGCCGGCACGGGGATCACGGACAGGGTGCGTGAGGCGTTTCACCGTCTCGACGTTTTGCGCGAAGACATCCAGGCCCGACTCGACGACGACCTCGACGTGCCCGTGAACGCCGTTGAAATCGGGTGTCAGGGCTTCCACGGCCGTATTCGGGTTGCGCTTCTTGATCTCGCGAACGCAAGCGGCATAGTGTGCGGCGCCGCCGTCCGGCAGGTCATCGCGATCTACCGAAGTAATGACGACGTACTCGAGCCCCATGAGCTGCACCGCCCGACCCGTATTTGCAGGCTCCTCGGCATCGAGCCATCCTTTCGGGTTGCCCGTGTCGACCGCGCAGAAACGGCACGCCCGCGTGCAGACCGAGCCCAGCACCATGATCGTCGCCGTACCGGCATTCCAGCATTCGCCGATGTTGGGGCACATCGACTCTTCACAGACCGTGCTCAGCCGGTGCTCGTGGACGATGGCCCGCGTATTCGAATAACCCTTTCCCGACGGCATCTTCGCCCGCAGCCACTTCGGCTTCTGGCCATGCACAACGGGCTCGGCGTCGCGGCGCTGCTTCACGCCGTTCTTGATCGCCGAAAAACCCTCGTCCGTCTGGTACTTGCGGCCACTCTCAATGATGGGAATGCCGCGGAATTTTGTGTCGGTATTGCTCATAAGTTCGCTTGCCGGCCAGAAACCGGACGCGCATTTTCTCACAAATCGAGACGCGCGCCACTCCAATCACCTGCGGTTCGCGCGAATTCGGGCTTGTTCGGCCGGGCCGTGGGCGTTCCTCTCAGTCATGGCTCCCTTCGGTCCGCTTTACTTCCTTCGAAGAACGCCCACGGCCCGGCCTCAAATGCTGCCAAAGATGCGCCGCAATGTCGGACAACCGGATTGCGGGCTGTCGGCGATGTTTTTTCGAGGAAGTAAAGCGCAGCGGAGCGAGCCATGACGAGAAAAAAGCATCGCCGCAGCCCGCCGGACGCCGAATGACAGGCTGCGAAATCAAATTTCGCTTGAAGGTCGGGCAAAAAAATCCCGGCCGAAGCCGGGAGAGTCAGGGGGAATCCGTAGATTCTGAGAGCACGCCAGAAGTAACTAGTGCAGTCTTGACCAGCTCAGCAGCTTCACCGAGCTCCTGTGCAGGTCGAAATTCCGGGCCAGTGCGGCCTCTATGTCGCGCGTATCCGTGTTGTGATCCATCGGCTGGCTCAGTTCCACCACGCCGCTGAATTCATTACCGTCACGGTACTGCGTGTCGGTCAGGATGAACTGTGTGTAGTACTTTGCGGACATGGTTTCAGACTACGCCCGTCGTCCCCGATCGACTGTGAGCTACAGCACAAATTTCCTATCAGCAGAATTCCTCTGCGCAAATGGTGACGCCTATCACAGCCGAAAGTGGGCATCGATTCGCGGTGTTGCTTTGCAGCACGACAACGGATAGCCCTGCAATGACGATAAATCGAGCGTAAAATTCTGGAATTCTAGGAAAAATCAGCGAAAATCGGCGACGCGGTGCACAGTTTTGGGCCCGCGGCATATGTAATATCGAGCTGAAACTGCCATTCGCTTGGGCAGTTCTCCTCACGAACAAACCGGGGAACGACTCAATGATCGCAATACCTTTGTTGCCACGGGCCCTGATTCTGGGCGTACTCGCGCTCGGAGCCGCATCGGCACTGGCACAGAACGAGCTGAGAAGCACTTTTTTCAGGGACGCGGATGCGGCCAAGGCCGCCGCCGACGCCGTCGACGCCGAATGGCTGGCACCGCGTACTTATGAGCGCGGAATGCGCGAGTACCGGGATGCCGAGCTGGCGCTGGAGCGTGGCCGCAACATCGAATACGTGCGTTCCAATGCCGCAGAAGCAGCAAATTATTTCACGGACGCCGCGAAGGCGGCCCAGCTTGCCAGGACCGCGCTGGCGCAGGCGCTGAAGAGCCGGCAGGATGCGGCGAACGCGCAGGCGCCGACACTGTCGCCGGACCTATGGGAAGATGCGCAGGACAAGTTCGGCGATGCGATTCGTTACCTCGAGGGTGGCAATCTGAAGAGCGCAAAGCGCCGCGAGGTCGAAGCGACCACGATTTACCGTGACGCGGAGCTCGTCGCGATCAAGGCGCAGTACCTCGGTGAAACGCGCAAGCTGCTGACCGAAGCCGACCGGCGCCGTGTCGGCCGTTATGCTCCGATAACGCTGGGCAAGGCCAAGCAATTGCTTGCAGACGCCGAGCGCGAGCTCAACGAGAACCGTTACGACACCGACCTGCCGCGGAGTCTCGCCAAACAGGCGAACTACGAGGCGAAACACGCGATCTATCTGTCGGAAGTCGTTCTGAAGGTGCGCGACAAGGACCTGTCACCGGAGCAGCTGGTCCTGCTCTGGGAAGAGCAGTTCCGTGCCGTTGCCGGTGCCGCGGACGTGTTCCCCGACATGCAGGACGGACCGGAGCGCCTGACCGCGGAACTGGTCACCTACATCGAGAATCTGCGTAACGACAAGCAGGCACTCGAACAGGAAAACGCGGACAACCAGCTACGCCTCAACGACATGGAGGAGGAGCTGCGCGTCCTCGATGAGCGCCTCGGCGGCGCGACGGCGGAGCGGACCGCACTCATCCAGCGCATCGAGGCCCAGGAGCGCATCAAGGAGCAGTTCGAACAGGTCGAGCGCATGTTCAGCAACGACGAGGCGCGAGTCTTCCGCCAGGGAAATACGATCATCATGCGTCTCGTCGGCCTGACGTTCGACAGCGGCTCCGCCCAATTGAAGCCCTCGAATTTCGATTTGCTGGCCAAGGTGGAGAAGGCCATCGACGTGTTCCCCCGCAGCGAGCTGATAATCGAAGGGCACACCGACTCGCACGGTGGCGACGACTTCAATCAGAAGCTGTCGCAGGACCGCGCGGAATCGGTGCAGCAGTACATGATCAATGCGATGCGCATTCCGAGCTATCGTCTGATCGCAACCGGTTACGGCGAAACGCGCCCCGTCGCGAGCAACGAGACGGCGTCGGGCCGTGAGAAGAACCGCCGCATCGACATCGTCATCAAACCAAATCTCGACGCAAGCTGAGGCCTAGGCAGTCGGTCGCTGTCGCCGCCACCAGTCGGCGACGACAGCCGCCGTCACCTTGTTGACCAGGTAGCCGTACTCCGCATGCACGTTTAGTTCGCCGTCGAGGCGGAAGAAATTGAATATTTCGATATCGTCGATATGCTCGATGAGCCCGAGCCTGACCATCTCGCCGAAGTCGTTTTTCAGATACGGGTTGACGGCCGTCATATCGCCCACGGCGGACAGGTTGACCCAGCGCCGGATGTTGTCCGGATAGCGTTCCGCTCCCGGCTTGTCGTGTCCGAGGATTCGCCGCTGCAGGTAGCCCTGGCCGAGCGGTGATCCCATGGTCAGGAGCAGATCGATGCGCAGCTTATCCCGAACGTCGCGACTCATCTCCCAGAGCGCGTCGTAGGCGATCACCGAGCCCATGCTGTGTGCTGCGAGAAGCACCGGCCTGCCCGCCTCCCACGCCGCACGCAGCGGCATCTTGAGCATCTCCCGCGTATGCATGGCGATGTCGTTCCTGTTGTGCACGTAGCGCATCAGGTCGCGGACGTGCAGCTCGACGCGCTCGTCGGCGAGATGCGGGATAAGGAACGGAAACAGGTTCCCGACGCGATAGAGCCAGCGCAGCAGGCGCTTGCCCGGGGATGACGCCTCGACGATGTCCTGCTCGCTCGCATCCGGCCGGCCGAGCATTTCATCGATCGATTCCGCATCGAGCGCAAAATCGCGATACTCCCGATAGAAATCGTAGGTCCAGGCGACCAGGTCGAAACTCCGATTGGCCTCGGAGAATTCCCTGGCAACCTCGGCATCATGACGCCTCAAGCCCTCCAGGAGGCAGCGCCGCAGCGCCTGCCGGTGTATTCCGGCCTCGGGCTTCGGCAGCAGACCCGGTACATACAGGATCAGCGGCCGGGTCATGCGGGCCGTTCGGGCCCGGCCAGCAGCTCGTCGAGCTCCTGGAGATCGGCAACCGTCCGCTCCGGCGGCTCGAGGCTGCCCGGCCAATCGTGACCATTGCGGTTCAGCCAGACCGTCCGCAGGCCCGCCGAGCGCGCCCCGTCCACGTCGAACTCCGGATGGTCCCCGACATGCAGTGTCTCGTGAGCTGCTGCACCGCCGACACTGACTGCCGCATCGAAAATAGGCCTTGCCGGTTTGGCGGCGCCGGCAGAATGCGCGGACACGACGGCCTGGAAGAAGTGGTCGATGCCGATTCGCTCGAGTCTCGCGTTGCCGTTCGTCACGGCGACGAGCGTATATCGGCTCGCAAGAGACTCGAGCGCCGGCCGCACCTCCGGGAATAACTCTAGCGTGTTGCGCTCCCGGTCAAAGACGTCGAATGCCTCGTCGACGAAATCGTCGCCGTAACCGGCGGCGACGCCCATGCGCGCGAGCACCCTGCAGCGAATGAACGTCAGGTCGTGCGACCGATCCGGGAACTCTGCAATGACCCGGGCTCGCAACTCGACGATGTCCTCGGGCTGGTGCATGTCGACAATCCGCGGGTATCGTTCCGCGAGCCAGTCGTGCAATCGCTTCTCCGCGCGCCGGATAACGGGCGTGATATCCCACAGTGTGTCATCGAGATCGAGAGTAATCGTGCGAATGCCGTTCACGTATTGCTCGAAACGCCGCAATGGACGACCATTGTGATCTGTTTCAACAAAGCTCTGCAACCGGGACAAATCCATGAAATACCTGCACACGATGGTGCGCGTCAGCGACGTGGACGAGTCGCTGGATTTCTACTGTAACAAGCTAGGACTCGTCGAACTGAAGCGTTACGACAACGAGAAGGGCCGCTTCACGCTGATCTTCCTCGCCGCGCCCGGCGATGAAGACGCCCAGGTCGAGCTCACGCATAACTGGGATCCGGAAGATTATGGTGAAGGACGGAACTTCGGCCACCTTGCCTACCGTGTCGATGACATCTACGCGCTTTGCCGGAAGCTCATGGACGCCGGCGTGACCATCAGCCGACCGCCGCGCGATGGCCACATGGCGTTCGTGCGTTCCCCCGACAACATCTCGATCGAACTCCTGCAGAAAGGCGACGCGCTGCCGCCGCAGGAACCCTGGGCGTCGATGCCAAACTCCGGCCACTGGTAACCGAACGACTCCGCTGGGACGGCGGGCGCGAAACGCTTCCCGCCGCTTGATCCCGGCCGAGTTTTGGCACAGGCGGGCTACGGCGACGATTTTTCTCGTCATGGCTCGCTGCGCTGCGCTTTACTTCCTCGAAAAACGTCGCCGGCAGCCCGCCCTGCGTAGGAGCGCGCCTCGGCGCGCGATCGCGCTTCAAGAAGCGCTCCTACGGCAGTCCTGAGCGCGCAGGCCGGCCGGGGTGTTCCTCGACGGAAGTAAAGCGCAGGCGAGCGCAGCGAGCCAAGCCATGAGGGAGAGGAATCCCCCGGCGGCCTGCCGACTCCTCCGCCGGCATCAGGCGATGTTGTCGGGGGCCCGTGTTTGTTCAGGTCTGGGGCATCAGTGGCGGCAGCGGATCGCGGTCGGCGTCCTCATCGCTGTCGTCGAGCACGGCGAAGGAACGCAGCGACTTGGCGAGCGCCGGGCCGTCCCAGCTCTCCGTATTGCGCCCGTAGGCGGCGCGCGAGAGCCGGCTCAGTTCATCCGATAGCGGTGCCGACACGCGCTGTGCAAGTGCACCGATACTGCGGGGCGCATCCGCCGGCCACTGCAGGCGTCCCCACTCCAGGAGCGCCTGTCGCACGGCGGCATCGTCTCCGTCGAGCGCCGCCCTGCGCGCGGCTTTCAGGTGCCGCGCCTGCTGTTTGTGCAGCGGTGGCGGCGCCGGCTCCCGCGGCGCTCGCTTCGGACGGGATGACAGCCACCAGGCGCCGAGCGTCAGCAGCCACCCGGCACTGACCACCTGCGCAACGAGCCGCCACACATCGGAGCCCGTGGACACAAGGGCTGATGATTCCGGTTCTTCGACGGGCGTTGTCACCGCCGGCGCGGGATCGATCACGGGCGCCTCGTCGGACGACAATATGCCGACGCTGCGTTCAGGCAACTCGGCGACCTGCCACTCGGCCGCGTCGACGTCCCACCACGGCAGGCGCAGGGGCGGCAGCGTCACGATGCCGGTATCGACGCCGATGATCGCGTACTGGTCCTTGCGAATCCCGCGAATGCCGCCTGGCTCTATCTGCCGGCTGAGTTCCGGACGGTCCGGGTAAACGTTGACGCCCGTGACGTTCGGCGGCTCGATGGCCGGAATCTGCGTTTCCATCTGACCCAGCGCGCTGATCGTGATGACGCGCGTAATGGGCTCGCCCGCCTTGAGATCGTCGGGCTGCCGCGACCAGTTGTCCTCCAGCCGAAGGTCCCTGGCCGGCAACCACACGGCATCCGGAAAATCGGCCGGCGGCGCCGGTATCGGCAGGACCCGGATCGTCTGCGATTCCGATTCGAACACCTTGCGGCCGGTAATTCGGCCGTCGCGCAACACCCGCGCTTCGAAGCGTGCGGGCGATATCGTGACCTCGCCGCTCTCCTGGGGAAACACGGCGTAAACGCGCTCCACGACGTTGTACGTTCGGCCGTTGAGGAGTGCATCGTAACTCCGTTCCTCGCCGGCCACTTCGATCAGCACCTCGGCGCCGCCGAACTCGGGATCGCGCAGAGCCGGCTGCCGCGTCGGCACGGCCCGATAGACCTTGATGCGATACAGCACCTGCGCCTGCACGTAAGACTCCGTGTAGTCGATCTCGCTGGTGATGAACACGTCGGCTTCGCCGGGCGGCGCATTGGTCGGCTGACGCACGTTGATGCGCAGCGGCTCGCTGCGCTCGGAGCCGACGATAACCGCCGGTATCACCAGCTCCCCGGTCCGCTTCGCCATGAGCTGGTAGGACCACGTGCGGCTGCGCGAGATCTCGCCGTTGATGATCATCGTATTGCTGAGCTGACTGCTCTGGCCGACGTAGAAATCCTCGTGCAGTGCCGAGATGTCGGGTTGCAGGTCGATCTCGGTATCGACCACGACCTCGAGCATGAACGATTCGTTGAGGTCGATGGCATTACGATCCACGCGGGCTTTTACGGCGGCCTGCGCCGTGCCGAAGGACACCAGCGCAGCAATGAGCACCAGCCACGCCGGACGCGTACCGGGCCTGCGCGACGTCACCACGGCTGCACCTCGTCGTCCGGCCAGAGGTTGTTGCCGTCCTGGTCGCGTCCCATCCTCTGGTACTGGTAGCGGAACTTGCGGCGCAGGAGCCCGCCCGGATCGTTCGGTATTCGTCGTAACCACTGTTCCATCGCCTGCTGTTGTTCCTGCTGCCGGCGCAGTTCTTCGAGTTGTTCCTCGCTGAGCTGGGGCGACTGTTGCCTGGCTTCCTTCTCGGCCTCCTCGGCCGCTCGCTGCAGTTCTTCCTGCAGGGCCTGCATGTCTTCCTCGCTCATCTCATCGTCACGTTGCGACGCATCCTGGTCGCCGGACTGGCTCTGCGAGTCGGAGCTGCCCTCCGAACTCTCGTTCTGTGACGAAGCATCACTCTCGGACTCCTGGCTGTCGCCACCCGACTCGTCCGACGACTGTTGATCATCGCCCTGGTTCTGCTGCTGCGATTCCTGGTTCTGCATCATCTGTTCGAGCAGGTCCCGGTTGTATGCCGCGTCCTCGTGGTTGGGATCCGCCTCGAGCACCTGTGCGTAGGCGTCGATCGCGGACTCGAACTCGCCCTGCCGCGCCAGCGCGTTGCCCAGGTTGTAGAGGTTGCGCAGATCGTCCTGTTCCGCGAATCGCGCCGCACTCTGCGCGTAGGCACCGGACTCGTATTCAGCCACTGCCCGCCACTCCGGGTGCTTGAACAGGTCCGCTGCGTCGGCGGCGTTACCCGCCTCGAGTTGGCGCTGGGCCTGCTGGTCCTTGTTGAGCCACAGGTCGTCCCAGAACGACGCCTCGGCGGGCTGGCTGAACGGCAGTACCGCGAACGCGAGCACGACGACCCAGCCGCGCCGGAACGCCAGTGCGCCGAGCGGCAGCAGCAGCAATGCCAGCCACGGACCCTCCTCGCGCCACCGATCCGTTGCGAGCGATTCGTCGCTGGCTTTGCGCGCACCGACCTCGCCCGCCATCAGGTAGTCGAGATCGCTGCCGTCCGAGGACAGCGTCGCGTAGCGGCCACCGCCGCTCGTTGCGAGTTCGCGCAGCCCACGCTCCTCGAGACGCGCGACCGCGATGCGGCCCGCCTGGTCCGTAACGAACCCACCCGAGAGCTTCGGTATCGGTGCGCCCTCCTTCGTGCCGACACCGAGTACCGACAGCGTGTAACCGGCTTCGAGAAGGTCGCGCGCGGCACGCTCGGTCGCGGGCGACGAACCGCCGTCCGTGATGAGCAGCACCTCGCCGAAAGCCGCCCCGGTCTGCTTCAGGAGCTGCCGTCCCTTGTAGATGGCAGCCGCCGGGTAGCTGCCGCGGCTCGGCATTATGTCGGTGCTCAGGCTGTTGACCAGCGCCGCGATCGTGTCGGTATCGCTCGTCAGCGGCGTAACGGTGAAGGCATTGGACGAGTAGACGACGAGTGCCGTCTGCCCGCTCGCGCGCCGTTCGAGGATGTCGAGGATCTTGAGACGCGCGCGCAGCATGCGGCTCGGCCCAACGTCCTGCGCGTCCATGGATCGGGACAGGTCGAGCGCGACGACCAGCGCCTGGTCGGAGCGGAATACCGGCTGCTCGATCCGCTGCCAGGCGGGTCCCGCGAGCGACAGCACGCCGATGACCCCTGTGAGTCCGAGCAGCCACCACCGCAGGTCCGACTTGCGGCGCGGCGAGCCCGACAACACGTGCGGCGCCAGCGCAGGGTCGACGACCCGCTGCCAGTTGCCCGGCCCGAGTTGACGACGGGCCAGCAGAATCGCGGTCGCGATCACGGCTGGGATGGCCCACAGCCATTCGGGGCGCAGAAAATGAAACTCAGCCGGCATGTGTCTGTACTCCACGGATGCGGCGCAGACGCAGCGCCTGCAGCAAGCTGACCATGCAGAGGAATGCGGTCAGTGCGAACGCGCCGGACAGGGGCCAGAAGTACAGCGACTGGACGGGCCGAAAGCCCGCCTCCGGCTCCTCGACCGGTTCGAGTTCGTCAACCAGCCGGTAAATTTCCTGGAGGGTCGCGGTGTCGGTCGCGCGGAAGTAACGCCCGCCCGTCAGGTCCGCGATGCCGGTCAGCGTCTCCTCGTCGAGATCGGCGGACGGATTGACGCGGCGGCGGCCGCCGATGATCGAAGCCACCTCGAGTTGCTCCGCGCCGATACCGATCGTGTAGATACGCAATCCGACCTGGGCGGCGAGTTCGGCGGCCTTCATCGGGTCGATCTCGCCGGCCGTGTTGGCGCCGTCCGTCAGCAACACCAGCACCTGCTCGCCCGCATCCGCTTCCTGGTCATGGATGCGCTTGACCGCAAGCGTGATCGCATCGCCGATCGCGGTCTTTTCACCCGCGAGGCCGATGAACGCCTCCATGAGAAGTATCTTCACCGTTTCGCGATCGAGCGTCAGCGGCACCTGCAGGTAGGCTCGCTCGCCGAACAGGATCAGGCCGATGCGGTCGCCTTCCCGGCGGCTGATGAAGTCGCTCGCCACGGCCTTGGTTGCCGTGAGGCGGTCGACCCGGCGACTGCCGAGCTCGAAGTCCTTCTGGTCCATGCTCCCCGAGAGATCCACGGCAAGCATGAGGTTGCGCCCGGAGACCGGCACCTCGAGTTCTTCGCCGATGCGTTCGGGGCGCGCCGCGGCAATAACCAGCAGCACCCAGGCGATCATGGCAACCCAGATGCGCCAGTTGAGCAGTTGCTCCGACCGTGAGCGGTCGGCGAGCACGTCGAAACCGGCGAAGCTCGGTACGCGGAGCCCCGCTTCCTGCAGCTGGTTCGCCTCGGGCAGCAGCGCGCGGACGATGAACGGCAGCGGCAGCGCGAGCAGCATCCACGGCCAGGCCAGCGACAACATCAGGCACTCCTCCCGACCGGCGTCCGCAGCCGTTCCCGGACCGCGGCAAGCATGCCATCCACGTCGACGTCCTCGCCAACCGTCTCGGCATTGCGATACGGCAGTTCGAGCAGCGTGCGGCCCGGACCTTCGCGGAACCGGGGTTCGTCGAGGTCGCGGTCCAGCCATGCGAGCCAGGCGTCCCCGGTGAGCCCGGCGACCTCTGCGCGTGGCGCATAGGCCAGCATCGTGCGCCGCAGCAACTCGGACACTTCGGCGCCCAGCGTGACCGGATTGCCGTGGTAGGCGTATGCCGAACGGCTCTCCTCGAGCTGCTTCAGCGCCTTGCGCCTCGCCGCCGCACGCGCACTCCAGCGCAGCCACGCCCGCAACAGGAGCCCGGCTGCGGCGACAAGCAGCACGATCAGTAACCACCAGCCAGGCGCGAGCGGCCACCAGCCCACCGCCTCCGGCAGATGCAGGCCGCGCAGCGGAATCTGCTGCGGATCCACTAGTGAGTCCTCCGTCCGAGTGCCGTCTGCAGCGCGTTGACGGGGTCGTCATCCGTGGACAGCGGCATCAGATGGATGCCGTAACGCTGGCAGAATTGCTCGAGGTCGTGGGTACGCGACTCGAACGCGTCGCGATAATCGCGCCGCGCTGCCTGCGCATGCGTGTCGATCGCGAGTTCTTCCTCGTCCATCACGAGCCGGTATCGCCCGGGTGGCGGCAGCTCTCGCTCGAGCGGGTCGCTCAGGACGACGGCGAGGACCTCGTTGTGGCGCGCGACGCTCGACAGATACGACTGTGCGGTGCGGTTGATGCCGAGGAAATCGCTGAGGATGACGACGAGGCTGCCGGGCCTCGCGACACGCCTGAGCGACGCCATCGCCAGGGCGAACGGTGCCTCGCGGTCTATCGGGTGTTCGTGCTCGCGCGGCGCCCAATCGGGATGCTCGGCGAGTTCGTGGAGATACCGGAGGGCCGCCTGCCTGCCGAGCCGGGGTTTCAGTTCCCGGTGCACCGTGTCGCCGAAGATGAGCCCGCCGAGACGATCGCCGCGGTGATGCGCCGCCCATGACAGCAGTGCGGCTGCGCGGCTCGCATTGACCGATTTGAAGCACCCGCGGGTTGCGAAGTGCATGTTGGATCGCAGGTCGACCATGACCAGCACGGGGCGCTCGCGCTCTTCCCGAAAAAGCTTGGTGTACGCGGTCGTGCTGCGCGCGGTCACCCGCCAGTCGATGGAACGCGGGTCGTCACCGGGTTGATAAGGCCGCGATTCATCGAACTCCATGCCGCGGCCACGAAAGTGAGAAACATACGCGCCGGTCTGCAGGGAGCGGACCCTGAGCACGTCGAGCGCTATTGCGCGCGCGGGACCGCTCAGGCGAATGAGGCCGGACTGCGACACACTGACAGGTGATGTGTTCTCCGAAATGTGATCGAGCTGCCGCATTACGGCACACCGACACCATCCAGTATCCGCTCGATGACAGAATTCGCATCGACGCCATCAGCCTCGGCCTCGAAGCTCAGTACCAGGCGATGACGCAGGACGTCGGCGGTAACGTCCTGGATATCCTCCGGACCCACGTAATCCCTGCCGGAGAGCCAGGCCCGCGCCCTGGAGGCACGATCAATACCGATGCTGGCCCGGGGGCTCGCGCCATAGAGAATCTGGCCCTCCAGGGAATCGTCGACAGCACCGGCGTTGCGCGTCGCAAGCACGATGTTGACGATGTATTCCTCGAGTTCGTCCGCGAGGTGCAGGCGCAGGATCTCCTGGCGCGCCTGCATCACGGCAGCCACGGACAGCAGCTCCGGCGGCTGAAACGCGTCGCGCTTGTTCGCCTTGGCTTCGTCGCGATTCAGCACGAGGATGCTGCGTTCCTGTTCCGCGTTCGGATAGCCGACCTGCACGTGCAAGAGGAAGCGGTCGAGCTGGGCTTCGGGCAACGGATAGGTGCCTTCCTGCTCGATCGGGTTCTGCGTGGCCATGACCAGGAACAGGTCATCGAGCGGATAGCTCTTGTCGCCAACCGAGATCTGCCGTTCTTCCATCGCCTCGAGCAGCGCCGACTGCACCTTGGCCGGAGCGCGGTTGATCTCGTCCGCGAGAATCAGGTTGTGGAACAGCGGCCCCTTGCGAAACTCGAATGTCCCCTGCTGCGGGCGGTAGATATCGGTGCCCGTCAGATCCGCAGGCAGGAGATCGGGTGTGAACTGCAGGCGGTGGAAATCGCCTTCGATGCTCTCCGCGAGCACCTTGATGGCGCGCGTCTTGGCGAGACCGGGAGCGCCCTCGACCAGCAGGTGCCCGTCGCACAGAAGCGCGATCAGCATGCGGTTGATCAGGTGCGACTGCCCTATGATCAAGCGGCTGGCATGCGCCTCGAGGTGCTGGAATTGTTCTGCGACGCTCATCAATGGCTCCCGGGCCGGATTGGGGCGTGACATTGTAGAGAGGATGCCTGTTGACGCCAACTCGTCGCCGCGAATTTTGTTCATCTGTGGATCACTTAAGTAATAATGCTCCGTTCTCAGACAGCAGCGGGCGACAAACATTGCAGGGAATTCGCGGAAATGTACCTTTGCCGACACTGACCGCAGCCACAGCCTTCGCATGGCTTGCCGCTTGTGGCGATACGCCGGAGCCGGCGGCGCTTCCTGCATTATTGCCACCACCACCCGAAGCCAGCGGCTGTGGCGAGCAGGGCTACCTTCGCACGACCTTCTACGGCGAGATTTCCGGCCCGATCGACTGGTCGGCGGACGATGTCGACTGTGAAGGCATGCCGCGTCCGGAAGGCAAGGGGGGCCGCCTGAGGTTCGCAGGAGAAGCGGGCGATCTCGCAATCGCGATCATCGTCGCGATGCCTGGCCTGGAGCGCGGCAACACCGCGCGGGAACTCGGCAGCAACGTCACGATAATCGAGGAAGGCAGCGGGCGCTTCTTCAGCACGTCGGGGCTCGGCAGCTGCTGGACCGATATCGTCGAGCAGCAGAGCATCGAGGACAGCACGGACGTCTATTTCGTCGAGGGGACGCTGTATTGCATAGCGCCGCTGGCGGAGGTCAACGGCGACTCGAGCGTGACCGTGCGCGAGCTGCAATTCGGCGGCGTTCTGGACTGGGGCACAAGGTGACGCTGCTGCGCTTACTCCTGCCGGCGCTGTGCCTCGCGACGCTGTCCGCGAATGCCCAGGAACCCCTGGCCCGGTCTTTCGAATCGGATGTCCTGGTTATCGTCGCACGGCATGCCTGTTACCGCTTCGACATCTATCTTGCCGTCGATGCGCAACAACAGCGCCGCGGACTCATGTTCGTCCGCGAGATGCCGGAACGGACCGGAATGCTGTTCGTTTACCGGGACGAGAATTACCGCTCGATGTGGATGAAGAATACCTACATATCGCTGGACATGGTTTTCGCCCATCGCGACGGCAGTATCGCGAACATAGCGACCGACACCGTGCCGCTCTCCGAGAAGTCCATCACTTCGAGCGAACCCGCGACCTTCGTGCTGGAACTCAATGCGGGCACTGCCCGGCGGCTGTCGATCGACGAAGACAGCCGCCTGATCTGGGAACCCGCGATACAGTAGCAGTCAGAGGACGGTAGCGACGGATCGTGCGATATGCCCGACATTGTCGGGCGATATACCGGCGATATTGATGCGACTCGAGTCGACCATGTACACCGCGTGGTCTTTCTTCAGACGGCTGACCTGCTCGGGTGACAGGCCGAGAAAACAGAACATGCCTTTCGCTCGCACGAGATGCGAGAAATCGTGTCCGGGCGCTTCCTCGAGCAGGGCGTCGTGCAGCAATTGCCTCATCTCGCGCAGGCGCTCCCTCATCCCGGTAAGTTCCTCGATCCAGTCGGCACGCAGCGTGTCGTCATTCAGGATCATCGCAACCACGGCCGCACCGTGGTCCGGCGGCATGGAATATATCGTGCGCACGACGTTGTTGGCCTGCGATTGCACGGCGTCACGCGCCGAACTGTCACCCGTGACTACGAACAAGGCGCCGACGCGATCGCGGTAGAGCCCGAAGTTCTTGGAGCAGGAGTTGGCGACGATCATCTCGGGCACACGCCCGGCAAGCTCGCGAATGACAAACGCATCGGCGTCCAGGTCGGCCGCGAAACCCTGGTAGGCGACATCGACGAACGGTATCAGCCCCCGCTCGACCAGAACGTCGGCGATGGCTCGCCATTGCGCCTCGTCCGGATCGATCCCGGTCGGGTTGTGACAGCAGGTATGGAGCAGCACGATGTCACCCTTGGGAATCTCACGCAACGATTCCAGCATCCCGTCGAAGTTCAATGCTTTCTTTTCTGCGTCATAGTACGTGTACGGCTGCAGGTCGAGGCCGGCGCCGCCAAGCAGGGGGACGTGATTCGCCCACGTCGGATCGCTGGCCCAGATCGTCGCGTCGGGCCTGGCTCTCAGGATGACGCCTGCGGCCACCCGCAGCGAACCCGAACCTCCCGGCGTCTGCAGCATCGCAACACGATCGTTCGCGACGGTGCCCGCGAAAGTCAGGTCACGCATGGCCTCGTTGAAGTCCGCCGGCCCTGCCGAACCGATGTACGACTTCGTCAGCTGCGTATCAACGAGGCGTCGTTCGGCCCGCTTGACGACGTCCAGCACAGGTGTCTCTCCCGCCGCGTTCCGGTAGACGCCGATCCCGAGATCCACCTTGGGTTCTCGCGGATCGTTCCGGTACTCGGCGATCAGGCCGATGATGGCATCGGGGGGCAGGAGATTTAGGGAGTCAAACAAGGGACATCTCCGGTGTACGGGCAAGCCATGCAAATTCTATACGCGCAGAGCCTAATCGCGTCGCATCCGAAACTGCAACAAAAAACGCCGGCTGAGAGCCGGCGTCTCGATACTAAGGCAGTTTGTCGTCAGGCTTTGGGCGCCCAGACGCTGCACCATCCTTTCGCGTTGACGAGCTTGCCCGGGAAGATCTGGCACCCCAGCCATCCACCCTGGTCTTCGCCCTGCGCGAGTGCGCAGTTGGCACAATTCTGAACTTCTGCGCTGTTCGCACGGCTCGCCGGATCGACGGTGCTCGCATCGTGCGTGTACTTCATGCCCTGCGCCATCGGATCATCTTCCGATAGCTTCGGCATGTCCTCTGCTTTCGCTGATCGGCCCGGCTGTGCGAGTACGCCGGCAGCAGCGACGGCAGACAATTGGATAAACTTACGGCGTGCAATTTTACTCAACGGAGTCTCCTCGATACTTTTTCTGATTGTGCGCCGGAACGAGACCAGCGCGGGTCATTCTAAACCAGTTACATCTCCGGCGTCGCATTCTACGCAGCGAACCTGAACGGCAGCATAACGACATATACCTAACTGGACGGTATTCGACAATAGTCAATCGCGAACGATTATCATTTACATTGTTACGTTTTGCTTTTGTGTGCCCGCGGCGCCGGCCCATCGGTGCATGGTGGATCTGCGCGGCGCCGCGGACGACGCGCACTGCCAGGGCGCCCGCCCTGATTAGGAACCCGGGTCGCCGTCCTGAAACAGCCAGCGTTCGATGGGCTTCTTCAGGTAGCGGGGAAAGAGGACGAAAGCGACTCCGAGCGCGATGGCGCCTGCCGGTGGCCACAGCGTGACGACATACATCGGCCACAGCAATGCCCGGACGAAGTTCAGCAGAGTGTCGATGAGGAACTGGATGCCGAATCCGATGAGTTCCGAACTCAGGACGTTGTTCATCGCGACGAACTGGGGGATGTCTTCGACGACGGCTTCACGAATCTCGAAGAACAGGAAAGACGCAGCAAAGCCGACGGCGTAGAGACCACCCCCGCGGACCTCCCATACCTTACGAAACCAGGAACGAAACCAGCCGTGCGCCTTGTCCGGCACACCACCCGGCCTTACAACTGTCTCGCGGCCGAATTCGCCGGCGGCCCGGAGATTCTCTCCGACGCGCCGCCCGATCGACTTGCGCGGCGGCTTCTTCCGATCAGCTCTTGTCAAGCTTGTGGATCTTCGTGCCTTCGAGCGTGAGGTTGTACATCAGGCCCTTGGAACCGAAGATGAAACCGACGACCGGATCCTTGATGTTCTTCGAGTCGATGGTCTTGCCGGCGCCGAGATCGATCAGCGCGACCGATCCATCGATGCCAACCTTCCAGCCTTCGCTGTTGCGGAACTTGTTCAGCGACTCTTCGGTCATGAAGACGATGACGATCGACCGTGCCTGAGCGCCGAGCTGAAAACCGATCGAACCACTCGAGGTCCGATAGTAGTCGACGACCTCCTTGCCGATGAGCAGCGCGCCTTCTCCGGTCTCGCCCCCGATGCCGACACCGACCTTGTACACTTTCGGAAACACGAGATAGCCGGACGCCTGCTGCAGGAACACCTCGGCGCCGTTGACGTTCTTTTTGAACTCCTCGATGGATTCCTTTACGCGGACGTCGATTTCCGCGGCCGACGCGGCCATCGCCGCCGGTGCTGCGCTCATCATGCCGATAAGGCCGAACGCAATAACGAACTTGATGAGTCTGGTCATAGTCCTGTCCTGTCCTTGAATTGACCCGCCGGCAGGCCTGCCGGCGGCGTATTTCTGTCTTCGTGAGCTGCGCATTCTACCCGCTTCGAGATGAATTCTCACTGAACGGCGGCGGCACGGGTATAGGCACCCAGCAGCGCCCGCAGCGTATCGCGCAAGCGGTTTGCGAGACCAGCGTCGAAGTCCAGCGTTGCCTCGTCCATGTAGGCACGCTGCGCGAGTTCGAGCTGCACCGCCTGTATGCCCTTCGCCGGATCGCCGTAGTGACGCGTAATGTAGCCACCTTTGAAGCGGCCGTTCAATACGGCACTGTACGGACTTGCCGCAGCGATATCCCGAAGCTCGCGAGCATACTCCGGGTCGCAGCTGCGGCCGTCGAAATTGCCGAGATTGAGCACCGGCAGCTCACCATCGAACAGCCGCGGTACGCGGCTGGGAATCGAATGGGCGTCCCAAAGCAGCGCACAGCCGTGACGCGCCCGAAGCTCCTCGAGCTCGAGCGCCAGTCGTTCGTGGTAGGGGCGCCAGTAGCGCTTCACGCGATCGGCGGTCTCCGCCGCCGCGACGGGCGCGTCGTCAAGATACAGGGGGTCGCCGCTAAATGCGTACTGCGGGCAAAGCCCCGTCGCGACCTGGCCTTCGTACAGGGAGCCGTCGTCCGGCGGCCGATTGAGGTCCACGACATAGCGCGAATACTGCGCCACGAGCAGCGATGCGCCGAGCTCCCGCGCGAAATCATAGAGTTCGGCGACGTGCCAGTCGGTATCGGGGATCGCAAGTCCGGCTGGCGTCATTCTGGCGCGCTGTTCCTCCGGGATCAGCCGGCCATCGTGCGGCACGCTGATGAGTAACGGCGAATCACCTTTTGAGAATGCGTATACGTCGCTCATGCTCCCAGGCTCGGCAACACCGAGGCGGCATGCTCGCAGAATTCGCCGGAATCGATCATCGCCGCGAGCCGCGCGATGTCGCGCGACAACGACCTGTCTTCATCGTAACGGGGCGAAACGCTGCGTACGGCCGCGAGCGTCTTTTCGATCGCTGGAGAACTCTTCTTCGGCCTGTGGAATTCGATACCCTGCGCCGCGGCCAGCAGTTCGATTGCGACGATGTTGGCGCTGTTCGCGAGCATCTCGTGCAGGCGATGGGCCGCGAAGGTGGCCATGCTGACGTGGTCCTCCTGGTTCGCCGATGTCGGAATACTGTCGACGCTGGCGGGATGCGCGAGCGCCTTGTTTTCCGATGCGAGCGCGGCCGCGGTGACCTGCACCATCATGAAGCCGCTGTTAAGTCCGCCCTCTTCCACGAGAAATGCGGGCAGGCCACTCATATGTTCGTCCACGAGCAGGGCGATACGGCGTTCCGAAAGCGCACCGATTTCCGCGATCGCGAGGGCCAGGTAGTCGGCGGCGAACGCGACCGGTTCGGCATGAAAGTTCCCACCAGACAGTACCGTGTGCGATTCGGCAAAGACCAGCGGGTTGTCCGTCACCGCGTTTGCCTCGGTCTCCAGAACCGCGCAGACGTGACGCACTACGTCAAGGCACGCGCCGATCACCTGCGGCTGGCAGCGTATCGAGTAGGGATCCTGGATGTGATCGCATCCCAGATGCGACGCCCGGATTTCGCTGTCCCGCATCAGCTGCCGCAGTACCCCGGCGACAGCCGTCTGCCCGCCGTGCCCCCGTACGCTGTGTATGCGGCGGTCGAACGGCGTATCGCTGCCCTTTACCGCGTCGGCGGACATCGCGCCGGCAGCGAGCGCCGCCGCGAGCAGGTTTTCGCAGCGAAATACTGCAGCCAGCGCGAGCGCCGTGGACACCTGGGTACCGTTGAGGAGCGCAAGCCCTTCCTTCGGCGCCAGCCGAATCGGCTCGATCCCCGCGTGTGCGAGCGCCTCTTCGGCGGTCACCAGCTGGCCGTTCACCTTTGCCTCGCCGGCACCGATGAGCACGCTCGCCATGTGCGCAAGTGGCGCAAGGTCACCGGAAGCGCCCACCGAGCCTTTGGCCGGAATTCGCGGATACACGTCGTGGTTGATCAACGCGCACAGTGCGTCCACGAGCTCGAGCCGCACGCCCGAGAATCCTTCGGCCAGCGCTATCACCTTCATGAGTATGATCAGGCGCACGATGTCGTCATCGAGGTCCGCGCCAACGCCGACTGCGTGGGAGCGCACGAGATTCTCCTGCAATTTCACGAGTTCCTCGTCGCCGATATGCACGCGGGCGAGCTGCCCGAAACCGGTGTTGACGCCGTAGATTTCGGCACCGCTGTCGACGACTTCGCCGATATACTCGCTCGACTCCGCGATGGCGCGCCGCGCTTCGATACCGAGCGATACTTCGACGGGACCGCGCCAGGCCTCGCGAAGTTCTGCCAGTGTGATGAGCTGCTTGTCGACGATGAGCTTCATTGCAAGTCCTCCCGGCCCACCATGGGCAGATTCAGGCCGTGCTCCTTCGCACACTCGATGGCCTCCGGGTAACCTGCGTCGGCATGGCGCATCACGCCGCTGCCCGGATCGTTCCACAGGACACGCGCAATGCGGCGGTCTGCCGCTTCGCTACCGTCGCAGACGATCACGAGGCCCGCGTGCTGGGCGTAGCCCATGCCCACGCCGCCGCCGTGGTGAATGGATACCCAGGTCGCGCCGCTCGCCGTATTCAGCAGCGCGTTCAGCAGGGGCCAGTCGGAGACCGCGTCGGAGCCGTCGCGCATCGCCTCGGTTTCACGATTCGGGCTTGCGACGGAGCCACTGTCGAGATGGTCGCGGCCGATGACCACCGGCGCCTTGAGTTCGCCGTTGCGCACCATTTCGTTGAACGCGAGACCGAGTCGGTCACGCTCGCCGAGACCCACCCAGCAGATGCGCGCCGGCAGGCCCTGGAAGTGAATCCGCTCGCCGGCAGCGTCCAGCCACTGGTGGAGATGCTCGTCGTCCGGAATCAGTTCCTTCACCTTCGCATCGGTGCGGTAAATGTCCTCGGGGTCACCCGACAGCGCCGCCCAGCGGAACGGGCCGACGCCGCGGCAAAACAGCGGCCGCACGTACGCGGGGACAAATCCCGGGAAGTCGAAGGCATGCTCGACGCCCTGGTCCAGCGCAACCTGGCGGATGTTGTTGCCGTAATCGAAGGTGGGTACGCCGGCGTCGTGAAATGCGAGCATGGCGCGCACGTGCACGGCCATCGATTTGACGGCCGCAGCGACCACGGCGTCGGGATCCGACTCGCGCCGCTCGAACCATTCCTCGACCGTCCAGCCGATCGGCAGGTAGCCGTTCGCGGGGTCGTGCGCCGAGGTCTGGTCGGTGACGGCGTCGGGCCGTATGTCGCGCTTCACGAGTTCGGGCAGGATCTCCGCCGCGTTGCCCAGCAGGCCGACGGACAAGGGTTGCTTCTCGGCTACGGCCTTTTCGATCATCGCCAGCGCATCGTCGAGCGTCTCGGCGCGCGTATCGAGATACCCGGTCTTCAGGCGCTTGTCGATCCGGTCGCTCTGACATTCGATCGCGAGCATCGACGCCCCGGCCATCGTTGCCGCGAGCGGTTGCGCACCACCCATGCCGCCGAGTCCCGCGGTCAGTATCCAGCGCCCGGACAGGTCGCCGCCGTAATGCTGACGCCCCATTTCGACGAAGGTCTCGTAGGTCCCCTGCACGATGCCCTGGCTGCCGATATAGATCCAGGATCCGGCCGTCATCTGGCCGAACATCATCAGCCCTTTCCGGTCGAGCTCGCGGAAGTGCTTCCAGTTGGCCCAGGCCGGAACGAGGTTCGAATTGGCAATCAGTACGCGCGGCGCGTCCGTGTGGGTACGGAATACCCCGACCGGTTTGCCGGACTGCACGAGCAGGGTCTCGTCGTCACCGAGTTCCCTGAGGCATTCGACGATTGCGTCGAAGCATTCCCAGTTCCTGGCTGCCTTACCTATGCCGCCGTATACCACCAGGTCCTGGGGCCGCTCGGCGACGTCGGGATCGAGATTGTTCATGATCATTCGCAGCGGCGCTTCGGTGAGCCAGCTTTTCGCGGAAAGCTTCGTGCCGACCGGCGCCCTGATGATGCGGGGTTTGTTCATCGCTGTAGATTCTCCAGTTGCACGACGTTGTCGGACGCCGATTTCGATGTCCCGGGAGGTGTGTAGTGCCCGGTCAGCTCGTAGCGGCTGCCCGGGTGATGCAATCTTGCGAAAGTGACGGGGCGCCCGTGCGCCCAGGTCCGGCGCATGACGACGAGGCAGGGCTCGCCTTCCGGCATCTGCAGGTGCCGGCGGACGGCCGCATTCGGCAGCTGTGCGCGCACGATCTGCTCGGCCTCCTGCAGCGGAGCGATCGACGTCAGGTAGGCGCTGGGCGTGACGGAACCGAAGTCCTGCCCCGCGCATTCGGGCGCGAATTCCGCCAGGACGTGGCGGTCTTCCACCTGTATCGGTGCGCCGTTCTCGAAATGCACCAGCAGCAGGTGAAAGATGTCGGTGCCCTGTTCGACGTCCAGCGCCCGGGCGATCTCACCGCGCGCATGCTGCCGCGAATTGCGCAGCACGTCGCAACCGTGTTGATGGCCCCGCTGCGCGATCTCGTCGGCAATGTTGTGCACTTCGAGCATGTGCGATCGCGAGCGAAAATCGGATACGAAGGTGCCGCGGCCGGCGATGCGCTCGACGTAACCCTCATCGGTGAGTTCGCGCAGCGCCCGATTCGCCGTCATGCGCGATACGCTCATGCGCTCGACGAGTTCATTCTCCGACGGCACCCGATCGTGCGGGCCCAGTGCCCCTGACGAAATCTGCCTGATGATCAGGTCCTTGAGCTGCTGGTAACGCGGTTTGCTGCTGTTGCTCATCGCATCGTCCCGACGTCCGCCACGGCAGCGCGAAACGCGTCGCACGCCGCTGCCCCGGACCTGTGCTCACCATCCTCGACCAGCCACTCGCCGTGCACCATTACGCCCTCGATCGGCAGGCGGTAACCGGAGAACACCAGTGCATCGAGGCGCGATTCGTCGCCATGACCCGTCAACATCGGGTCGTCGTCGTAGAGCGCAACGAGATCGGCCGGGGCACCGCGGCACAGTCCGGCGATTCGCTGGCCGCTCGCCTGGGCTCCTCCTTCGACGGCACGTTCAAACAGTTCTCGGCCGACGTGGGCGGTTCGAAACGACGTGACGTTGCGCGTCCGCGTCGCGAGCCGCTGTCCGTATTCGAGCCAGCGCAGTTCCTCGAAGGGGTTGATCGAGACATGGCTGTCCGAGCCAATGGCGAGCCTGCCTCCGGCCGCCAGGTAGTCCGCCAGCGGGAACAGGCCGTCACCGAGGTTCGCCTCCGTGCTCGGGCATACGCAGACAACGGCGCCGGAAGCGGCGAGGTCTTTCGTTTCGTCGGCGTCCATGTGCGTCGCATGCACCAGGCACCACTCGCTGTCGACGCTCGCGTTCTCCAGCAGCCAGCGCACCGGGCGCCGTTCGTAGGCCGCGAGGCACTGGTCGACTTCGCGTTGCTGTTCTGCGATGTGCAGGTGCACGGGTGCGCCGGTTTCCCGGCCGGCCTCGGCAATCGCCAGCAGCGAAGGCGCACTGACCGCGCGCAGGCTGTGCGCACCGATTCCGACGCTGAGCCTTGCAGACCGTCGCGTCGCGGCCTCGGCGTGATGCTCGAGGAATTCCTCCAGCGACAACGCGAACAGCGCCTGCGGTCCTTCAGGTTTCGAGGTGTGAAAGCCGGCTCGCTCGTACAGCACGGGAACGTAGGTGAGGCGGATGCCGGTCTCCGACGCGGCATCCGCCAGCGCTTCGAACATGTGCATCCCCGAAAGGTTCGTGGCCGGGTTGCGGTGCAGGTAGTGAAACTCCGCGACGGTCGTGTAGCCGCTCAGCAGCATTTCCGTGTAGGCCTGGCGGGCGATGGCGCGCAAGCGGTCAGGATCGACCATCGCCGCAAGCTCGTACATGCGCTCGCGCCAGGTCCAGAAGCTGTCTCGACCCGCCGGCGAACGCTCCTCGGTACGGCCGGCCAGCGCACGCTGGAATGCATGACTGTGGGCGTTGCACAGACCGGGGATGATGCAGCCCGTCGCGACCGCCGCGTCGCCGGGCGTCGCGCCTGCCGCGATGTCGTCGATCAGGCCATCCGTTATCCGCAGCAGGACGTCATCCGCCCAGCCGTTCGGCAGCAGCGCTTTTCTGGCAAAAAGTGAGGTCATCGGTTGTCCGCCAAGTTGTATATACAGGCTAGTCCATGCTAGGTTGCTTTGCAATTGCGGAGAGAGTGATGGCCGACTGGGATTTGCTGCTGACGGACGCGCGCATTGCCACGATGCGGCAGGGCGAGCCGGACTACGGCGTGATCGAAAGCGGCGCGATTGCGATTGCCGGCGGGGTGATCGACTGGATCGGCGCGGCTGCCGAAGTCCCCGGGCGAGAAGCTGGGGAGACCCGCTCGCTGGAAGGCCGCTGGGTGACGCCCGCGCTGGTCGATTGCCATACGCACCTGGTGTTTGGCGGCCAGCGGGCCGAGGAGTACGAGCGCCGGCTGCGCGGCGCCAGCTATGAAGACATCGCGGCGGAGGGTGGCGGCATCCTGTCGACCGTCAAGGCGACCCGCGAAGCGAGCGACGAGCAGCTGTACGCCGATGCACTCCCGAGATTGCATGCACTCGCCCGCGAAGGCGTGGCGACGGTGGAGATCAAGTCCGGCTACGGCCTGGACCTCGACAACGAACTCAAGATGCTGCGCGTCGCCCGCCGCCTGGGCGAACACTCCGGGCTGACCGTTCGCACATCCCTGCTCGCAGCCCATACCGTGGCGCCCGAGTTCGCTGGCGACGCGGATGCCTACATGGACCGTATCGTCGATGAAATACTGCCGGCCGCTGCCCGCGAAGATCTCGCCGATGCGGTCGACGCCTACTGTGAGTCCATCGCATTCGATGCCCGGCAGGTCGAGAGACTCTTTTCGCGCGCGCAGAAATTCGGCCTCAGGGTCAAACTGCATGCCGACCAGCTGAGCGACGGTGGCGGAGCGGAGCTCGCAGCGCGCTTTGGTGCACTGTCCGCCGATCACCTCGAATATACGTCGCCCGAAGGCGTTCGCGCCCTGGCCGAGGCGGGCACGGCTGCGGTGTTGCTGCCCGGTGCATACCTGACCCTCAACGAGACGCAGCAACCACCGATGGGGGAGCTGCGCGAGAGCGGCGTTCCCCTTGCGATAGCAACTGACTGCAACCCGGGGACGTCGCCGCTGTGTTCCATCCATTTTGCGATGGGACTGGGCTCGCGCCTGTTCGGCATGACGCCGGAGGAGTGCCTGGCGGGCGTTACACGAGAAGCGGCACGTGCGCTGGGTCTCGGGCACGATCGCGGCACGCTTGAGACCGGCAAGCGCGCGGACATCGCGATCTGGGATTTCGACCATCCGAGGGAGCTTGCGTATTGGCTTGGCACACATCCCCTGTCAGACTTGCTGATCGCCGGGCAGTCTCCACGCCCGATCCCGTAACCATCACCGCACCCGCATCATGAACCGGACTCTTGTTGCACGACGGAGTTTCGTACTTACGCTCGGCCTGCTCACGGCCGTGGCGGCGCTGACGATCGACATGAGCCTGCCCGCCATCCCGGACATGGTGCGGGCGCTCGCCACGGACCTGCCGAAAGGCCAGCTGATCGTTGGGGCCTTCATGCTGGGCATGGCCTGCGGGCAGATTCCCGCGGGGCTGTTCTCCGACCGGCTCGGCAGGTTGCCGGTGCTCTATGCCGGCATGAGTCTGTTTGCGCTGGCCGCGACGATGGCTGCGATCGCGCAGAGCATCGACGTGATGCTGGCCGCGCGTTTCGTCCAGGGTTTCGGCGGCGCGTCGGCCGTCGTCCTGTCCCGCGCTATCGTCCGCGATATCTCGAGCGGCAAGGAGGCCGCGAAACTGATGTCCCTGATGACGATGATCTTTACCGTTGCGCCGGTCGTCGCACCGACGATCGGCGCGCTGATGGTCGCGCAATGGGGCTGGCAGGCACCGTTTGCCGCCATAGCGGTCGGCGGCGTGCTCATGCTCATCGGTATTCGCAGCAATCTTCTCGAAACCCATACGCCGAACGCGCACGGTCATCCGCTCAGGCAGCTGCAACGCAGCTTTGCCGAATTCTTCAGCCACCGGCAGAGCATCTTCGGTCTGCTGCTGATTGTCGTGCCGCCGGCGGGGTTCATGTCGGTCATCGCCACTTCCGCCGCACTGGTCGTCGAGATCTACGGATTCTCGGTACAGGCCTACGGCCTAATATTCGCCTGCGCGGGACTGTGCATTCTTGCGGGCTCGATCGTCAATCGCTTGCTCGTGCCCCGTGTCGAGATCATACCGCTCATCGGTATCGGCATCGCGATGATGAGCATCGCCTCGCTGCAGCTCCTTCTGGCGGCCTGGATCAATATTGCGCCATTCGCCTGGGTGTGGGCGTGCGTGTGCCTGTTCTTCTTCTCGGTCCCGATCGTGCTTTCGAACGCCATGGTCCTGGCACTCGATCCGCTGCCGCGAATCGCCGGCGTCGCATCGTCGATCATCGGCACGATCCAGAACGTCATCGGCGCTTCGGGCGCGATACTGGGCGCATCGATCTACAACGGCACGCTGCGCAATGCCGTCGCCATCATCGGCGTCGCGGGGCTCGTTATGCTGCTGATCTACCTGCTACGGCCGCTGATCTGCGGCGGCCCGATCGTGCATCACCCGGAGGAACTGGCACGCGACTAGTTTGCGTCAGATGATTTCTTCCCTGGCGCGCAGGCTGTCCCAGTCGCCGGTATTCTCCGCCTCGAGTACCCGCTCGTACATCGCGCCGAGCGCGTTCGTCATGTCGTCGCGTATCCTGGCGAACCGCGGGTCGTCTCGTAGTACCGCAAGATACGGATCCTCACTGAGCGTCCAGAAATTGGCCAGTGCGCTGCTCTTGAATCCGTCATCGACCAGTTCCCGGAGCGCGCTCAGGGAATCGTCCTTGCGCCCCAGCAGGGCGAGGATCTGCACTTCCCGAATCCCCTGCCCGAACCAGCCGAGTCGCGGCAAGTTCTGAACGACCGGGAGAGCAGCATGCAACAACTCCTGCGCGCGCAACGCGTCGCCCTGCCGCTGACTGATATAGGCAAGACTGATGATCTCCGGGATAGTGAACCTGTCGACCTGCAGCTCCGCATCTTCCTTGAGTATCGGCTGGCTCATGAAAACGAATTCTCGCGCTTTGTCGAGATCATTCACGAGCAATGCAGCCTCCGCTGCGACCTGTGCCGGGAACTCTTCTTTAGATTCCGGCCCTCCACTGGCGGCTTTGTCGGAGAAATACTCGAGCGACCCCTGGTAATCGGATTCAATCAACAGCAAGAAACCTTCCAGAAATGACGAAACCGGATGATCCCGCGGAAGCGACTCGAGCACCGAAACTGCCCTGTCCGTATCACCGAACGCGAGGTACAGGCGCGCATTCAACAGGCCCACTGTCGGGTCCTCGCTCAATCCCTTCGCCTTTTCGATCCACGCCACGGCCTCGTCCAGGCGGCCGAGGCCTGCCATCTGCTGGGCAAAGTACTGCAAGGGTATCGGCCATTCGGGGTGAATCTCCATCGCTTTGAGCCACAGCCGGTTCGCCTGGTCATTCTGGCCGCGCTGTGCATACAGCGACGGGAGGTTCGTGTACGGTATCCGGCCCAGCGGGTCCAGTTCCATGGATCGCTGCAGGAGCTCTATGGCCTCCTCGTCACGCTCTTCGGCATCACGCAACATTCCGAACCACATGTAAGCACTGGCGTGATTCGGATTCAGTTCGATAGCACGGCGAAAATCCGCTTCGGCTACTATGTTGCCCTGCCCCACTCGAGTCTGCTGCCAGATCTTGCTCTCGAGCACGCCCTTGACGGCGTAGGCGTCAGCGAGACCCGGATCCAGCTCCAGTGCCTTTTCCAGGTTTGCCCGTACGATTTCGAACGCTTCTGACTGCGACAGCGCCTGGTGATTGTTCTCCAGCAAGAATACGCTTTCGGCAAGTCCTGCGTAGGCGGCCGCGTAGTTCGGATCATACTCGATAGCCTGCTCGAAACTGTCCCGCGCGCTCAGCAGCGTCTCCAGTCGCCGCAGGGAAAGGTTGTCGCGGCCGGAAACATAGGCGCTGTAAGCTCGCAGGTCCTCGGTCGGCTTCGCCGCGATCCTTACCTGCTCCGCCGGAGTCAGCGTAGTCTCGAGCGCGACTGCGATCGCTTCCGATATTTCGCTCTGTATATCGAAGATGTTCTGTGCCGTCAGCCGGCGATCGTAGGTCTCAGCCCAGATGTTGACGTCATTTTCCGCGTCGACCAGCTGCACGTTGATTCGCACGTTGTCGCCGACGCGCTGAACCGAACCCTGCAGCACCGTACCGACATCGAGTTCCTCGCCGATTTCGCGTACGTTCTTCGTGGTGTTCCGGTACTCCATTACGGATGTACGCGAGATGACCCTGCAGGATGCGATATTCGCGAGCTGCGTCAGTATGTCGCCATGTATGCCATCGGCGAAAACTGCATTGTCCGGCTCGCTGCTGAGGCTCGCGAACGGCAGAACGGCGATTGCAGGCTTCTCCCTGACGGACAATTCAAGCGGCACGTCCCCGTTGCGAATGCCGGTGACGTTGAACGTGATGGATACGCCAAGGGCAACCACGAGCAACCCGATGATCAGGTAGTTCATCGCCGCTTTCTGCTTGTTCGTGCCGCTGTGTTCTGACCGATCCACTTCCTTGTCGCGCTTCACCCCCTCGGGCGTGATCTCGAATATCCACGCAAGAATGACGGCCACGAAGAAGCCGGTCAGGACGATGATCACATAGACCTGAAATACTCCCTCTGTCGCGCCAAAGGTGGGCAGCAACACCGAACCGGCCTCGATGATGATCCAGGCAACCAGCGCGTAGGCTGCTGCGACACGCAAGACATTGCGTCGACGTAGTTCTGACAGGAAAGACGGCATTGGGGGAGATTATAAGCGAAATCGCAGGGGACTATTCCGGTTCGTCGCGGCGCTGCAGGACGACTATGGCAATTCGGACAGAACGTCGCCGAGACCCTTGCGTTTTTGCTCCGGCGTAACCTTCGGATAGCCGTACCAAAGCAGGCCGACGACGAACTCCGCGCTCGCGTCGATACCGATGATGTCGAAGAAGCGTTCGTCCCGTGTGATGTCGCCCGTCGTCCATTTGCTGCCGACGCCTGCCTTCCAGAGATACAGCATGAGGTTCTGGATGGCAGCGGCACAGGCGGCGTAATCTTCACGCTGCAACAATTCGTCCTCCGAGCGCCTGCAGGTCACTACGACCCAGCCGGGCTTCTCGGACCACTTCCCGCGTTTGAACTTGCCGGCGTCCTGGCCCTTTTTCGCTGCGACGATGTCGAAACACAGGTCGAGGCACCGCTCGATACTCTCGCGCCCCAACAGGTAGAAATGCCAGGGTTCCGTGACGTGGTGATTGGGCGCCCATGTTGCGGCTTCGATCGCTTCGCGAACGAGTTCGCCCGGCACCGGTGTCTGTAGAAACAGGTTGATCGTACGCCGGCCTCGGACGACCTCTGCGAAGTCCCGCAGCGATTGCGTCTCGTAACTGGGCGGCGCTTTCTTGCTCATGTCCTTTCGATGACCATCGCAATGCCCTGGCCCACGCCTATGCACATCGTGCAAAGCGCATAGCGCCCGTTCCTGCGGCGCAATTCATAGGCCGCAGTCGTAACGAGGCGGGCGCCCGACATCCCCAGTGGATGACCCAGCGCAATCGCGCCGCCATTTGGATTTACGTGTTCCGCGTCGTCATCGACGCCGAGCTTGCGCAACGTTGCAAGCCCCTGTGCCGCAAAGGCCTCATTGAGTTCGATGACGTCCATGCGGGAAATGTCGAGCCCGGCGAGCGCCAGGGCTTTCTCCGACGCCGGCGCCGGCCCGATGCCCATGATGCGGGGTTCGACACCCACTGCCGCCCAGGCAACCACCCTCGCAATCGGCTCCAGCCCGAGGCGACCGGCAGCATCCCCGGAAGCCACCAGCAACGCACAGGCGCCATCGTTGATGCCGGACGCGTTGCCCGCGGTGATAGTGCCGCCACTGCGCACAATAGGCTTCAATTTGGCCAGCGCCTCGATCGTCGAGCCCGGTCGCGGATGCTCGTCGGTGTCCACGACGACCGGGTCGCCGCGACGCTGCGGCACGATGACGGGCACTATTTCCTCGGCGAGCACGCCCGACTCGATGGCGGCCTCCGCACGCTGCTGGCTACGCAACGCGAAGGCATCCTGGTCCTCGCGGGAAATGCCGAAATCATCGGCCACGTTTTCTGCGGTCTCCGCCATCGAATCGATACCGTACTGCTCCTCCAGCTTGCGGTTCACGAAACGCCAGCCGAGCGTCGTGTCATGGATTTCCGCGTTGCGCCCGAACGCGGAAGTCTGTTTCGCCATGACGAAGGGCGCTCGTGACATCGACTCCACGCCGCCGGCGATCGCGAGTTCGACACCGCCCGCGCGGATCGAGTCTGCGACGTTGCCGATCGCGTTCATGCCGGAGCCGCAAAGGCGGTTGACGGTCGCTGCCGGTACCTTGACCGGCAGGCCCGCCAGCAATGACGACATGCGTGCGACATTGCGATTGTCTTCTCCCGCCTGGTTGGCGCAGCCGTAGACGACGTCCTCGACCAGGGCAGGATCGAGGCCTGCCTGCCGTTCCAGCAATGCCGCGATCGGCACCGCGCCGAGATCGTCGGCGCGTGCCGATGCAAGCGCGCCGCCATACCGGCCTATCGGCGTTCGTACGGCATCGCAGACGAATGCGTCAGCCATCGAAATGCCCCTCTGTCTCCACACCAACGGTCATTCGTTTTAATACATCGTTCCCGAGCAAGAAATGATGATAAAGGGCCGCGAGTACGTGCACTGCCACCAAAGCGGCGATCGCGATCCAGCCGGCCTCGTGCACCTCCTCCCAGAACTCATGGATGTCGTGATTCTTCGCCACCGGCAGCGCAATCGAGAACAGACCGAAGAACGTAATCGCTTTGCCTCCTGTTGCGACGGCAAGTGCGCCCGACACCAGCTGCACGAACACGGCAACATAAATGGCCGCGTGCACGAATGCCGCGCTGGCGCGCTGCCACGCCGGAATGCCCGCCGGATGCGCGGGCGCCTCATTCATCCAGCGCCAGATGAGTCGCAGGACCGTCAATGCGAACACCAGCAACGCGATGGAGCCGTGCAGTTCGCGGATGGCTGTTCTTTGCGGCCCACTGTCCATATCGGATTGCAGCAGCCCCAGGAATACAAGAGCAAGAATCCCCAGCGCGACTATCCAGTGCAGCCACTTTGCCACCAGGCCGTATTCCAGGCGTGTATTTCTCAGAGCCATCCCATTACCCTGTCATCTCTCACGTCAGTTCAATTTCACATCGCGCGCAATCGACTGATAGGAACGCCCGAGCCAGGCGCCGATCATTGCCCATCCCGCCGCAATCAGCGCTGCAAACAGCGCCACGCCGGTCAGCCCGAGGCCGAGGGTCGCCGTAAGGGCCGTGTAGGTCCAGGCCGTGAGCATGTCGCCACCTCGGTAAACGACGATGTCGATGACAGGCTTCGCCTTGAACCGGGTTTCCGCATCGACGACTGTAAACAACATCTCCCGCCCCGGCCGCGTGATCGCGTAATTGCCCGCGCGGCGGGCCACCTGCAGCCCGATCAGAACCGCCAGCAACGGCGTCGCGGCAACGATCAGCCACCCGCCGACCATGAGTACGGGGATCAGCGCGAGGGTCGTCGCCATGCCGAAACGGGTCGAGATCCGGCCGGTGGCGAACACGGCCGTCACGATCGCCAGCGAGTTCACGGCAAGGTCGATGCCGGCCCAGATCTGCGTGCGCACATCGCGGTCGAATGCCGCCAGGAGCTTCCGTAGTTCGAAATACACGAACGTATTCATGATGACGTAGAAGAGAATGAACGCCCCGATCGCCAGGAGGTAGGGATTGGTCAGGAACAGCCAGAACCCCGAGAAGGGATTTCGCCCGAGCGTCTGCTCGCGCGTAAGGTCGGGCTGCACGTCTTCGGTGCCGAGTTCGCTGACGCGCAGCTTCTCCAGCATCCCGATAATCGCGATCGGAATGAGCAACATGGCGGCGGAAATCAGAAGCAGGTTCATCGTGCCGATGTTGTCTGCGAAGAACGCCGGTATCGACGGCCCGACGATGGCCCCGGTGCTGGCGCCCGTCGCAATGACCCCGAACAGTCGCGGCGCCTGCTCCCGGCTGAACAATCCCGACATGTAGCTCCAGAACACGGAGACGTGAAACAGGCTGAACACGCTGAGCCAGACGTAGAACGCCTTGTTGATGGAATCGGCTTCGCCGACGGATGTACTCACGAACCAGAAGCCGGCAAAACTTGCCGCGAAAGCGATGTAGACGCCGGGTACCAGGCGCTTGAATCGCACTCTCGAGATGATGGCTCCGTAAAGGAAGACTGCGACGACGCTGAAGAAGAATGTCGAAGTCCACAGCCAGCTGAGTTCCTCGTCTGACCAGTCTGATGACATGGCGTCGCGGACAGGACGCAGGATGAAGTAAGCCGCCATGAGCGTGAAGACGAACGCAAACGACAGGAGCGTCGCCTTGAGTTCGCTCGGCTCCACTTTTGCCGCAACCTTCAGGAATCGGCTAACGGGGTTGACGCGCCCTTCGCTGCTCATCTTGCTGTTCCGACCTGCTGGCGATGTTGGAGCGTATCATCGCGGGCAAGACCGGACTAGCGTGGGGAGATACGCGCGGCGACGTCAAGCAATTCGTCGGCTGGAAACCGTACCTTGTAGTCTACGTTGGAGTACGCCAAACGAATAATGCCGTCGGTGTCGACAGCGAATACGGACGGTACGGGCAGCACGCCCTGCAGCGCCATCGCGGATCCATCAATATCCTGGCCCTTGTCACGGCGCCGCTGGATGGTTTCGTCGGCCGCCCGGAACGCGATACCGAGCGCGATCGCGGCACCCGCCTTTGCGTCCGAGAGAATCGCATAGTCCAGGTCGCCGATGTCGGTCTGCGTTTCCACGTTGAGACTGCTGTACAGTAGATCTGGCCGATCCCCGCTGAGAAACAGCACGTCGACATCCATTTGGCGAATATCCGGCAGGACGTGCCTGAGTTCGGACAGGTGCATATTACAGTAGGGACACCAGCCACCGCGGAATGTGATCAGGATTGCGGGTCTCTCCAGGTCTCGTGGCTCGAAATGGAACGGGTCGCCGTGCACGGTTTCGACGGTAAAGCGGGGCGCGTCCTGCCCGGCCCGTAATGGCCGGATTTCAACCGCGCTGGCGGCCACCGGAACATCGGCATGACCGTGTTGAATGGAAAGGCTGCAGGCAAGACTCATTGCCATCGTGACCGCAAACAAGCCAAGCAGCATCTTTTTTATCGTTCCGTATCTCGCGACAGAGGATCCCATGGCAGCACATCTCTTTTTGACCGTATGTAACCGGACCGTGGCTGCGCCGGATTTATTACGGCTACTCGTGCCGCAGCGCGTCGATCGGATCGAGCTGCGATGCCCGCCGCGCCGGCCAGATACCGAAAACGATCCCGACCGTAGCGCTGAAGCCGAAGGCCATGACGGCCGAATCGATGGTCACGACCGTCTGCCATCCGGCAAACCGGTTCAGCAACGTCGCCGCCGTCGCGCCAACCAGCAGTCCCAGTCCGCCGCCCAACAGGCACAGGGTCGTGGACTCGACGAGGAATTGCAGCAGGATATTGCCACGCGTTGCGCCGAGCGCCTTGCGGATGCCTATTTCCCGGGTCCGCTCAGTCACTGTGACCAGCATGATGTTCATTATTCCGATGCCGCCGACGACGAGACTGACGCCGGCGATGCCCGCGAGCAGGAACGTAAAAATCTGTGTCGCTTCCTGACGGGATTCGGCGAATTGCTTGCGATTGACCATCGCAAAGTCATTGTCCTTACCCGGCAGAATGCCGTGCTCCCGGCGCAATACGCGCTCGATCTCGAGCATCGCCATTTCGATCGTCGACGACTCGCCGACGAGCACGCTGATACGCTCGACGAAATCGTTGCCCGTTACCCTGAACTGCGCCGTGCTCAGCGGTATCCAGACGTCGTCGTCAGGACTATGCCTGCCGCTCGAACCTCTCGCCTCCAGTACACCGATCACCTCGAACGAAATGGACCGGATCGAGATACTGCGGCCGATGATCCCTGCGGCATCGGTACCGAGCATGCCCGGCACTGCGGCGGCAACTACCGCGACGCGCTTGCGGGTAGAATCGTCAGCGAGCGTGAACATGCGGCCAGCAGCCAATTCG
>JAACFE010000032.1 GCA_009937525.1 Gammaproteobacteria bacterium
AGAGCTGCTTGTTGTTCGCATCAATGACGAATGCCGTGCGTTCGGTCGAGTCCGAGATCTTGAGGTAGGTCAGATCACCGAAAGCGGTCCAGTTTCCCCGGCCTCCTTCGACGTGAATCATGAATGCCGCGTCGAGGACGTCGAGCAGATCGCCGAAGGAAATCTCGCCCGTGCCTATATCCGCATCCCGAAACGTAAGATCGACAGTGGTCTCCGTCGCCCACAGGTACGGCGTGATCGACCATCCGAACGTGTCTTTTTCCTGCCCGTGGGCAGCGGCAGCCGGAATCAGTATCGACAACAATAGAGTCGCGGCACCGCGGTGCATCAAAGCCCTTGTCATACGCATACCCTCTTGACCGGGCATCCGACTGCGGAGAACCCGGATTGGCGAACTGCCTGTCCATCGCTAGATTGACGCTATATTAAGAGCTGGCTGCTCGTATAAGACCATACGTGAATGACGCAGGCGGCGATAGCGAACGGGGAGTGTCCATGATTCAGTGTGCCCGCCACATACCGGGCAAGAGGCGAGCCACTGCATTCTGCTGCGCAGCGGCTACGCTACTCTACGTGGCCTCGGCAAACGTAGCCGCGCTGGCGCAGGATCTGACACCGCGAACCTATTGGCCGGCGCCCAAAGGTACGCGGCTGCTCATATTCGGCTACGCCTACCAGACCGGCGATATCGTGACCGATCCGTCCATACCTTTGACAGGAGTCGATTCCAAGATTGACTCGGCGGTCATTGCCTATCAGCAGACACTCAACTTTTTCGGCCGAACCGGAAATTTCCAGCTCGAAGTGCCATACGTCGACGGCACGACGACGGGGTTGGTCAGCAACGAGCCCGGCCGGCGCGACGTTGCCGGATTCGGCGATATTGCGGCAACAGTGACGATCAACCTGATCGGCGCTCCCTCGATGTCACCCGTCGAATTTCAGGAACTTCGGCAAAGCCCCAGACCGATCCTCGGCACGAGCATCAAGATCGTCGCGCCAACGGGCGAATACGAAAAAGACAAACTAATCAACATTGGCACCAATCGTTGGGCAGTGCGCTTTCGGCTTGGCTACATCCGTCCCCTGACCGCCAGGTGGCTACTGGAGATGTCCGCCGGCGCCTGGTTCTTCGGGGACAACGAGGAATTTCTCGGTATGACCCGAAAGCAGGACCCGATCGCCGCGCTCAACTTTCATCTCGTTCGACGGTTCAAACCGGGGCTGTGGGGATCGCTCGATTTCAACTATTACCTCGGCGGCCACTCGACTGTCGGTGATGTGCGCAGGGCCGACCTGCAGAGAAACTCGCGAATAGGCCTCAGCTTCGCCTACCCGTTCAACCGCAAACACGCGATCAAGCTCGGCATCAGCGAGGGCGTGGTGACGGAGTCCGGTGGCGACTTCCGTTCCATCAACCTCAACTATGTCTATAGAATCCGGTAAGCCCGTATAGACCGACACATTGATTTGCCGATACCTGGCCCGGGAGATTCGTATGCGCTTCGTACTGACTACCGTTTTGCTTTCCTGCTCCCTGGGATCTGCCGATGCTGCTGAAATCCATATCAGGGACGGCAGTGTGGTTATCGGCACGATCCTGGGCCTGGAGGACGGAGAGGACCTGATCGTCGACACCGAGTACTTGGACGAGGTGGTTATCGAGTGGGAGGCGATCGTGGAGATTCGCGAGACCCAGGTTATCGAGGTCGAGCTATTCAACGGCGAGCGCCTTTTCGGCCGGGTGGTCGTCGATGAAAAGGGCGTCTCGATTATCGGCGACGAGACGACAGTTACGTTGCCGCCGGACCGGATTTTCGCGATCGCCGAGGTGAATGAAACCTTCTGGGATGGACTCGAAGTCTACACGGACGTCGGCATGAACATCGTGCGCGGCAATAATGAAGTCACCCAGCTCAGTGTCGGCGCCGGGGTCGGCTACGACGGTCGCGACTTCGAAACGTCTGTCGATACAACCACCATCATCAACGAACAAACCGAAGGCCAGGACCTGCGGCGCGCCACGCTCGCGGGCAACTACACCTACCGGCTCCCACGGAACTGGCAGGCGAGCGGGCTACTGCAATTCGAATCGGACGATCAGCAGGGGCTGAACCTTCGTACCCTGGTCGGCGGCGCGATCGGCAATCGGGTTTACAACCAGCGGCGCATGCGCGTCGACCTGTATGGCGGTCTCATGGTCAACAGCGAGGAATTCTACGAGCAGCCACGAACGGAGACGCTCGAGGGGCTGCTGGGCACCGCGTTCCGGCTGCGTTCGGTAAAGGGTATCGATATCGATGCGACCTTGGCAGTACTTCCCAGCCTGGAGCGGAGCGATCGCGTACGCGTGCAGTTCGACGGCTCGCTGAGCTTCGACCTGTTCGCGGACCTCGATTTCAAGCTGACCGTTTACGACCGCTACGACAGCCGGCCACCGCCGGGCAACGAGACCAACGACACGGGGCTTACGCTCGGGCTGAGCTGGAGTTACTGAGGCCGCGCACGCATCGAGGTCACTCGGTCTCCTGCTCCCCGGCATCAGGCTGTTCGCGGCTGTCGTACCAGGCTTCGTATTCTTCGGAGAGCAGCAGCTCAGCCATGGGCGGGTCCTTTTCGAAGGCCTCGGGCCCGAGCGTGTAGCCGAAAGTCTTTTCCAGTTCGTCGAGCGCTTCCACGGCCCCGTCGTAATCACGCATCGTCGTCCTGGCCCGCAGCGCAGACCACCAGCCGAGTTCGAGGCCGGGTTCGATCTGCACGGCCTGCTCCGCGTAGCTCGATGCGTCCTCGGCATTGCCGAGAACCAGCGATGCCGCAGACAGGCGCGCCAGCATCGCCGAATCCTGCACTTCGAGCCGCGACTGCAGGCTCAGCAGGGCCTGCATGGCCTGTTCGTACTTGCGCGACGGAAAGTAATAGTCGAGCAACATCAGGGAGTACAGCGGCTCATCCGGATAGTACTTGTCGATTTCGATGAGTGCCGTGCGCAGTTTGCGGCGATTACGGGTTGCCTTGCACAGCTGCACGGACGTCAATACGACGATTCGCTGGCCGCGCAATTCCTCGTCCAGGCCGTCGAGGATCTCGAAATAACGATCGACCTGCCGGTCACGCGACGCCTTCAGCAATTCGGTCACCTGAAACGTCTGCTGCTCGGTGGGCGCCTGCAAATCGATCAGCTTGCGAACAGCGGGTTTGCCGGGATTCGCCGCGATCAGCTGAGTGCCAAACGCGTCGCTGAATCTGTCGCCGTTGAGGAAGTCGATCCAGTCGACGATGACGACCCGACCCCTGTCGTCGAGTCGTAGCTCGTACTCGTGGTAGTTGAACTGAAAATCCGGCAGGTCATACCGCACGATCGCCTTGCCGCGGTCGCCTTTCGACCCGAAACCAAGCCATGCCGCCCGGACATTGCCGTTGGTATCCGCAAACGCCGACCTCAGAATATTGAGCAGGTTGTCATCGAAACTCTCGCGGAAGTTCTTCTTGACCTTCTGATCGATCAGGCGCAGGCCGAAGATTCGCTCCAGCATGTCCTGACGGTCGATAGCGTTCGCGAAGCGCTCCAGCGAGTTGTTATTCAGATCGGTGACGATATCCTGGAAGCCGGCACGAAAAATCTCCTGGCGCTCCAGCTCTGCGCGGCGTTCCGCTTCGCGCGCGTCTTCCTGGGCAAGTGCCCCCGGCAGCCAGAGAACCAGGCCGGCAAACAGGCAAATCGTGAGTGACGCAGTCTTCAACGTGGCTCCCTGCTGTCAGGTCAGGCTTACGCGTGCAAAACGTCTTCGACCGACCTGGTAGACATTAGTGCTGCCGGATTCGATCGACAGCGACCGGTCCTCGACGCGTTCACCGTCAATGCGGACCGCACCCTGCTTGATCATGCGGAACGCTTCCGACGTGCTGCTGACCAGGCCGGCACCTTTCAGGAGATGCGCAATCCCGAGCGTGCCGCCCTCGGCCTCGAGCGTGAGCTCGGGCATGTCCTCCGGCATGGCGCCCTCGCGGAAACGCGAGATGAATTCCTGCTTCGCGGCCTCGGCAGCGCGGTCATCGTGGAATCGTGCAACGATTTCCATCGCCAGTTCGAACTTGACGTCACGCGGGTTCATGCCTTCCTCGACACGTTTCCTCAGTCCCGCAATGTCTTCCAGGGAACGGAAGCTCAGAACCTCGAAGTACCGCCACATCAGGTCGTCGGAGATCGACATGAGCTTGCCGAACATCTCGCCGGGCGGCTCCGTGATACCGACATAATTGCCGAGCGACTTCGACATCTTCTGCACGCCGTCGAGGCCCTCGAGCAGGGGCGTGGTCATGACGACCTGCGGTTCCTGACCGTAATCCTGCTGCAGCTGGCGGCCGACGAGCAGATTGAACTTCTGGTCGGTACCGCCGAGCTCGATATCCGCCTGCAGGGCGACGGAGTCGTAACCCTGGACGATCGGGTACAGGAATTCGTGAATCGAAATAGGCTGACCGCCTTCGTAGCGTTTCCTGAAGTCGTCGCGTTCGAGCATGCGGGCAACCGTGTGGTGCGACGCCAGCTTCACGAGCCCGGCAGCATCCATCTTGCCCATCCACGTCGAATTGAACTCGATGCGGGTCCTTTCCCTGTCGAGGATCCTGTAGATCTGGGCCTCGTAAGTCCTGGCATTCTCCCGGATTTCCTCGACAGACAGCGGCGGCCGGGTTGTGTTCTTGCCGGACGGGTCACCGATCATGCCCGTGAAATCACCGATCAGGAATACGACCTCGTGGCCGAATTCCTGGAATTGCCGCATCTTGTTGATGAGTACCGTGTGCCCGATGTGCAGGTCGGGCGCGGTCGGGTCGAAACCCGCCTTGACGACGAGCGGCCGGCCCTTTTCGAGTTTGGCCGCCAGTCCGTCCTCGGGCAGCACCTCGTCAGTGCCGCGGCTCAGCTCCGCAATTTGTGCCTTGATGTTGCTCATTACAGCCTGTCAGTAACCGCCATCAGCGTGCAGCGGAACTGTAGCATTCTCGGCCGCTGATGAAAGCCCTTATCGGTTACCTCGCGACCCTATTAAGCTTCCCCGTTAACAGACTGACTTATAACAGTTTTCTTTGACCTTCCCGTACTGCCACGGTAGAGTAGCGGCATTCTCTAACGTGGGGTCGCAGACTTGCATCGTCCGGTCAGTCCATTACTGCACGATTACAAGCCGTCTGCAGCGAAAGAACCCAAAAAAGCCAAAGCCCTGCAATGGTTTGTCATTGGCCTGGGCATCCCGCTCGCCGGCCTCGCGTTGGTCTCCACGCTGACTTCGACAACGCCGCCCGCGGCTCCGCCGGAAGAGCCGGTAATCACTGCGGCGGACGGTTCGGACTACGATGTAGAGACGCCCGTCGAACTGGTTTACGCCGACACGCCCCTGGTGCTTGCCGACGCGATCAACCCGCCGCCCTACCAGAAACTGAACCTGACGATCCGACGCGGCGATACGCTGGACAAGCTTTTCAGACAGCACGATCTCGACCTCGGTCACCTGTCGGAGATCTCGAAGCTGGACGAGGCGCGCAAGCGCTTCCGCAAGCTGAAACCCGGCGACAAGTTCGAAATCACTCACGACCAGGGCAATCTGGTCAGCATGTATTCCAATCTCAGCCTTACCAGCGCACTGAAAATCGAGCGCGCCGAAAGCGGATTCAAGGCCGAAATCGTGAAACGCCCGATCGAGAAGCGGAAGCGGCTCGCCTACGGCACGATCGAGACCTCGCTGTTCGAGAGCGCGGCCGACGCGGGTCTTTCCGACCGGGTCATCATGAATATCGCCGGCATCTTTGCCTGGGACGTCGACTTCGTCCTGGATATCCGCGGTGGTGACAACTACTACGTCCAGTACGAAGAGATCTGGCAGAACGGCGAGTACGTGATGGATGGCGAAATTGTCGCGGCGGAATTCAACAACAACGGCCGGACCTACCGCGCAATTCGCTTCATCGACGACGAGGGCCGCAGCGACTATTACACGCCGGACGGCCACAGCGTGAGAAAGGCCTTCATCCGGGCTCCGGTCGACTTCACTCGCATCAGTTCCAATTTCAACCCACGTCGCCGTCACCCGATACTGAACACGATTCGCGCTCACCGTGGCGTTGACTACGCGGCGCCCCGGGGCACGCCGATCAAGGCTGCCGGGGATGGAAAGGTCATCTTTCGCGGCGTGAAAGGCGGCTACGGCAACACGATCATACTGCAGCACGGCGGCAATATTACGACCCTGTATGCGCACATGTCGCGCTTCGCCGGCGCGCGGACGGGGAGCAGAGTGCGGCAGGGGCAGACCATCGGCTACGTCGGCTCGACCGGTCTGGCAACGGCGAACCACCTGCACTACGAATATCGCCTGAACGGCGCGCATCGCAATCCGCGTACCGTCGATTTGCCTCAGGCCGACCCCATCGACCAGCGGTATCGTGAGCAATTTCTTGCGACTGTGGAACCGATCCTGCAGGAACTCGAGAAATTCAAGAACACGCAGCTCGCTTCCGTTGCCTACAGCAACAAGTAGCGCAGGCCTGCGATGCCTGCTTACTACATCGGCCTGATCTCCGGCACGAGCATGGACGGCATCGACGCCGCGCTCGTCGAGTTCGGGGATCGCAGGGCCGATATCGTGAGGGCGACGACGAACCCCTACCCCGGCGCGCTTCGGACGCAACTCATCGACGCCGTGCGGACGCCGGACGCGTGCACCGTGGATCTCATCGGAGCACTTGATCACTGGGTAGGCGAGTGTTTTCGCGATGCCGCGCTAGAACTGATACAGGCGAGTGGCGTTGCGCCCGGCGACGTGCGTGCGATAGGCAGCCACGGACAGACGCTTCGGCATCGGCCTGACGCGGAGCGGCCGTTCACGCTGCAGATCGGCAATGCCGGGATTGTCGCCAAGGGCACCGGCATCGACTGCGTTGCCGACTTCCGCAGCGCCGACCTCGCGCTGGGCGGTCAGGGGGCGCCGCTGGTGCCGCCGTTTCACGAATGGCTGTTTCGCTCCGCGGACGTCGATCGCTGCGTCCTGAACATCGGCGGAATCGCGAACGTGACTGTCCTGCCGGCATCGCAGGGACCAATCAGGGGGTTCGATACCGGCCCGGGAAACACGCTGATGGACGCCTGGATTCGGCGCCATCGAAATACCGCCTTCGACGACAGGGGCCGCTGGGCCGCCAGCGGCACGACGATCCCCCCACTGCTGGAAGCCATGCTGGCGGACCCTTACTTTGCGAGGCTGCCTCCGAAGAGCACCGGCTTCGAGTACTTCAACGAGGACTGGCTGTCCCGGCTGATCCAGGACGACGCGGATCCTGCCGACGTGCAGGCCACGCTCGCAGACCTGACGGCGACCACGATCGCCGACGCCGTGCGCCTGTACGCGCCGCAGACCCGCGAGTTGCTGATCTGCGGCGGCGGCGCACACAACCGCGATTTACGGGGGCGGCTCGAAGATCTCGTCACGCCGGTCACCCTGGTGTCGACGGCGGATTTCGGGCTGGATCCGGACCATGTAGAAGCCGCCGCCTTTGCCTGGCTCGGGATGCGTACCATGAACGGCGAGCCGGGCAATGCTCCCGAGGTTACGGGTGCCAGCCACCCGACGGTGCTCGGCGCCATCCACAGGGCCCGCTAAACTGAGCAGCAGTTAAAGGTCTCATAACGCCGGCATTGCTATACTGGTCGGCCCGATAAAAACAGAGAAGACCGTGGACTCCCCCTCCCTGCCGCCCGCCGACCTGTACATCAACCGCGAACTCAGCATGCTGGAGTTCAACAAGCGGGTGCTGGCGCTGGCGCAGGACCCGGATGTGCCGTTGCTCGAGCGGCTGCGATTCCTCTGCATCACCTGCACCAACCTCGACGAATTTTTCGAAATCCGGGTCGCCGCCCTGAAGCAGCGCATGGAGCTCGGCGCTCTCGCGCAGGGGCCGGAGGCACTCCCGGCGCAGCAGATATTCGAGGTCCTGCGGCATCGCATGCTCGACGTGGTCAACCAGCAATACGAGCTGCTCAACAGCGTGATGTTCCCGCAGCTCGCGACGGCAGGTGTGCGTTTCGTGCGCAGCGAGAACTGGTCAGAAGAACAACAGGATTGGCTGAGCGAGTATTTCGACGAGCAGGTGGTGCCGGTCCTGACGCCCCTCACCTTCGATCCGTCGCGGCCGTTCCCGCGCGTGCTGAACAAGAGCCTCAATTTCGTCGTCAGGCTCAAGGGACGCGACGCTTACGGGCGGCGCCGCCACCGGGGCATGGTGCAGGCGCCACGATCCCTGCCGCGCATCATCAAGCTGCCCGAACACCTGGGCAGTCCTGGTTGCCATGAATACGTATTCCTGTCGTCGGTGATTCGTGTCCACGTCGACCGGCTGTTCCCGGGACTCAAGGTCGAAGGCTGCTACCAGTTTCGCGTAACGCGAAACAGCAACCTGTACGTCGACGAGGAAGAAGTCAGCGATCTCGTCGGCGCGCTCGAGGGCCAGCTCGAGGCCAGCCGTTACGGTGCCGCCGTGCGCATCGAGGTTGGCCACGAGTGTCCTTCGGACCTGCAGCAGTTCCTGCTCGATCACTTCCGGTTGCAGGAGCAGGACATGTATCTCGTTGACGGTCCGGTCAACCTGAACCGGCTGGCTACCGTTTGCGACATCGAGGATCGTCCGGAGCTGCTGTACAAGCCGTTCACGCAGGGGCTTCCCGAGGAACTCCTCACCGACAACGACATCTTCGCCATTCTGTCGAAGAAGAACGTCTTGCTGTACCACCCCTTCCAGAGCTTTGGTCCGGTCATCGACTTCGTAAAGAGCGCGTCGACGGACAGGGACGTACTGGCGATCAAGATCACCCTGTACCGGACGGGCGCCGACTCGCCGGTGGTCGATCACCTCGTCAACGCGGCCAGGGCCGGCAAGGAAGTGACCGTCATCATCGAACTCATGGCACGCTTCGACGAGGCAGCCAACATATCGCTGGCCAACCGGCTACAGGAGGCGGGTGCCCACGTCGTGTATGGCCTCGTGGGATACAAGACCCACGCGAAGATGACGCTGGTCGTGCGCCGCGAGGGAGAACGGCTGCGCCGATACGTTCATCTCGGCACGGGCAACTACCACCACAGTACCGCGAAGGTCTACACCGATTACGGCTTCATGAGCAGCGAGAAGAAGCTCGGCGAGGACGTTCACAAGGTGTTCATGCAGCTCACGAGCCTGACCGAGGCCCGCGACCTCAACCAGATGCTGACCTCGCCGTTCAACCTGTTCGACGGTGTAATGGCAAAGATCCAGCGCGAGACCGAGAACGCACGGACAGGACGCAAGGCGCACATCATCGTCAAGGTGAACTCGCTCAACGAGCCGCGCGTAATCAACGCGCTGTACGAAGCCTCGCAGGCGGGCGTCAGGATCGAGCTGATCGTACGCGGCATCTGCACATTGCGGCCCGGGGTGCTGGGCCTTTCCGACAACATCACGGTGCGCTCCATTCTCGGCCGTTTCCTGGAGCACTCGCGCGTCTACTACTTCTACAACGACGGCGACGAGGAATTCTATTGCGCGAGCGCGGACTGGATGGAGCGCAACCTCCTGCATCGAAATGAAAGCTGTTTCCCGGTCCGCCAGAAGACCCTCAGGGAGCAGCTGAAACGGGACCTCGAACTCTACCTGGCCGATAACTGCAACGCCTGGATCCTGCACGGTGATGGCAGCTACGAACGTCTGCTCCCCGGCGACCGGGAGGCGGTGTCCGCGCAGGATACGCTCCTGCAATTGCTGGCATCGCCCGCCAGCTAACTGTAGCGGAGTTCGTAGCCTGCCTGGGACAGGAGACGCTGCTCGCGCTCGAGATCGGCGACCGTCAGGGGATTGGCCTGCAGCCATTTCGGATCGAAGGTAACGGTCAGCGTGCGGGCATCGACGCTCAGTTCCACGGGCGGAATCTCTGCCTGGTTGCGACTGCGGTTCAGAAGCACCGCGAGCCGCAGGAGGATGCCCAGTCGCAGCGCCGGCTCGCGCCATGCACGCGGCAGGTCCCTGAGGTAGCGGGTCACGATCTGGTGCCGCTGGCTCGCGATCAGGAACGCGAGAAGTCGTTGCTCTGCGCGCGGAAACCCGGGCATATCGGCATTCTCGGCGATGTAGGCCCCGTGCCGCTGGTAACCGTCGTGCGAGATGTCGAGACCGATTTCATGCAGGCGCGCCGCCCAGCCGAGGCCAAGCTTCGCAAGCGGCGACGTCAGCTGCCAGGCTTCCGTGCACTGTTCGAGTAGATGGCATGCCGTTTCGGCGACCCTCTGGGCCTGGGCTTCGTCGACGTTGTAACGGCCCGCCATTGCACGCACGGTGCGCTCGCGCGCATCCTCGTGCTGCAGGCGGCCGAACAGGTCGTACAGCAAACCCTCGCGCAGCGCCCCGTCGGACACCTTCAGCCTGTCAATGCGCAACACTCCGATCAGTTCGATCAGGATGGCCAGGCCGCCCGGCCAGACCTGCGCTCGCCGTTCCGACAATCCCGGCATCGTCAGCGCGGCCACGGATCCCGCTTCGATGACGCGCTCGATCAGTTCCTCGAGCGCTTCGTAGGTCAGGTCTCGCTCCACGATGCCGATCGCGTTGGCGACACGCTCCGTGGAAATGATGGTTCCCGATGTGCCTATCGCCTCGATGTCATCCGAGCCACGGAAGAACGCCTTCACGGGGCGCAGCTCCAGGCGCGCCGCTACCCGCGCGGCATTGAATTTCTCGCGCGTGATAACGCCACCGGGAAAAAAGCGTTCCGTCATGCGCACGCAACCGAGGTGAAGGCTTTCGAGTGCCCGCGGTTTCGGACCCTGGCCCAGGATAAGTTCCGTGCTGCCGCCGCCGATATCCATTACGAGGCGCAGCCCTTCATTTGGCGGGAGGCTGTGCGAGACGCCCATGTAAATAAGGCGGGCCTCCTCGATGCCCGAAATGATTTCGATCGGGTGGCCGAGCGCTTCTTCGGCCTCGCTCATGAAACCGGTGTCTTCGCGCGCGCATCGTATCGTGCTGGTTCCCGCGGCGCGGACGCTGGCTGCGCGCATGTCGCGAAGGCGCTGGCCGAACAGAGAGAGGCAATGCAGCGCCCGCGCCCTCGCATCCGGGGACAGGTCGCCGCTGTCCGACAGCCCCTCGGCGAGGCGGACGGTTTCCTTGATGCGATCGATGATCGTGAGCTGCCCGTGGCGCAGCTCGCCGACGATCATGTGAAAACTGTTGGAGCCGAGGTCTACCGCAGCGATGACCTCTTTCTCAGCGCTGGCCGCCGGAACCCCGGCGCGACTTTCTTCGCTGCTGGTAGCTATTGTCCCGGCCGGATTATCGACTCGCCGCGAAGTTATACCGAGAAAGACGAGCCGCAGCCGCAGGTGGTCTGGGCATTCGGGTTGCGGATGATGAACTGAGCGCCCTGCAGGTCTTCCTTGTAATCGATCTCGGCGCCCATCAGGTACTGCACGCTCATCGGATCCACGAGCAACTTAACGCCCTGGTTCTCGACCTGGCTGTCACCCTCCTCGATCGTCTCGTCAAAGGTGAACCCGTATTGAAAGCCAGAGCAACCGCCTCCGGAGATGAATACGCGCAGCATCAGGTTGGGATTGTCCTCCTCCCTGATCAACTCGCCGACCTTGCCGGCCGCCGCGTCGGTGAAAACGATGGGTGGCGGCGCTGCAGTGCCACCGGTCGCTGGTTTGTCTGTCTGCATGTCCTCTCGTCCTATTCAGCTCTCCGCCGCGGCGGCCGCCGATTTATCAAGTTTAGCCGTCTGCTCCAGCAGCGGCACCTGGCCTTCGGGCTGATGCACGAGCTTGCCGTTGATCTCCGCACCGATGGCCATCTCGATCAGATTGTAATACACATTGCCAATGACACGCGCGGTAGGCCCGAGTTCCACTCGCTGGTTCGCGAACACGTCGCCGCGCACGATGCCGTTCAGCACGACGTATGGCACCGTGACGCCGCCTTCTATATTACCTTCTTCGCTGATGGAAAGCGCCGACTTGCTGTCCGGATCCGCCGTCACACTGCCGTTCACGGTGCCGTCCACGTGGCAACCGCCCGAGAAATGCAGATCGCCACTGATTCGAGTGTTTGCGCCTACCAGCGTGTCGACGACCGTGTGCCTGCGTTGTTTCCGTCCTAGCATTTGTACCTCCTCAACCCTGGCTCGTGGTCCAGGCAAAACTTTCTTCGATGCTCGATATCGAGCGCGTTCTCGACTGGACCTCGACGTTCACGCGCTCCGGCGTGAAGCCGTCCGGCAAGACGACCTGCCGGTTGAAATCCTGAAAATAGCGAAACGAAAATGCCCAGGCAGCCTCTGCATCGTCCGGCAATAGCTCCGCGTAGCTGAAGCTCTTTTCGACACCGTCGAGGTCGCCCTCTATCGTGAGATTGACGCTTCCCGATACCTTGCGGTCGTGCTTCAGGGCCTGCACCAGTACCAGGCGGATATTGTACTCGCGCTCGTTCTTGCCCCGCGTCAGCTTGAGGTCCTGGACCCGCAGGCCCTTGTTGCCGTCGGCCGGCGATACGATGCCCCGATAGAATGCGATGGCGTCCCGCTGCTCCTGGATCTTCGCCTGCAGCTCGGTAAGGCTGGCTTCGACCTCCTTGTACGCCTCGTGGTCGATGTCTCGGTGCGTCTCCAGCAGCGCAATCTGCTCCTTCAGCGCGCTGATTTCGTCCTCCAGGCCGTCGATGCGCTGCTCGTATGCCTGGCGTTCACCCGTTGCAGCGACGAGGTCGTAACCCGCCTGGATTCTGCCGAATTCGTAGACCAGGTAGCCGCCCACGGCTGCGAAAATGACGAGCGCCGCACGCGTCGCCCAAAGACGCACGGGGCTGTGCAGCTGTAATGGAGAATGTCGCGCCACGTAGGTTCATCAGTACCTGGAAAGACGTTATGTTACGCGGAGCCCCGGGTAAACAGAAGTGCGGCAGGTCACGTTTACAGCGCCATAATGCAAACCTGTTCACATTCTGGATAACGCGCACACGGCCGCTGGCGATCTCTGCCTGAAGGCTGGACGGCGCCTTGATGGTGACCCGGTTCGCGGGTTTCTTCTGCCTGTCGCGGCTCTTCATCGGTCACGCCCGGGCGTCCGACGCACCGGGCCGTTCCAGCATCTACTCGCGCTGCCTGAGTCGCGCGATGTCCTTGTCGAACACGGCGCGCCAGCGTTTCGGCCACCACCTCGGCCGGGGTGGCAAACCCTTCGGATACACGGTCGAGCCGAGTTCGTGGAGCGCACAGGCGTAAACGCGGCGCTTGAAGTAGATCACCTCGTTGACCGGCCGCCAGAAATCCACCCAGCGCGCACGGTCGAATTCCGGCTCGTCAGCGAGGTCGAAGCGCAGTCTTTCCGGCGATGTCGCCAGTCGCAGCATGAACCAGCGCTGCTTCTGCCCGATGCAGAGTGGCGTGCTGTTCCGGCGTATGTATTTGTCCGGGAGCCGGTAGCGCAGCCAATCGCTGGTAACGCCGAGCAGTTCGACATCCGCTTCCTCGAGGCCGACTTCCTCGCGCAATTCGCGGTACATCGCCTCCCGGGCGTCTTCGCCCCGCAGCATACCGCCTTGCGGGAACTGCCATCCCTTGCTACCGACCCGACCGCCAATCATCAGCTTGCCACGGTCATCCGCGAGGATGATTCCGACATTGGCGCGGAATCCCTCATCATCGATCCAGTCGCTATTCATCGCAACCGTATTAAACTCTTCAACTGCCGATAACTTTACACGAATCAGTCGCCGCCAGGAGTCATCTTTGTTCGCAACCCGATCGATACTGCTGTTCGCGGGGCTTGCCGCAGTCGCGGTCGGCGCAATACTGCTCGCCCTGGGCTCCGGCAGTGCGGATATCGGGATCGCCGACAGCCTGGCCGTGTTCCGGGGACAGGCCCCTGAACAGGTTCGTACGCTCGTCCTCGACCTGCGCCTGCCGCGTGCATTGAGCGCATTCGCAGTCGGCGGGCTGCTCGCCGTTGCCGGCGTGCTGATGCAGGTACTGCTGCGCAATCCGCTGGCAGAGCCCTACATTCTCGGCACCTCCGGCGGCGCCGCGGTTGCGGCCCTGATCTGCATGCTTTTCGGCCTGTCGAGTATTGCCGTCGATGCCGCGGCTTTCGGCGGCGCCATGGGCGCAACCCTGCTGGTCTTCTCGATCGCCCACGGCACCGGCGCATGGACGCCGGCGCGTCTTTTGCTGACCGGCGTCGTCCTCGCTGCCGGGTTCAGCGCGGCAACGACGCTGCTTCTGGCCCTGAGCCCCGATCAGCAGCTGCGGGGCATGCTGTTCTGGCTGATGGGCGACCTGAGCTTTGCGTACGAACCGGCACGCGAACTGTGGCTGTTACTGGGATTGACGGCGGCAGCCACACTCGCATCGAGGGACCTGAATGTACTCGCCCGTGGCGAGCTGCAGGCCGCGATCGTCGGTATGCCCGTGACGGCCTTTCGTTACCTGATCTTTGCGACCGCATCGCTTGCAACCGCGTTCGCGGTAACGAGCGTTGGTGTCATTGGCTTTATCGGCCTGGTGATTCCTCACCTCGTCCGTATGTTCGCCGGCAGCGATCATCGCATCGTCGTGCCGGCCTCGGCGCTTGCGGGCGGCGTCCTGCTCGTCATCGCGGATACGCTGGCGCGGACCCTGCTTGCCCCGAGGCAGCTTCCCGTCGGCGCGCTGACCGCCGCAATCGGCGTGCCGCTGTTCCTTGTCCTGATGAGCCGCAGCCGGCAGTACCGCTAGCGCCAGCGGGCGCGCTCGGCGAGTTTCACCGCGTCCGTCTCGTAAAGGCCTGAGACACCCACGTTGCGCCTGCTTTCCGGCGTCGGGAAGCCTTGCCGGGCCTGCGCCATTCGGGGGTCGACGGGCCGCAGGCCGATGGCGTCAGTTTGCGCGGCCTGGGCAGCGTGTTCGACCAGCCACTCCACCAGCCTTCGCGCGGCATCCGGGCTGCGCGCGTGCCGCCCGATACCCACCGCCGCGACGTCGACGTAGCCCGGCTGCGGCCAGGTCGCCGCATCCGTCGGCCAGCCGAAATCGTGCAACGCGGGTCCCGAGGCGACACCGACGCCGCAGGTCGCCGACTCGACGGCTTCCAGCAGCGCCGCCTCGGTCTCGAAAGGCGGCAACGCAAGATTTGCGATCCAGCCGCGCACGATCAATTCGGCCGGTCGCACTCCGTGATCGGCGATCAGCGCGGCGATCAGCGTCCGGTTGGCGGCGAGCGAGGATACGGAAAGACAAAGCCGCCCCCTGAATTCGGGTTTGCCGAGGTCCTGGTAGTTCACGACCGAAGCGCAATCGGCCGGGCTTTGCGCATTGCACACGACCTCGATCGAACTCAGTCCGATCGCGGTCCAGTAGTTATCCGGGTCCCGCAGCCAGTCGGGCACCGCGCCGGGAACCTCGTCCGACTGCAACGGGCGCAAGGCGCCTTCGTCGGCCGCGCGCCAGACGCCGTGAACCGAACGCGTCAACAGCACGTCAGCGGGTGTCGAGCCGCGCTTCTCGACGACCTCGTCGACGATCTGCCGCTCGGGCCGGTGCCGGACCGAGACCGGAATGCCGGTCTCGCGAGTGAATCCCGTGAACAGCGACGGCAGGTAATCCTGGTCCTCGTAGGACACGTAGACGACGACCGGTTCAGGTCGCGCATTCTTCTGTGGCGTTTCCTGGACGGGCTGTTCACACGCACCCAGGGAGAACACTACGATCAGAGTCGCCGCCGTCCGTTTCATGCCGCCTCCACGACGACGCGGTCGCGCCCCGCCGCCTTTGCCTCATAGAGCGCCACGTCGGCTCTCGCGACAAGCGCCTCGCCCAGCGATTTCAGGTCCGTGCCGCCGGCCCCGGGCGCGAACTCCGCAATCCCGATCGAAACGGTGACAGTTACGTCCCCGCCCTCCGGCAACCCGAACGGCGCGGCGGCAACGGCATTGCGAATGCGTTCCGCGAGATGTCTTCCGTCGGAACTCGTGGTGGCAGGAAGCAGGATGACGAACTCCTCACCGCCAAAACGGGCCGCAACGTCGCTGGCACGGACCTCGGCGTCGATCCGCTGGGCCAGTTCCCGCAACACGCTGTCTCCGGCGGCATGCCCGAAGGTGTCATTGACCCGTTTGAAGTGATCCACGTCCAGCATCATGCAGACGAGCCGGCTGCCTTCCCTGCATGCCCGGGCGAGCTCTTCCTTCATGCGCGCCTGCAGGTAGCGGCGGTTATGCCAGCCGGTCAGGACGTCGGTGAACCCGCTGCGACGCAGGCGCGCCCGGTTAACCGCGTTTTCGATGCAAAACGACGCGATCGCCCCGAGGCGTGCGAGGAAGTCGCTTGCGTGATTCGCGGTATATCGATTCACGTCGGCGCTGCCGAGGTTGATGCTACCGATCAGTTCGTCGCGACAGCGAAGCGGGATCATCGCGATGCTGGCGAGGTCCCCCGGCGGCGCAACGATCATGCCGTGGTCACAGGCAGCGAACGGGCCCAGCCACGGACGCCGCAAGGCGATGTATTGCGGCGCCAGCCCGAGGAGCGTGTCGACGAAAATCAGGTTCGGATAGCGGTCCGTGTCCGATACGAGCAGCAGGTGGCGAATGTCGTGGCCGGGGTCCCGGAGCACGACGCTCACGGACTGCAGTTCGAAACTGTCTCGCAGGCCATCCGTCATTTCCTGCAGCAGGCTGTCGAGATCCGGCGCCTGCAGCAACTGCAATTCGCGCCGTTGCGAGCACCTGAGCTTCTCGTCGTTCTGCCGGGCCTGCGCCGTCAGGGCCTCGAGCCGCGCCTCCGCTACCGCGAGTTTTGCCTCGAGTTCTTCTGCGGTATGCATGCAACGGGGATCCTTCGGGACGACGGACGATTCTTTTACCAGAATCGGCCGGCGGCGTCGCACGACGGCCCCGCAAAACCGGCGCGACCTCAGCTGCGCAGTGCCAGGTACTCCCGTCCCCGCTGCATCATCTCGACGAAGCCCTGCTCGTCGCCGCTCGCGACCAGTTCCCGGATGCGTCTCGCGGCGTCGACGAGCGCGTCCAGCGGGCCGAGGCCGAAGCGGTTCAGGTGCTGGATCTCGAAGTAAAGGTGAGGGTTGTCGTGCGCCACGTCGCCGGATACGAGCAGTTGCGAATCGAAGGTCGTCGAGGACATCCGGGCGAGCCTGGGCGCCGCCTCTCCGCTCTCGGCGAGCGCCGTAAAGAATGCGATGTTGAGCGCGTGCGACAGGCCCAGCACATACGCGATCAGGCGGTCATGGTCGTCGAGGCCCATGTCGAGTTGTTCCACCATCGTCGCCGAGAACAGGGCTTGCGCCTCGGCCGTCGCCTCTGCACAGCCGGCGTCGCAGACGATGAGGTGGCGTCCGGAAAGCAGCCGGGTGTCCGGGCCGAACATCGGATGCAGCGACGTGACCTTGCAGCCTGCCTGCTGCAGTTCGCGCAGGCCGTCGATCAGCGGCGTCTTGAGCGAACCGATGTCGAATACCAGGCCGGGCGGTTTCAATACCGCGAGCTGCGCGAGTATGCGCCCCGATACGGCGAGCGGTGTCGCAACGACGATAACGTCGTAGTCGACGCCCGCGTCGGTCCAGTTCCGGAATACGCCCGGCGCATCCTCGGCGGATGCGTCCGCAATCGTGGTCTCGAAACCCTGGCTCGCGAAGAAATCGACAAACCAGCCGCCCATCTTGCCCGCACCGCCGATCACGAGGACGCGCCTGCCATTGCCCTTGCCCTCCGCGATCACCCGATCGCGCTCCTGGCTGGCCAGCGAGGAACGGATCAGGGTGGTGAGAACCGTCTCGGCCAGGTCCGGGTCGATGCCGACCGCTTCGGCCTGGGCGCGACCCCTGTCGACAACATCTTTTTCCCGCGCGAAATCGCGCGTCGCCGTGCCCTGCGTCAGTTTGCTCTGACCGATGTCGCCGACGATGCGCTGTCTTTCCGCGATCAGCTCAATGATCTGCCGATCGACATCCGACAGCGCCTCGCGAAGGTTTTCCAGGTTCATGCGTTTCCGTTAGCTCTTGCTGCAAGGTACAGAGCCCTCTTTTACAGGACTCGAGCAAACGTGAGCAAGGCCGGCAACCCCTTCAGTCGTGGTCGCGATAACCCCGGCGCGAATCCTGCCTCGCCTGGTACTTCGGCTCGTGATGCCGTTTCCGCTTCGAGTGGCCCCGCCGGTCCTGGTGATGGCGATCGTGCTTGTGCCAGTAGCGCCGGTACCAGTCGTAGTCGTGATGCCGTGAACCGTAGTGCACGACATGGTGTCGGCGATGATCGTAGCGCCGCTCGAGACGGTAGATCTCGAAGAGCTGCCACCAAGCGAGATGATGATTGTGTCGCAGCGACGTGCGGTGATACCAGAAGCGGAAACCCCGGTCGTGCCTCAGCCTCGCCGGCATGTACCAGTCGCGATGGATGGTCACGTAGTGGTGACGCGGCGATTCGTAACGATCGTAACCGCGATCGTTCGCCGATGCCGCCTGGGCTGCGCCCAGGCAAATACCGCACATGACGGTGAGCGTGCCGATTGACTTGAGCATGATGACCTCCGGTACTGTCGAGTTCGGGGCCAGATTAGCTGCGGCGGCATGAACGGGCGCTTAATGCAAGCCACTGTTTTGCCTGATTTTATGAACGCGAAATGAACGACGTTACGACGCCGTGGCGGCGGCTTGCACTGTCGCCGGCCGGCCAATCGTGCGAATATCCGGGCAGCTGTCGAACAACGAAACAGAACACGCGGCGGAGCGATACGACGATGAGAACACGTGCAGCAGTAGCCTGGGAGGCAGGCAAGCCCCTGGAAATCGAAGAGATCGAACTCGAAGGGCCGAAGGCAGGTGAAGTGCTCCTGAGAAACGTGGCGACCGGCGTGTGCCACACCGATGCGTTCACGCTGTCCGGCGAGGATCCCGAAGGATTGTTTCCCGCCGTATTGGGCCATGAAGGTGGTGCCGTGGTGGAAGAGGTCGGCGCGGGCGTCACGTCCGTTGCGGTGGGTGACCACGTGATTCCCCTGTACACACCGGAGTGCGGCGAGTGCGAATTCTGCACCTCCGGCAAGACGAATTTGTGCCAGGCGATACGCGTGACTCAGGGCCGTGGTCTCATGCCCGACGGGACGTCGCGCTTTTCGGTTAACGGAAAATCGATCCACCATTACATGGGAACGTCGACGTTCAGCGAATACACGGTGCTGCCCGAGATCGCCGTCGCGAAGATCAGCAAGGAGGCCCCGCTGGAGAAAGTCTGTCTGCTGGGCTGCGGCATCACCACGGGTATCGGCGCGGTGCTCAACACGGCCAGGGTCGAACCCGGCGCGAGCGTCGCCGTCTTCGGGCTCGGCGGCGTCGGCTTGAGCGCCATCCAGGGAGCAACGATGGCGAAGGCCGGGCGCATTCTTGCCATCGACATCAACCCGGACAAGTTCGAACTCGCGAAGCAACTCGGCGCGACCGACACCGTGAATCCGCGTGACTACGACGCCCCGATCCAGGACGTCGTGGTGGAACTCACCAACGGCGGTGTGGACTATTCCTTCGAGTGTGTCGGTAACGTGGATCTCATGCGCTCTGCGCTCGAATGCTGCCACAAGGGCTGGGGCGAGTCGGTCATCGTCGGCGTTGCGGGAGCCGGCCAGGAAATCTCCACGCGGCCGTTCCAGCTCGTTACCGGGCGGGTCTGGCGAGGCACTGCCTTCGGCGGTTGCAAGGGACGTTCGCAGCTGCCCGGCATGGTCGACCAGTACATGAAAGGCGAGATCAGGATTGACGAGTTCATCACTTACACGATGCCGCTGGAAGAGATCAACAAGGCCTTCGACCTGATGCACGAAGGCAAGAGTATTCGCTCCGTCATCCATTACTGAGGTTGTCCGGTCGTGACCCGCGTCGCCGTCGCTACGACTTCTGCGATCGCCGCCGATGCTGCCCGTGAGGTCGCCGACGCGGGCGGCAATGCCGTGGATTGCGCGCTCGCTACGGCGCTCATGTCGATGAACACGGAACCGGGCGTGTGCGCGCTTGCCGGCGGGGCGTACGTCACGGTCTGGGCGCCGGGCCACGATCCGGTGACCTTCGACGGCAACCACGCGGTACCGGGACTCGGTCTACCTGACGACGAACGCGGCAAGGGCAAGGTACCGGTCCGGATCGACTACGGCGGCGGCATTTCGACGATCGTCGGTCCGGGCTCGGTGGCCATCCCCGGCGCGCTGGCCGCGGTCGACCGGGCGTGGCGGCGCTTCGGCAGCCTGCCGTGGAGCGAGCTGTTCCGGCCGACCATCGAGGTCGTCCGCTCCGGGTTCCCGCTGCCGGCGGCCTGTCGCTACTATCTCGGCTACAGCGGTGATCTGATCTTCAATCGCAGCAGCGACGGTTACGCCGCTCTGCATGACGAGCATGGCAGGCTTTACGAACGCGGCAGCTCGATACGCGTCCCGCACCTGGCGGACAGCCTTGCGGCGATCGCAAACGACGGCGCCGCGGTCTTCTACGAGGGTGAGCTGGCCGAAGCCATCTCCTCGCACGTACGCAAAGGGGGCGGTGCCCTGACGCGAGACGACCTGGCAAGTTACGAGGCGCTCGAGCGCCCTGCCCTGGTCGCCGACGTTGACGACTGGCATATCGCCACCAATCCGCCGCCGGCCATCGGGGGAGCCGTACTGACAGCCATGCTGCTCGCCTGCGGCGACCTGCACGCCAGTGACTGGGACAGCACGTCGCTCGACAAGCTGATCCGTGTGCAGCGGGCGTGCCTGGACTTTCGTCGCCACCGTCTCGACAAGGCTGATGACGTCCATGGCGAGGCTACGGCACTCATCCGGACAGCCCGGCAGGGACAGCTCCTGTCGCAGTGGTCGTCGTCATCGACGGTGCACGCCTCGGCGGTCGACGACTCGGGCATCGGCTGCGCGGTCACCGCATCGTCCGGTTACGGCTCCGGAGAAATGCCGGACGGCACGGGCCTGTGGCTGAACAACGGGCTCGGCGAGATCGAACTCAACCGGCGCGACGTCGATTCCCGTACTCCCGGTGAACGCCTGCCGTCGAACATGGCACCCACCGTTGCGCGCAGCGAGGATTCGGTCATGGCGATAGGCTCGCCGGGCGCCGACCGCATCACGACGGCGATCCACCAGGTCCTCGTCAACCTGCTGCAGTTCGGCATGCCGCTTGCCGAAGCGATTGCCCACCCGCGGATTCATGTCGACACGACGGGTGAGGCCGACTGCTTGCGGGCGGAGCCGGGACTGGACATGCCGGAGTCCGACCTGCCGTTGCATGCGTTTCCGGATATCAACATGTATTTCGGCGGGGTGAGTGTCGCTGCGTTCAGCCGCGGGCTGGGATTCGACGTGGCCGCGGACGCTCGCCGCGAGGGCGGCATTTTTGTCTCTGATGCGTGATCCCTTGCAGTCCGTTTGATAGTCTGCGCCGCTGGTGACTGCCAGAAAATCATGGCGGTGGAGAGCGGATTGACCAACCCTTATCTTGCGCATCAGCTTCCGGACGAGTTGCCCGGGAATCCCATGCACTGGGCGGCGGCATGGCTCGAAGAGGCAACGAGACAGGAGGTGCAGCGCAACCCGAATTCGATGACGCTCGTCACGGTCGGGGACGAGGGCCAGCCATCAGCGCGAGTCGTGCTCTGCAAGGACTTTGTCCCGGACCCGGGCTATCTGGTCTTCTACACGAACTACCATTCACGCAAGGTCTGCGAGCTCCAGGTGAATCCGCGAGTTGCCGTCACGTTTCATTGGGATGCCCTCGGCCGCCAGATCCGCATCGAGGGGATCGCGGCACTGTCGCCCGGGGCAGAAAGCAATGCCTATTTTGCGAGCCGGAACTGGGGCAGCCAGCTCGGCGCGTGGGGCAGCAACCAGAGTGCCCCGATCGCGTCACGCGACGCACTGCTCCATCAGCTCCGCGAGCGGGCGAAGGAACTCGGACTGAACGTCAGCGATGACCTGCAGTCCATAGGAGGCATCGACCGCCCGGTCATCCCCCGTCCCGGCCATTGGGGCGGCGTGCGCGTATGGGCGAGCGCTATCGAATTGTGGATCGAGGGCAGGGATCGGATTCATGATCGAGGACGCTGGCAACGTGCACTCGACAGGAAGGACGAACACGACTTCGTCACCGGTGAGTGGCGGGGAACCCGGCTGCAGCCCTGATTAAGAGTAGCGATGAGCGAACTGGTCTCCGAAGAGTACTGCCATTGCCCGTTCTGCGCAGAGGCGATATCGATCGTGGTCGACTTCTCTGCCGGCTCGCAGACTTACATTGAAGACTGCCAGGTCTGCTGCCAGCCGATGGGGGTTGTCGTCGATGTGGACACTGATGGATATCAGTCCGTGCGGGTGGAACGTGCGAGCTAAAGAGATGGCAATGCTGCTGGCGGCACTCGCCTGCTGCGAGTCCGCTCTCGCACAGGTGACGCTCACCGAAGGCAGCGACATCAGCGTCGACGTGTCTGCCGACGGCCGCATTGTCATGGACCTGCTGGGTGGCATCTGGATTCTGCCCCTGAAGGGCGGAACTGCCGCAGCAATCGATGCAGGCCCGTTGCCGGCGGAACGCCCGCGCTGGTCCCCGGACGCCACCGGCATCGTCTTCGAGGCACGGTCCGAGCAGCGCAGCGGTCTCTACCTGTACGACCTTGCCAGTGACGAAGTGCGCTCGCTCGGCGAGGGGCACCACTCGGACCGGCAACCGGAGTGGCACCCCGATGGCGAGCGCATCGTCTTCTCGTCGCAGCGGCGCGACACCGGCCTCGACCTGTGGGAACTGGACGTACCCACGGGAGTGTCCTGGCGCATTACCAGCCTCCCTGGCGACGAGAGCGAAGCGGCCTGGTCCGCCGACGGCCGCAATCTGGTCTACGTCAGTTATCACGATGACCGCTGGGCGCTTATGCTGCGTCGTTTCGGGGAAGCCGACCGCGTACTCATCACGTCGGAGCAACGCTTGTCGGCGCCGTCCTGGCGCCCTGACGGCAGCCTCGTGACATTCGCGCGCGAAACCGGCGATGGCGTGAGTGTCAACATGCTGATCCTGTCGGACCCGTTGCTCGAACGCGTCCTTATCGACGATACGGAACTGTTCAACGCACCGGTGGTGTGGATCGACCGGCAACAGATGCTGTACACGGCGAACAACCGGATTCGCACCCGGCAGTTCAATTCCTGGGTATCCAGGACGGTGCCGTTCCGCGCCACCGTCGGCCGGCCGGTAGCGCAGGCACCGAAGACCCGGCCCGTTCGCAACGTGCCCGTCATCGACGAGCCGGATGGCAAGCTGGTCGTGCGTGCCGCGAGACTGTTCGACGGTACCGGTGGCGGCTACCGTGAGGGACTCGACATACTGATCGAGGGCGGACGCATCGTCGCCATCGAGCCGCAGCAGGATCGCTCGGGCTCCGTGGTTGTGGACATGGGCGATCTCACGGTGCTGCCGGGTTTTATCGACGGCTACGCGTCGCTCCCGGCAACCGCAGACGAGCGGCTCGGCCCCGCGCTGCTGTCCTGTGGCGTTACGACCCTGATCGCGGCTCACGGCGACGCCGATGCCCTCAGCCGGCGCTGGTCAGGCGCGGAGGTCCCGGGCCCGCGGGTTCTCGAAGCCAGGCCCGCCGACGGCTCGGACGATACCGTCCCGTGGCTGGTGACCCTGTCCGGTGACATGGACTCGGGCATGGAGCAGCAGCTTGCGGTCGAACAGTGGCAACAGCAGGGCGTGCCGGTGCTCGCCGAAACCTGGCAGGCCGCCCTGGGCTCCGGCGCATCGCTGCTGCTCGGTGGCGCCGCGCTGCCCGGTTCCCGAGGCGGCCACCAGTACCGGGACATGAAACTGGCCGCCGGCAGCAGCGAACCGGTCATCATCGTCTCCGGCCTCGCCGATGTGCAGACGCCGGGCCTTGATGCATTGCTCGCATCGCGGCAGGCCGGCCTGCTCGGCGACAGTTTCGCCCCCGTGCGCAGGTTCGCGGGGCCACCGCGACTGGACAGTGGCAAAACGACAGTAGTGCTCGGCAGCAAGCCCAATGGCCTGCCGGCGGGTCTCGGCCTGCACGCGGAGTTCCGCGCGCTCGCCGCTGCCGGGCTCACGCCGGAACAGGCCTTGCGCGCCGCTGGCGTAAACGCAGCATCGGCCCTCGGTGTCGGGCTGCAGCTGGGTCGCATTGCGGTCGGCAGCCTCGCCGATCTCGTCATCGTGGATGGCGACCCGCTCGCCGACATCGAAACCGCCCTCAACGTCGTGGGCGTCGTACGAAATGGCCGCTTCTTCAGCACCATCGGTCTGATCGATCGAATCAGGAAACGTCCGAGCGTCGAATTATTTGACAAACCGCCCGCAAAGTCCGGCTTGCAGCGGGTGCCCCTATGAAAAACGGCAATTTTTGCGCGCCGCGCGCAGCCCGCGCCCGTGGGCGCGCGAGGCTGCACGCTTAAACGTATAATTTTCAATGGATTATCGGAGATTCTGCCGATCGTGTGTGATGTGCGACGCAACAAATGTGTCGGTTTTTTTTACAAGAGCGGTTTTCCGCTCCGCCGGTGAATTGTCTACCGAGCGCTAAAGCATTGAAAACCCAACCGCCTTGCACGGGTTGGCACAGGTCTTGCTTTTATATGCTTGCCCAAGCGAAGTGTAACTGTGCTCGGTGGCACACAAGGAACAGACTCAGGATTTAGACGCCAGAAGAACAATAACTATAAAAATAACAAGATCCAGATCCAAAACAATAAGATATCTGTATCCGATCACCGATTTTGCAGTTACCTCTTTTACCAAAAAGAGAGTTTGACCCCGCCGCTCACGCCGCGGGGTTTTTTATTGCCGGGCGACGGCACTGCCGAACTGCGACCTGTTCTGCGGTGTTTCCAGGACCGCTGTGGCCTAATCGGTCTATCTCTGGTCCGGAACCAGTCCCGCATGCTGAAAGCCGTACGTATCGCGATCCTGCTGTTCATCCTGTTCATGGTCGCCACGGGCACCTGGCTCACGCAACTGCGCAGCACGGACTGGAACAACAGCCTTTGGGTGAAGATCTATCCGATCAACGGCGACGGCAGTGAGGCCAGCGAAGACTACATCGACGGACTTCGTGTGGAGACGTTCGCGGGCATAGAGGAATTCGTGGCCCGGGAGGTCCGGCGCTACGGCCGTAGCCTCGAACGGCCGGTCCGCGTCGAACTGGGCAAGCCGATTGCCGAGCAACCGCCGGCGATCGACGACAGCACCAGCATTCTGGACGTCATGCTCTGGTCGCTCAGGATGCGATGGTGGATGTCGGGCGTAACCGACGACCAGGATCGTATCGATCCCGACGTGAGAATTTTCGTCCGCTACCACAGCCCGAAGACCACGCTCGCTCTCGAAAACTCGGTCGGGATACAGAAAGGCATGTTCGGCGTCGTCAACGGATACGCCAGCCGCAGGCTGGTCGGCAGGAACAACGTGGTCATCGCCCATGAATTCCTGCACACGCTCGGTGCCACGGACAAATACGATCCCACCAACGCGATGCCGCTCGCACCCCACGGCCTCGCCGAGCCGGACCGTACCCCGCTCTATCCGCAGGTTAAGGCAGAGATCATGGGTGGTCGTATCCCGATCGCCCACGACGACGCGTTGGTGCCGCAAAACCTCGGCTACGCCGTCATAGGCCCTTTGACGGCACGGGAAATTCGCCTGGCGAAATAGTCGTATGCGCGCTTCCTCCGCCGCTGTCGCTGGGCTAGGCTGTCGGAATGCGCGCTAACGACACCGGACTGCTCGAGGTATCGGGGCTCTGCGTCCGCGTTCCCGGACGCAGACTGGTCGAAGCCCTCGAGATGACGCTGAACCGCGGCGAGTTCGTCGCCGTGCTCGGCCGTAACGGCACCGGCAAGACACTGTCCTTGCTCACGCTTGCCGGTCTGCGGCAGCCTGACGGGGGTGCCATCCGCCTCGGTAACGAGGCGATAACGTCGCTGGGGAGACAACAGGTCGCCAGGCGCCTGGCCCTGTTGCCGCAGGATACCGACGACATCTTTCCGGCAACGGTGCTCGATACCGCGCTCGTCGGCCGCCATCCGCATATCGGGCGTTTCCGCTGGGAGTCGCAACGGGATTACGATCTCGCACGTGAGTCGCTCGCGATGGTCGGTATCGGGGACCTGGCGGATCGTGATGTCCTGTCACTGTCGGGAGGGGAACGCCGGCGCCTTGCGATCGCACAGGTCCTGACCCAATCGCCCGACGTCTACCTCCTCGACGAGCCGACGAATCACCTGGATCCGCAACACCAGGTCGACACGTTGCGGATATTCCGCCGCATCGCCGACGACGGCGCGGGCGTGGTCGCGAGCCTGCACGACATAAACCTCGCGGCCCGAGTCGCCGATCGATGTCTGCTCCTGTTCGGCGATGGCCGCTGGGAGTTCGGGACGACCGACGAGGTGCTGGACGAGGAACGGCTCGAGGCCGTGTTCGAAACGCCGATGGAAGCCGTCAGCTGGCGGGACCGGCGGCTGTTCGTTGCCGGCGGCAGCCGGCCCTGATTTCCGGCTCAGCCGACGAAGCCCCGGAGCAACCCGAGGTAACGCGCATGCAGCATCGGGTTTGCGGCGAGTACCGATCGCGTCTCCAGCCCCGGAGGATTGCCGTTGAGGTCCGTGAATACGCCGCCCGCCTCGGTCACCAGCACCGACAGCGCCGCGATGTCGAGAATATTGACGTCCGACTCGATCACTGCCTCGATCTTGCCTGCCGCGAGCAGATGGTAGTGATAGAAGTCGCCGTAGCCGCGGATGCGGTCGGCCGCGGCAACGATGTCGCCCAGCCTCTCCCAGCCGTCGCTCGTCGCGAGTGACTTCAGGTTGCCCGTCGAAACGGATGCCCGCTGCGGGTCTTCGATGCTGCTGACGGCAAGCCGCTCGCCGCCCAGGTAGGCACCCACGCCTCTCTCCGCCCAGGCCAGCTCCTGCATCATCGGGGCGCTGGACACGCCCAACACGATCTCGCCGTTGTGCATGAGCGCGATCTGCGTGGAAAAGAAGGGATACTGCCGCACGAAGCCCTTGGTGCCGTCGATGGGATCGACCAACCAGAGGAACTCGGCGTCACCCTGCGTCCGCCCCATCTCCTCGCCATAGATGCCGTGGTCGGGGAAGCGCCCGAGTATGGTCTCCCGGATCGCCGCCTCGCATTCGACGTCGGCCTGCGTGACGGGCGTCATGTCGGCTTTGGTCTCGACGGTGAAGTTGCCCTGGTAGTAATCGCGGCTGATCTTGCCGGCCACACGCGCAGCCTCCAGCGCAACATGGAGGTGTTCCGAGCACAGGGTCTCGTCGTACCTGGTCACTGGCGTATCACAGAATGTCTTAATTCCCGCTAGCGGCTGAATCGCCGCTCTTCCGGCCGCATGAAGACCACCGGCACCTCGGCAAAATACAGCGATTCCCGCACCGTCACGGCGACCCGTAGCATGCCCTCCGGATCCGCGTACGTGGGTATGGTAACCGTCATCTGCGCCGCGGCATCGGGTGACGCGTCGTACTCGGCGCTTGCGACGACTTCGTTACCATCCGACAGCAAGGCGAACGTCGCCTGAGCCAGCGGAAATTCGGAATCCAACGAGAGTCTGGTGTACTGCGCTCCGAGTTCCAGCGGCAGGATAGTCATCTTCAGGTCGTTGTTGACCAGTTCGCACTCACCGCTTTCCCAGCGGCAATTCGAGCGGGCGACCAGCGGATACGCGCCACCCGGCTCCGCGACCTGCGCCTTCTCACCGGCGATCTGGCCGACGGCAAACCAGGCCAGGATTGCGAGGATGGGCGCCACGATCAGCGCGATGATGACATGTTTGTTTTTCCACATGGGCTAGGGCCTGTTGACGATCAGCCGGTCGCCGCAGCGGCGGCCATTTTGCTGCGACGCAAGGC